>JAYTUX010000601.1:0-9435 GCA_043744315.1 Betaproteobacteria bacterium | reverse complement strand
CATGTATTGTATTACTGAAAGGCGGCAATGACCGCGACGACACACTTCCAAACGTGGATGTGCCTCGTTTGCGGCCTCATCTATGAAGAAGCCTGCGGCTGGCCCGACGACGGTATCCCGCCGGGAACAAAGTGGGAAGATGTTCCGATCAGCTGGAGTTGCCCGGAATGTGGCGCACGCAAGGAGGATTTTGAAATGATTGAAATTTGACCATGATTGCCGGCAACCAACGAAATGGGTACGCAGAAATGGCATCGTCGCCGTCAACTCACGGGAAACTGCGCAATAATCAAGCGCTGTATTGCGCGCAAGGCAATGCCAGATTCGACAATGATGCGTTTTGCAGACGGGACGATTGATAAGCAGGTACGATGACGCATTACATGAAGATCAGGCTCCACGACACGCATGGAGCCATCGAGGAGCCGGGACGTGGCGGACGATAAACCCCTGTCGGGCGTAAGAGTGATGGTGATCGACGACTCCAATACGATTCGGCGATCGGCTGAGATATTTCTGATGCAGGCTGGATGCCACGTCATTCTCGCGGAAAATGGATTCGACGCATTGGCAAAGATCGCCGACCATCAGCCGGACCTGATTTTCGTCGACATCATGATGCCTCGTCTGGATGGGTACCAGACTTGCGCGTTGATCAAGAAAAACGCCAAACACAAAGCAACGCCGGTGATCATGCTTTCGTCGAAAGACAGCCTGTTCGACCGGGCGCGTGGGCGGATGGTGGGGTCGGATGAGTACCTGACCAAACCATTTTCGAAAGAAAGTTTGTTGAAAACTGTTGAGACCCATCGCAGCACGCGACAAGGGGCCACACCCCAACCAAACGCTGCTTAGTATTGACAAGATTTATTTACCTTTGAAACTGCTGAATTCAGCCAGACCGCAACCGATTGGAGCAAGAACATGGCCATCAAGAAAATCCTCATCGTTGATGATTCCCCGACCGAACGCGCATTCCTCGAAGGGCTATTGACGAAATCCGGGTATACCGTTGCGCTCGCGGTGAGCGGGGAGGACGGCGTCGAGCGCGCAAAGGCGGAAGTGCCGGATTTGATTCTGATGGATGTCGTGATGCCCGGATTGAATGGTTTCCAGGCAACGCGTGCGATTACCCGCGAGGAAAAGACCAAACATATCCCCGTTTTTATTTGCACCACCAAGGATCAGGAGACGGACAAGATTTGGGGCATGCGCCAAGGCGCCAAAGATTACATCGTCAAGCCGGTCAATGGAGCGGAACTGCTCGCCAAGATTAAGGCGCTCGGCTAGCCCGGCTTTGCCATGGCACGCAAGACGAGTCTCCGTGAGTTTCAGCAAAATGTGGCGCAGCGCATCCGCGATCTTGCGTCGCAAAAATCATCTGCGTCCAAGTTAGGCTTCCAGGTTGGCACCGAACACTGGCTGGTGAATCTTGCGGACGTATCGGAAGTGATTCCGGTACCGGCAACGGCAACGGTTCCATTGACACAACCCTGGTTTCGCGGTGTCGCGAATATTCGCGGCAAACTGAGTTCGGTCGTAGATTTTTGTTCCTTTCAGGGCGGCCCCGCCATCGGCCCGGGAACCGAGCGACGGGTCATCCTCATCGCCGAAAGACTCTTGGAAGGCTCGGGACTTCTGGTCAATCGTATGCTTGGTCTGCGCAATCCGGAACACTTCACAATTGAAACCGTCACCCATTCGTCGGCGAGGCCATGGGTCAAGGCAACATATCGCGATCTTGCCGACGCGCAATGGCTGGAGTTGGATGTCGCGGCACTGGTGGTGGATTTGCGCTTTCTGGAAGTGGGCACGCTTGCCACCGCGGCGTTGCCGTTGCAAACAGGAATATCGACGTTATCGCATCAGGCCTGACACGCGGCGATCACGACGAAACAAAATAGTAACGGAGAAGCGACATGGCACTCAAAATACCTGGTTCGTCGAACAATCAGGACAAGAAACCGGCGGGCTCGGCGGCACAACCTGGCGAAAAATCGGGCAGTTCGATTTTTGGTTTCCTTGGTCGCGGAAAAAAAACGGCGGCGGGCAAAATATCTGCCACGACGGCACCGTCGACATCCGGAGCCGGTCAAGGCGATCAAACGCGAAAAATCAAGGCGGAGGTCGCTGCCACCAAAATCAGCAAGGCGAAAAGATCCGACCGCGCCTTCAAGCTGCCTTTTATCGGTGATCGTCCGGCTGAACAACAGCTGCCTGTCTTACTTATCATCGCAGGATTTTTCGGCGCACTGACGATCGGCGCGATCGTGCTCGACGCCATCAACCGAAGCAATTTGTCGGTGTATACCAATATCACCTCTCAGCTTCAATTCCACACGCAACGTCTCGCCAAATCGGCCGGCTTGGCCGCGCGCGGTGATGCCGCATCATTTCCGCAACTACAAGACAGTCGCGATGAATTTCAGCGCTACCTTCAAGTGCTTAATGAGGGCACACCTGCTGGCGAAAAGACCTTTGACACCACGGTTCCGAGCGCCAAGATCAGCGAAGAATTGAATTCCCGGCTGGAAGAATTGACCAAGCGCTTCGCAGACAGCGCCTCGGCGGCAACCGCCATCCTAGCGGCCAAGACCGACTTAGCGGATCTTTCGCGCAACATTGCGCAGGTGCGCGCAGGCGCTGAAGAACTGGCTGCACTGTCGCAGGATTTGACGGGATTGATGCAGCAATCAGGCGCGCCGCCGGCACAAGTGTTGAAAGTAAACCGAATGACCTTCTTGGCCGAGCGGCTAGGGCGCGGTTCAGCGGAGATTCTTGGTTCGGAAGTGATCGAGCCGGATGTACCGTTTCTGTTGGGCAAAGATACCAACGACTTCCGCGAACTCATCAAAGCGCTTGAATCCGGGTCCGACACGCTGGGTATCAGCGCGTTGCGCGACGGTGAAGCAAAAGCCAAGGCGGCGAAATTGCGCGAGCAATTCACTGCCTTCGAAAAAAACGTCGGGCCGATTCTAGGCAATGTGCAGAAGCTCGTTTCAGCACGTCAGTCGGGCCG
This sequence comes from Betaproteobacteria bacterium, assembly GCA_043744315.1. Lineage (GTDB taxonomy): Bacteria > Pseudomonadota > Gammaproteobacteria > Burkholderiales > Usitatibacteraceae > UKL13-2. The sequence continues at coordinate 6,416 of JAYTUX010000601.1, read as the reverse complement.
CGCTTTGCAACAGGGGTCGGAGTCATTGCTCGGCAACGTGGAACAGTTGCAAACTGCGCTGGCGGCAGAGAAGAAAAATGGGCCATTGGCAATGGCATTTGTGTTCGGCGCGCTCGCATTATTGTTTCTCGCGTTGATCGCCGCCGTATTTCTGGCCGATGCCCGCAAACGTGCGGCCGAATCCGAAGCTGAAAACAAGCGCAACCAGGAAGCGATTCTGCGGTTGTTGAACGAAATGGGCGACTTGGCCGACGGCGACTTGACTATCCGCGCGAAAGTGACCGAAGACATCACCGGCGCGATCGCAGACTCGATGAACTATACGATCGACGAGTTGCGTACGCTCGTCACCGGCGTCAACAACGCCTCCACGCAGGTGTCGGCGAAATCCCAACAAGCACAGGCGGTGTCGGTGCAACTGCTCGACGCAGCGGAGAAACAGTCGAAGGAAATTCGCGATACTACGCAAGACGTGCTGGTGGTGGCCGAGACACTGACCAAGGTTTCCTCGAATGCCGAAGAATCCTCGCAGGTGGCGATGCGCTCGCTGGCGGCGGCGGACAAGGGCCGCCTCGCGGTGCAGAACTCGATTTCCGGCATGAACGATATCCGCGATCAAATTCAGGAAACGTCCAAACGCATCAAACGTCTCGGCGAAAGCTCGCAGGAGATTGGCGAGATCGTGGAACTGATTTCCGACATTACCGAACAAACCAACGTGCTCGCCTTGAATGCGGCGATTCAAGCTGCGTCAGCGGGTGAGGCGGGGCGCGGATTTTCAGTGGTTGCGGAAGAGGTGCAGCGGTTGGCGGAGCGTTCCGGCGAAGCCACCAAACAAATTGGCGCCATCGTTAAAACCATTCAGGCTGATACGCAAGATGCCGTGGCCGCCATGGAAAAATCGACAACGGGCGTGGTCGAAGGTGCGAAACTCTCCGACGCGGCGGGACAAGCGCTGTCGGAAATCGATTCGGTGACAAAAAATCTGGCCTCACTGATTCAGAAAATTTCCACCGATACGCAGACTCAGGCCGCATCGGCCAACAAGGTCGCGCGCAACATGCAGGACATTTTGGAAATTAACCGGCAGACGACGGTCGGTACGCAACAGACGGCATCATCGATCAAAGAGCTCGCGGAGGTTGCGAGCGACCTCAAAGCATCCGTTTCCGGCTTTAAACTCTAGTCGCCGACGTTTGCCGCATAATCCGCCTCGCGATCCCCTCAAGAAAACAAATGTCCGCCAATCCCGTATCGACTTTTGACATTGGCCCGCTGTCTTGGGTGAAAGCAGAAATCGAGCATTCGCTCACTGAGGCACGTTCGCATCTCGACAAATTGGCGGGCGACCCCGGTGACACGAAATCCGCAAAGTATGTCGCCACCCACCTTCATCAGGTAACGGGCGCGTTATCGATGGTCGGCCTCGGTGCAGCCACACGATTCAATGAAGAAATTGAAAAACTGGTCGAATCATTGGAGAAAGATCCGAACGCAAGGTCGATCGCGCCGCAGCGCATCGCCGCCGCACGCAAGGCGACCATCGCACTTTCATCTTATCTGGACACCCTGATTTCCGGCGCCACGGACCGACCGATGGTGCTGGCCCCTGCATATTTGCAGGTCAACCGCGCACGGGGAGCAAGTGACGCTTCCGAAAGTGATTTATTTTCACCGGATCTGAGCCGCGCGATGCCGGCGCCCGAAGACACCGTCGCGCTGCCTAAATCGGAAATGCTGGCCGAGGCCGTAAAACAACGGCGCGGCATGTATCAGGCCGGGCTATTGAAATTGCTGCGCGACAAGGACATGGTCGGCGGTGCGCGCGACATGCGCAACGCAACGCTTGCCATCGAAGCGCTGCAAGTGGCATCGCCATCGCGATCATTCTGGTATGCGACCGGCGGCTTCTTCGACGCCGTTGCGGCGAACCCCGGTGAAGCTGGCGCACTCGCAGTGCAATTATTCGGCAAGATCGACCAACAAATCAAACTGCTGATCGATGGCTTTCAAAAGGTTCCCGAAAAACTGTTCCGCGACATTCTGTTGGTGATCGGCAAATCCAAAGCGCAGACCGAGCGCTTAAGAAAAATTCGCGAACTTTACCAACTCGATGAATTGCTGGCATTGCCCGAATCGATCGGCGAATCGCAGGCCGACGACCAATTGAAAAGTGTGGTGCGCGCACTTCGCGAGCAGGTGCAGGCACAAAAAGACAACTGGTTGAAATTCGCCGGGGGCAACCGCTCTGCGCTGGAAACCTACGCAACGCAGGCCGAGCAGCTTTTCAAGACTGCGCAACAGCAGCCCAACAAGGATGTCACCCAATTGATCAAGGCGCTGGGCGCGGTGGGCGCACACCTTCGCAAGATTCAGGGCCCATCCAGTGAAACCCAGTCGCTTGAGGTCGCAACCGCATTTTTGTTTCTCGAATCTTCTCTGGAAAACTACTTCCGATTGACGGCGGAATTCTCCACACAGGCTGGCAATATCGTCGCCCGGCTCAAGGCGGCGATGACCGGTACGCCGCTGCCGGTCATCGCAGGTGGTGCGAACGCGCTGATGGACGACATGACCAAGCGCGCGCAAGAGCGCATGTTGATGTTTCAAGTCGGTCAGGAGGTTCAGGTCAATCTCGCCACAATCGAAAGTGCGCTCGATGTTTTTTTCCGCGATTCCCAAAAGAACGCGGATCTCGCCACGCTGCCACCGCTGTTTTCGCAAGTCCAGGGCGCGTTGACCATTCTGGAGCTCGATGAAGCGGCTGCGCTCAATCAGTTACTGCGCGAGCGGGTTGCGCATTTCGCATCCGGTGCTATCAAAGGTGCAGGCGAAGATGCCGACGCGGTTGCCGAGGGTGTGTCGGCGTTGGGTTTGTACATCACGGCATTGCAACAAGGCACCAGCCAACCTCGCGATGTATTGCAGCCGGCATTGATCCGCTTCGGACTCGCACAAAAGCCCGCTGCAACTAAGGTCGCACCGACCAAATTACACGTCGGCGCAAACGATGTCGAAGTCTCAAAACAGAAAGTTCAGGGGCTCTACGAGGACTGGAAACAGAAACCCGAGCAGACCAGCACCCGCGAACAGTTGCGCGAAGCCGTCAAGGAATTAAAACAGGAAGCGGAGCTGATTGCCGACAATGAATCCGCTCGCCAGAGTGATACAGCACTGAAGGCGATCGAGGCAACATTTGACCCGTTGAAGACCGGCGTGAGTCACGCGATTTCCGAAATCGCGCCGAAACACAGCGAAGCGCCTTCTGCACAAGCCATTCATCTCATCGACGCACCCGCGTCCGAGGTGGATCAAGAGTTGCTCGAAATCTTCCTTGAAGAAGCGGGCGAAGTCGTCACCACCTTGCGCGAGAATCTGGCGGCAGTCCGCGCGAATACGCTTGACAAGGAAGCGCTTGTCACCATCCGCCGCGCCTATCACACGCTGAAGGGCAGTGGTCGCATGGTCGGCCTGAACGACCTTGGCGATGTCGCCTGGAATTGCGAACAGGTGATGAACAAGTGGCTGAAAGACGAGAAACCTGCCGCGCCCGGTTTGATTGCCTTCATCGAGCGCTCATCAAGCGCGTTTCACGGCTGGGTTGATGCCTTGCGGACAAACGGCAATGCACAAATTGACGGCGTCGAACTCGCGCGAGCCGCGGAGAATCTGAAAAACGACCGCGAGCCTGAATTTGCAGACGTTGCCGTTTCAGCACCAGAAACGCCGGTGGCGGTAACGACAACTGAAATAGGCGGCGATGCCCGCGCACCAGAGGCCGTGCCTGAGGCGGAAATTGAGCCGTCGCCATTGGTCGAGGAACACGATGCGGTTCCCTTTGAATCATTGGGATTTGCGGTGCCGGTCGTTGATATCCCCGCAGCCGTCGCACCGCCAGCTATGGCGGCAGATGAGCCATTGAATTTCTTCGATGAGCCGACGGAGTCGTCGCCCTCGACAGAACAAAATTTGATGCAGGCGGGTGTTCCGGATACGCGCGCGCCCGCTGACGTTGTTACGACGCCGGCGCTGCCGCCAGAACCCGAAGACGTGAACGTCGGCGATATCGCAATCCCTTATGCGCTGTTTCACATTTACCTTGGCGAGGCCGATCAGCATATCGCGACACTCGAAAACGAAATGTCGGCACACGAGGCCAAGCCCCGCCAACCCGTCACACATGACTTCATGCGCGCGGCGCACACGTTGACGAGCTCGTCGCGCACCACCGGCATGGAAATGATTGCCGACGTCGCCTTTGCGCTGGAAAAATGGCTGCAGGAGGCGATCGAATTTCCGCCTGAATTTGACACGCACCGTCTCGCCGTCACGCGCAGCGCCGTGGACGCATTATCGAGCATGGTACTGGGCTTGCATACCCATGAACCCCCCACTGCGCGACCGGATATCGTCGCCGAATTGATGGCACTGCGCGATACGCTAAAACTGGAAAAGCGCGGCGAGGGCACCTTTATCAAAACACCGTTGGCGGCGGCAGTCGACAACGTGGATAACCGTGAATCAAAAGCCAATGCGCCGCAACCCGCCGTTGAGGAAATTGATTTTGGTGCCTTCGCGGCGGAATCAACGCCGGTGCCAGATGCGGAAGCGGTAACGATTCAAGAACCTGCAACGGCGCCGTTTACGTTTGACTCCGCTGCCACATTGGCGGTAGCGTCGGCGGTCGCCGCGTCCGTGCCAACCGTCACCCGCGCCGACGTCCCAGAGACTTCGTCTGTCGCCTTGCCGGGCAAGGAACGGCGCAGTATGGCGGACGACATTGACCATGACCTGCTGCCGATTTTTCTCGAGGAAGCCAAAGAGATCATTCCCGCCGTTGGCGACAGTCTGCGTCGTTGGCGTGCGGCACCGGTCAACCACGGGCCGGTCACGGAACTCGCGCGCCATCTGCACACACTGAAAGGCTCGGCCCGCATGGCGGGCTTGATGCGCCTCGGCGAACTTGCGCACGTGATCGAATCGCGCATCATCGCGATGGATCAAGTCGCCGAACCGACGAAGAACAGGTTCGATGAAGTCGATGATGGCGTCGATCGTTTCAATGCCGCCATCGACCTGTTGGCCAAGGGTGATTTTTCCTCTACTACTGCGATCGAACTTCCGGTTATCTCCGACGTCTCGCAGGATCTGCCTGGCCCACTGGCGGTCATGGCGGCGACGCGCGCGGAAATCATTGCCGAGGGCGAAAAACTTGAGGGCCGCGAACGCCAATCGATGTTGCGCGTCAATGCTGACACGATCGATCGCTTTGTAAATGATGCAGGCGAATTGTCCATTGCCCGATCGAGGATCGATCAGGAATTACTGACTTTCAAGCAATCGCTGGTTGAATTGACGGACAACATCAACCGCATGAAATCGCAATTGCGCGAGATTGAAATTCAGGCGGAAACGCAGATTCAGTCGCGCATCCGCGTCGCTGAAGAGCATGGCGAAAAGTTCGATCCGCTGGAATTCGATCGGTTCTCGCGCACGCAGGAACTCACGCGCTTTCTCGCCGAAAGTCTGAACGACGTCATTACGTTGCAACTGTCGCTGCAAAAAAATATCGACGAATCCGAGGCCGCTCTACTGCAACAGGCGCGTCTTAATCGCGATCTGCAACAGGGCTTGATGGGCGTCAGGCTGGTGCCGCTGGGTAATTTGCAGGATCGTTTTTATCGGCTGCTGCGCCAGACCGCGAAAGAGCTCGACAAGAAAGCCAACCTCGAATTTCGCGGCGTGCGCGTCGAGATCGACCGCTCGGTGCTGGAAAAAATTACCGCACCATTTGAGCACTTGTTGCGCAACGCCGTTGCGCATGGATTGGAGTCGCCCGCCGAACGCGTCGCCCGGGGCAAATCGGAGATCGGCGAAATCACGATCGATGCACAACAGGCCGGCAACGAAGTTATTTTGACGTTGTCCGATGACGGGAATGGCCTCGATTTCGCCCGTATCCGCGAGAAGGCGATTCAAAAAGGTTTGCTCGACGCTAACGCCGAGATCAACGAGACGCAACTCACGCAGTTCATTTTCATGGCCGGATTTTCGACAGCGGAAGAAGTGTCGCAAATTGCCGGTCGCGGCGTCGGCATGGACGTGGTGCGCAACGAAATTGTTTCACTCGGCGGGCGCATCGACATCGCCTCGACGCCCGGCCGCGGTACCACCTTCACGATCGCCCTGCCCCTGACGCTTGCGGTGACGCAAGCCGTGATGGTGGTGGTCGGCGAAACGTTGTACGCAATTCCCTCGGTGATGATCGAACAGGTGCAGGAATACAAGGGCAAGCGCTACGAGCCGTTCATGGAAATGAGCGAGATCGAGTGGAAGGGAAACAAATATCCCCTGCGGTCGATGGAAGCGTTGCTTGGTGGGAAACCGTCGCTGTCGGCGGTACGCAAGGCATCGGT
>JAYTUX010000600.1:0-9450 GCA_043744315.1 Betaproteobacteria bacterium | reverse complement strand
CACCGGCACGCGCGGTTATCTCGGCATGCTCGCGGTGGATCCAGACGCGCAGGGTCGCGGGCTTTCGCGATTACTGGTGGAGTCGGTCGAAGACCGCTGCCGTGAGGCGGGCTGCGACGTTGTCGATCTCAAGGTCGTGAACGTGCGCGAAGATTTGTTTCCGTATTACGAAAAACTCGGTTTCATCGTCTACGGCACAATGCCGTTTCCCGTGCCGGAAAGAATGTTGAAACCTTTGCATCTGGTGCAGATGTCGAAAGCGATTGCATTGCGCCAGACAAACCCTGGGCCAGCGGAATTGCGCGGCGTCTGTCAGAATGCGCCCGATGGCGACCATTGAAACCGTGCTGATCAACACGCCGATATGTGGCGTGATCGTTCGACAGATCGCGCGCGTGCCAGTCCGTGCCTGTCGTGGCACTGACTCGATGCCGCTTAACTCGTGACCCTCGTCTCCAAAGAGCGTGCCATCCTGTTCGCCGATGTCACGGACAGCACGGCGATCTACGAGTTGCTCGGCGACAAACCGGCTGCGAAGGCGATCGACGCCTGCCTCGCCGTGTGCGGTGCTGTCGTACAGCGCTGGCAGGGGACGGTAGTCAAGACTATCGGTGACGAAATTATGGCCGCGTTTCCATCCGCGTCGGCGGCGTGCGAAGCGGCCAAGGCGATGCAGGCTGTGATGGGCGCGTTACCGGCCAACGGCGGGGTGAAATTCGCGATCAAGATCGGCTTTCATTTCGGCCATGTGCTCGAAGACCGCGACGACTTTTGGGGCGACGGCGTCAACACCGCCGCGCGGCTCGCCGGTCTCGCGCGGCGCGGGCAAATTCTCACCAGCGGTGCCAGTGTGGATAAATTGACGCCACCGTTGCGCGCCGGTACGCGCGATCTCGATGCGCACAATGTCAAGGGCAAACAGGACAGCGTGCATGTGTTTGAGGTGGTGTGGGAGGAGGATCTCGACAGCACCCAGTTCGTGACTCGCACGCGACCGTTGGACACCACATCGCGATTGCAACTGGTCTATCCCGGTGTGAAGCTCGAATTTCCGCCGGGGGTGGCGGTAATGTGGCTGGGGCGTGACGCCGAGTGCGAACTGGTCACCATGGAGCGGACCGCGTCGCGGCGCCACGCGCGAATCGAGCGCAGGGACGCGCAATTTTTTTTGGTCGATGATTCAACCAATGGCACGTATGTGAGCATCGAAGGCGACCGCGAAGTCTGGCTGCGGCGCGAGCAGGTGCTGTTGCGTGGCCGCGGCCGTATTTGCCTGGGGCAGCCGGCTGCGAGTGCGGCAAATGCGGTTTCGTTCGAGTGCCTTTGATTCGTGGCCCCACGCCTTTCAGATTTTGCTCGCTTGAACAGACTGGTTCGAGGACAATGAATCCGAAGTCCAACCTGCCTCGTAAAACTACGGCGGCATATAACTAGTTGAGGGGGTGACATGAACAAATTGAACCAAGCGCGCTACTTTGCCGGCGCGTTACTCGCGCTTTTCGCATTAATCGCCGGATGCGGTCAGACATCCGATGACGATCCCGTCCCCCCGCCGGCACCGCCTGCGGCGACCACCACGTATTTCGCCACCTTGACCGGCGGGCAAGAAAACCCGCCCGTGCTCACCGCTGCGAGCGGCAACGCCGTCATCACGGTCACTCCCACTACCGGACAGATTGTTGCCACCGTGAATTCGTTCGGATTCACCGGCGCTGCCGCACATATCCACATTGCGGAACCTGGCGTCAACGGGCCCATCATCGTACCGCTCACGGAGACTGCCGCCGGTAGCGGCGTATGGGTTACCGCCGCGAACGCGGTGCTGACCGCCGACCAAATGACCGCCCTCAATGCGGGTGGCCTGTATGTAAACGTGCATAGCGCGCTCTACGCCGGCGGGCAAATCCGCGGACAGATCGGCCGTACCGTGCTCACCGCCAAGCTGACCGGTTCGCAGGAAACGCCACCCAATAACTCGACGGCTTCCGGCACCGGGACGTTCTCGGTAGACGCGACGACACGCGCGCTGTCGGCGCGGGTCGTGACCTCCGGTATCACGGCAACGGTTGCGCACATCCATTTCGGCGCCATCGGCGTCGCGGCGCCTGCGGCGGTGACGTTTACCCAGACTGCAGCGGGGAGCGGCATTTGGGCACCGCCGGCCGGCACCACCATCACGGCGGATCAGTACAATGCATTTATCAGCGGCGGCGCGTATTTCAACGTGCACTCAGCCGCATTTCCCGGCGGCGAGATTCGCGGGCAGATCGGTCGCGATGTGATTGATGTCGCGCTGTCCGGTGCCAATGAAGTTCCACCGGTCGTGGGCGGCGGCAGCGCCACCTCGCGCATCATCATCAATCCGATCACGCGCGATTTGACGGGCACTGTGACCAATATTGGATTGCCTGGTACCGCCGCGCACATTCACGGCGGATTGTTTGGCGTCAATGCGCCCGTGCTGTTCCCGACCACGGTGTCGGCTGCCGGCAGCAACATCTGGAATTTCACCCCCGCCACCTTGACCGAGGCGCAGTACCGCGCCATTCTGTTCGGCAATATGTACGTCAATACGCATAGCGCAGCGTTCCCCGGCGGCGAAGCGCGTACGCAGACCGCGAATATCGTCCGTCATGGCTTGTTGATCGGTGCCAATGAAAATCCACCGACGACCTCCACCGCCACCGGTCGCGGTCGCGCTGAACTTAATCCCAATACGCTGGATATTTCGATTGTCGTGACCACCACCGGTCTCCCCGGTGCGGCGGCACATCTACATCTGGCGGCGGTCGGCGTAAATGGCCCTGTCATCGTGCCCTTTACCGAAGGCCCGCCTGGCACCTGGTCATCCGCACCCGGCGCGAAATTGACGCAAGCGCAGGCGGTGGCGTTCGCCAGCGGCGGCACCTACTTCAATGTCCACAGCGCGACGTTTCCAGGTGGCGAAATCCGCGCGCAGGCCACATTGCTGGATTAGCTGTTCGCACTGCCAGGCGCCATGGGGAATCCCGGGTGCCCGGACAAAAGGCCAGCATTGGCGGGTATTTCGGAGGTTTTTCAGTCCGAACGCCCCACCAATGCTGGCTTTTTAATTTTCGACGACGATTTCTGCCTGATGCGTCACCGGAAAATTCACCGAGTTCGCAATGAAGCAATTGGCGTGGGCTTTTTCATGCATCGCCATGACGACCTCAGGATTGCTGCCTTTTGCGACGGTGACGCGTGGCCGCAATGTCACTTCGCGCATTGAGGTTTTGCCGCGCAATTCACCGGAAACCGCTGCGCCCAGCGTACCCGTGGCACGGTCTTCGTAGCCGAGTACGGCCACGCCACGCCGCGACGCCAACGCAAGGTAAGTGAGCATGTGGCATTGTGACAGCGCCATCAGTAATAGCTCCTCCGGGTTGTAGCGGGTGGCATCGCCGCCGAACACAGTCGGGGCGGATGCCGGTACCTCGGCTTTGCCGGTGGCACTCAGTACGCTATTGCGCGAGTAATCGGTGGCCGGCAGCAGCGCTTGTCCTGCGTCTGCCGGCCAATGGAGGAAAGTCTCGAATGTATGGGGTTCAGACATGGCGCACCTTGGTTTTGCCGGGAGTGCCTAAATTATCGCGACTTTCACTTGCGGCGTGTGAATCACACGTTGCCTACCCGCACGGGTGGGGCTTGAAATCGTCGGGCGATCTATTCTGTAGGCGTAGTAAATTCACCCCTCCGAAGGTGAGTGCTTTCGCCGCACGCAATGGGCGGCTTTTTTTTGCACAATTGCTGCAAAACAAACCTGAAATGCGTGGCGACAGCTAAGATGTTTTTTTGAAGTCACGGGGATTGAAATGGCGCACTGGTTACGGTTTGAGGCGAATGGCAAGCTCGGTTTCGGCTGTCTGCAAGACGGCGTGATTCAGGTGTATGCGGGCAATATGTTCGACGGCCCGCTGGCGACGGGCGAATCACTTCCGCTGGGTGCCGTCAAGATTTTGACGCCATGCCAACCAACCAAAATGGTTGCACTCTGGAACAATTTCCATGCGCTCGCCGAAAAACTTGGCCAGGCGATTCCGCCAGAACCGCTTTATTTTCTCAAAGGCAACAATGCCTTTCATCCGCATGGTGAGCCGATCCGCGTGCCGCCGTCGTACGCGGGCAAGGTGGTGTACGAAGGCGAACTCGGCGTCGTCATCGGCAAACGCGCCACTGCAGTCAGCGAAGTAGATGCAGCCTCGTACATATTCGGCTACACCTGCATCAACGACGTGACCGCGGCAGAAATGCTGTTTAAGGATGCAAGTTTTGCGCAATGGACACGCGCCAAAAGCTTCGACACATTCGGCGTATTCGGCCCGGTGATCGCGACCGGTCTCGATCCGATGACGTTGACTATCCGCACCATTCTCACTGGACAGGAACGGCAAAGTTATCCAGTGGCTGACATGATTTTTCCACCCGCAAAACTCGTAAGCCTGATCTCACACGACATGACGCTGGAGCCCGGTGATGTCATTGCGTGCGGCACCTCGATCGGTGTCGGCTCAATGAAGGCCGGCAGCGAGGTGAGCATCGTCATTGAAGGCATTGGCGAGTTGACAAATCGCTATGAGTCGGCCTTGCCGTAAGGCGAGTTCACGCGAAAACGTAAGTCATTTCATCAAATTGTCCGTGGCATCCTGAGCGAAGCGAAGGATCTCGTCGCAACCAAATCCTTCGCTTCGCCCAGAATGACAGTTGTTGCACGAACTGAATGAGCGTTTCCGCTCGTTTTGTGAAAAACGTAATCAAAGGATGCCCGAACCGCCGGCGCTAATTTTCGAATCGCGCCCCAAACGCTTCGGCATACGCGCTTTCGCCATATTCGAAATGCGCATCAGGGGTTTCGCCGAGGTAGGTGGCTTCGACCGTGACTTTCACATAGCGGTCGAGCTTTTGCCAGATTGCATAAGTCAGCGTGCGTGCGATATCAGCGGGACGCTCGCCGGCGCGGATTTCATGTTCGGCGGTAAGCGTAAGCGCCATCGCGTCACCCACCCTCGCGCGTTCAACTTCCTGCGGCTTGGCCCAGTTGGCGGTGAATACCTCCACCACCGATGGTACTTCGCGTGGCAGCAGAGGCGATGCGCTCACGTCGAGCCGGAACAGGTTTCCGGCTTTGGCGAATTGCACGCGAACGGGGGTATTCATGGCGCAACGTTAATGGAAGCGCCGTTTACGCGCAATGCTATGCAAACGCGAAAGTTTGGATTAGCATCGACATTCCCCTCGACGACAAACGGGAAACGAAAAAAGGGCAGCCGAAGCTGCCCTTTTTTCATTGATCGACACTACATCGCGTTGCAACTCCTGCCGAACATCGACAGAGATGCACGCGCATGAAAAATTACTTTGCGTCGATCTTGGCTTTGCTTTTCAGATCCTGTACGAGGCGCGATACTTGCTCTTGCTGCGAACGCTGGCGAAGATTGTCTTTGACTTCGTCGAACTTTGGCACTTTCATGTCTCGTGAATCGTCGAGGCGAATGATGTGGTAACCGAACGGCGATTTGACCGGCGTGTCGCTGGTCTGGCCCTTCGCCAGCGCCTTCATTGCGTTGCCGAATTCCGGTACATAGCGACCGGCAGGACCCCAATCGAGATCGCCACCGTTATCTTTCGAGCCGGTGTCCTTGGATTTTTCTTTGGCGAGCTTGTCGAACGCATCGCCACGCTTCAAGGCAGCGATGATCGCTTTAGCTTCATCTTCCTTATCCACCAGGATATGGCGTGCCTTGTATTCCTTGTCGCCCATTTGCGCGACGAATTGTTCGTAGTTCGTTTTCAGTTGTGCGTCAGTGACTGGGTTCGCTTTGACGAAATCATCGAAGTACGCGCGGATCAATACGGCTTGACGGGCCATGTCCATTTGCGCGGCGACGACGGGATCCTTGTCGAGACCTTTTTTCTTCGCCGCTTGCGAAAGGACTTCGCGGCTGATCAGTTCTTCCTTGATCGCGTTGCCGACTTCGGGCGATGACGGTTGGCCTGTGGCTTCGCGTTCCTTGTTCATCGCATCGAAATACGCTTGCGGGATGATCACGCCGTTGACGCTGATCTTGCCGTCGACTTTGCTCTCTGCTTTGGCTTCTGCTTTGGCAGCTCTTGACGCTTTCGACGATTTTTCGGGTTTATCAGCCGACTGCGCCATCACAGCGGGTGCCATCAACGCGACGGCAATTGCGACGACCAGGGATTTGATTTTGAATTGCATGGGATTTCCTTCGGGGTGGTGATTGAAAATAAAAAAACTATTGCGCGCGCGCGTCGATCTTGAGCGCGTGAATGCGCGTTTGCATAAGATCGCCGAGCAATTGGTAAATCATCCGGTGGCGCGACACCGCCGATTGGCCCGAAAACGCCGGAGACACAATCGAAATTTCAAAATGGGTGCCATCGTGTGCCCCGGTGCGTGAGGCGTGATCGGCCGCTCCGGCATGGCCCGCGTGTGAAGCGGAGTCGTCGATGATGTCAAGCGTCACCGGCTGCAACGGTGCCAGGCGCTCGCGAATCATGGATTGCACGGTGTTCACGACGGAAAAACTTTCTTGAACGGTTTGACCGATACTTTTGAAAATACACCCGCGAGGCAATATGGGTCTTCCGATGCCCACGCAATCGCCGCCTCGCGAGAGGCAAATTCGGCGACGATCAGGGAGCCCGAAAATCCTGCCGGACCTGGATCCTCCGCATCAATGGCGGGATGAGGCCCGGCCACAATCAAGCGGCCCTCAGCCTGCAACGCCTTCAGTCGATCCATGTGCGCAGGCCGGTTGGCGAGCCGCTTTGCCAGCGCGCCAGGCATTTCCTCGCAGATGATCGCGTACAACATCAGGTTTCCTTGGTCGTTGGGGCAGGTGGTGGCTCATCAGGCAGGAATTTCGCCAGCCAGAACGCTTGCGCAAACACAAATACAAGACTCAATCCGGTGCCGCCGAATACTTTCACCTTGACCCAGTCGTCGAGTGAGAGTGTCATCGCAAAGTATTGGTTCAATGCGGCCAGCAAAAGAAAGAATCCGCCCCACGAATACGACAATTTTCGCCAAACATTCGCGGGCAAATCGATCTCGTTGCCGAGTATCGATTTCAACGGGTTTTTGCCAAGCGCCGCCGCGCCGATGATGAGTGAGCCCATCAGGCCGTAGAACAGCGTCCATTTGATTTTGATGTAAAACTCGTCGTGCAACAGGATGGTCGCCGCGCCGAACACCAGAATAAAGCCCAAGCCAATCCATTGCACGGGTTTGACCTTTTCGCGCCGGACAAGGCACCAAACGATCTGTGCGATCGCCGCCGCAATGGCGACTCCGGTCGCGACATAAATGTCGTACACCTTGTAGGCCACGAAAAACAGGATGACCGGCAGAAAATCGACGAACAGTTTCATGAATTGCGAACGAAAATGGTGAAAGAGGCTGCTAGATACAGCGTCAAATCAATAACTGGCTATTTTCGCATGTTCGGGAGGAGTTCACAAATACCGCTTTCGGTCAATGACTTGGCGTCCATTTGGCGTTTTCTACGGCAATGATCGCCATAGTCTCTGATGGAAACCCGGGTCGGGAAGCAAGTGCGACGGCGTCGGCGTAGAAGCTGGCGCATTCCTGGGGCAAATTCGTGTTCAATTTGTCGAACGCAAAGCGCATCATGGCGGCATCGCCGGTGCGAATCGCGGTGATCGCAAAATTGAGGTTCAGTAACCGCCATGGACGCTCGGGATTCGAGCGTTCGAGATCGGCCTGCAGTTGCGTCGCGAAATGGGCGATGAACCCCTGCATCAGCGCATAGACGGCGGCAGTGTCTTGGCGTGTTTTGGCTTGGTTCGATTGTGCGGCCAAGGCGTTCACGATTGGTGCCGCTGCCTGAAAAGCCAGACCATGCCGCACCGCCCAATAGCCGATGCCGATTTGTATTGCATGGAGATTTTCCCGTTGATCGCCAATATCGAAGCGGTCGAGCCAACTGTCGATTTCGCTCAGACATTGCAAGGCTTCATCGGTCGCGCGTTCGGTGTCGGCGAATGGCAACTCGGCATCCGTGCCATATTGAGCGTCAAGGCTTTGCATCAAACGCAAAAAATCGCCGGCAATCGCCATCAGGCCGATAGGATCGTTTGGCCCGCCAATCTCTCCCGCGCGTTGCCGCGTTGCCGCATTGAGTGCGGTGGCGATCGAGGTAAATCGGGCTTTGAGCGTGGCGTGTTGGTCGGCAACTTCGCCGTCTGCGTTCAATAGCGTGAGACGAATCGATTTCGGTTTCGAGGTTGGGTTCGACATGGCGTGGAAAAATGGAATAGTGGAAGTGTGAAATAGGCAAATGCAGCGCTGCCAAAAGCGCGGTTTGTTATGATGGACGGTTATTCAGAAGTCACTACGCGGGAAACCATTGCAAAATTTCGATCTACATAATCACAGCATCGTCTCCGACGGCATGTTGACACCGACCGCACTGATGGAGCTTGCCGCATCGACCGGTTGCGATGCGATTGCGCTGACGGATCACGATACCACGGACGGTCTCACCGAGGCGGCAGAGGCCGCGCGGGGCCTGGGCCTTCGTTTCATTCAAGGCGTGGAAATATCCGTTACGTGGCCGATGCACCCCGAGGCCGGCACGCGCCACGCTGATATCAAGCCGGTGACGGTACATGTCGTTGGGCTCGGTATCAACCCCGCCAATGCAACACTTGCAAAGGGTTTGGAATCGATTCGCGCGGGCCGCTTGGCACGCGCACAATTGATGGGCGAGGATTTCGCGCGCGTCGGCATCGAAGGATTGTTTGAAGATGCTTACGATATGGCGGAAAACAAATCGATGATCAGCCGCACGCATTTTGCGCGCGCGCTGGCCGGGCGTGGACTTGTCAAAAATGTTGGCAAGGCGTTTGAGCGATATTTGACCTTTGGCCGACCCGGCTACGTCGCGCATCAATGGGCCTCGCTCACCGATGCGGTGGCGTGGATTGTGGCCGCGGGCGGGCTCGCGGTAGTTGCGCATCCGGGGCGCTACAAGCTCGATCGCGCCGACATGAAATTGATGTTGGGCGAATTCAAACAAGCTGGCGGACGCGCAATTGAAGTCGTCACCGGAAGTCATCAGCCGCGCCAATACCGCGAATACGCCGAAATCGCCCGTGAAATGGGCTTTCTCGCCTCGCGCGGTTCGGATTTTCATGCGATTGGCGAAGGGCAATTTCAGCCCGGCAAATTGCCACCGCTGCCGGCCGGCCTCACGCCGGTGTGGGACGCGCTTTGATGCGTTTTTTCAATCGCGGAATGGTTCGATAAGCCTTCCCACCCATGTCGCAGTTCTTTGCCATCCATCCCACGCATCCTGAAACGCGTCTCATCAAACGCGCGGTGGATATCGTGCGTGCCGGAGGCGTGATCGCCTACCCGACCGACTCTTGTTACGCGATTGGCTG
>JAYTUX010000599.1:0-2834 GCA_043744315.1 Betaproteobacteria bacterium | reverse complement strand
CATGGTTTCAACAAAAATTGGATCAACATGGATTTGCGGTTCCCCGCAATGGTGAGCTCGACAAACGCACGCAGGATACCGTGAGCGCCTTTCAGATGAAGTATCGACAGGCGCGTTTCGATGGCATCCCCGACGCTGAAACGGCGGCGTTGCTCGATGCCCTGACCACACCTTCAGGGGGCGGAGCCAAATGATCAAACGCTGGATTTGCGTAATATGTCTGTTGCTGGCCGGCTGTGCGAGCGGGCCGCGCATCGATACAACCTACTCTTCACGCAGTCAGGATAGCCGCGCACAATTTCTTATCATTCACTACACGGCGGGCGGTTTTGCAGGCTCACTCAAATGGCTCACGGAAGGGCCGGTCAGCAGCCACTATCTGGTCAATGACAACCCGCCAACGATATACGGGCTCGTCGATGAAAAGCGCCGTGCTTTCCATGCCGGGGTCAGCTCGTGGCAGGGCCACACACAACTTAACGCCAGTTCCATCGGCATTGAAATTGTCAATCTCGGCTACACGCGCACGCCCGAAGGCCAACAGTGGATTGACTATCCGGAGGCGCAGATTCAAGCCGTGATCGCATTGGTAAAAAAGATCGTCAAGGAGCACTACATCAAGCCGGAACGAATTCTGGCGCACAGCGATATTGCGCCGCAAAGGAAAACCGATCCGGGGCCACGCTTCCCGTGGAAACGTCTCGCTGATGAGGGCCTGATTCTATGGCCGGATACTAATCAGGTTGCGCTTCGACGACCGGGGTTCGAGACGCAACTGCCGGACATCGAATGGTTCCAACGCAATCTTGCGCTGCACGGCTTTGTGGTGCCGCTCAATGGAGAGCTGGATAAGGAAACCCGCAACGTGTTGATCGCGTTCCAGATGAAATATCGTCCGGCAAATTTTGATGGCACACCAGATGCCCAAACGGCGGCGCTGCTTGATGTGTTGACATCGTCAACGCCGACAAAATAATGAAGGAACCACATGAAACGAATCGTCTGCATGCTATTGGGTTTGGGGGCAATGGCAATGTCATTTAGTGGTGGCGCTGCGGAGTCGCCAAATCTGACTAAACTCGACGCGGAATTATCTGCCATCGTTAGTGACGCAACGCATCCGCTGGCGAGCTTGTCGGTGTTGGCGATGAAAAACGGCAAGGTTGTTTACCATCGCCAGTTCGGTCACCGCACCATCGACACCGCCAACGCCGCCAACAATCGTCCAGCCAATGCGAACACGATGTATCGCATCGCATCGATTTCAAAATTAGTCGTCACACTAGGTGTGATGAGGTTGGTGGAAGATGGCAAGCTGACACTCGATGCCGACATCAGCGAGACGCTCGGCTTCAAACTGCGCAATCCGCATTTCCCGGATGATCCGATCACGCTGCGCATGTTGCTGAACCATACCTCCTCGTTGCGCGACGACGGCGGCTATTATTGGGAAGCCACGTTGGGCGTCGGGTTTGCGGACGTGCTGGTGCCGGGCTCCAAGCTTTACGGCGACGGTAAAATGTGGGCGAAGAACGCCAAACCGGGCGCGTACTTTCAGTACGCCAATCTGCCATGGGGCGTGGTCGGCATGATGATGGAACGCGCAACCGGTGAACGCTTTGATCGGCTGATGCGCCGCCTCATTCTTGGCCCCATGAATCTGAAAGGCGGCTTTCACCCTGCTGATTTTTCAAAGGATGACTTGAGCAACGTCGCCACCCTTTATCGCAAACGCACTGGCGATGAAGGCCGTGAAGTGTGGGATCCCAAAGGACCGTGGATCGCGCAAGTGGATGATTACCTGACCGCACCACCGACGCCGCGTGCGCTGCCAAATTATGTGATCGGTACTAATGGCTCACTGTTCGGGCCGATGGGTAATTGCCGGTTGACTGCCGAAGGCTTGAGTAAAGTCATGCTGATGCTGATGAAGGGCGGGGTGCACGAAGGTCGGCAGATTCTCAAACCGGACAGCATCGAGCAGATGCTCTCGGTTCAATGGCGGCACGACGGCATGGGCCTCAATGGCAACAGCAATGGCGAAGTCGGGTTTGGCACGCACCAAGACTATATGAACGTGTGGGGGCTTGGGGTGCATCATTTTCTGGACATCAGCGGGTCAGGTCGCGGCGACCGTCTGATTGAAGGAGGCGGCTTCAAAGCATCGGGACATTTGGGAGATGCGTGGGGTCTGACGTCTGGCATGGTGTTCGACCGCAAAACCAAGAACGGATTACTCTTCATGACCGGCGGCCCCGGCTTCGACCCGGAAACATACGCAGGCAAATATTCAGCGTTTTACCGGCACGAAGAGCAGATACTCACCGCGTTGTACAAGCGCGCGATTGTTGGTGAACCCAAATAATGTAGGTCGCCATTAGACGGGCCTTCACAGACATTTTCGGCCTACGATGCCCGCCAATGCTAGAGTTCGGCTATTTTAACGAAAAAACTCCTATGATAGTCCGTCGCATTTTCGCATCCGCAATCGTTCTGGCCTTGGCCGGATGCGCGACGGTGCAACGCGATGTTCTACCTCCCACCAAGGCATCTAATGCGCAAGTGCTACCAACGCCAAACGTTGCAAAGCCGCCACCATACAGCGTGGAACGCTTCAGCCTGCCCGGCCCCGTCGCCGGTGTATTGGTGAAGGTCGATCTGAACGACCCGCGCGTGCGCGTGGCCGTCGCGCTTGCCGATGACCGCGACCCCGACGGTGATGGGCCTTGCGTTGGGCAACTCGACACCACCAGTCAGGTCGCGCGCAAACATGATTTCGATATCACGATTAACGCCAGCTTTTTTGCCGCCCCCACCCCGCGCGAAACTGCCGG
>JAYTUX010000598.1:0-2834 GCA_043744315.1 Betaproteobacteria bacterium | reverse complement strand
GTGCCGGTGGCCGCATGCCGTGTGAAGGTCATCGTGCTGGCGCTCTCGAGTTCGCCCGCACTGATCGCGCGGATTGCTCCGCGGGTGCGCGCCCAGGGCGTGGATGAATCGCGCGCCTCGCCAAGTAAACGACGGTAGCGCGTCATCGCCGGCTCATTGTCGATGGTCTTGATCGCCATCCCCGGTCTCACGCCGACCCACCAGGCATCGGATTGTGGATTAACCGCAGAGACGATTAACTCGCCATCCAATTCCAGCATACCGATGCCGAGCGAATGTGATTCATGATCGCGTTCTTGCGCCGCCCGCTTAGGGCTGTTTACGCGCGTGTGCGAATCCTTCAATTCGCCGGCCATGCGATCGAGTGCATCCCAGTAATCGTCGTCGCTGACGGCAGCCATGATGCGCGGTTCGTGCCGGCCGCGAGCGGCGCGCCAATCGACACCGTGTAGCGCGGGATCGTAGTATTTTTCGTTGATCGTGTTCCACACATACTCGAAAGCCGCTCTTCGCCAGTCGATGCTCGGGCCATCGACGGTTGATGGCGAATTGGCGGAGTAGGCATCGGGATTGCGTCGGCCAATGATGTTGTTGGGGTCGAGCACGGCGCAGCTCGCGAGCAGTGCGAAGGCGATGCATGCTGTTAATCGTTGAATAAACATGTCTGAAGAAATCAATTTAACGCCAATTTGCGGATGCGCAATTATCCGCGATTCACCCTGCAAATCGCGCGCTTCAGCGTGCACTTTGGGCACTTTGTCCGCGCTGGCTTGTCCGAGGCGCGCCTTCCGCACATACTTTATGCTTCGATCATTCTTCATTGGCGCACCTCATGGAACTCACGATTCGCGGTCTTTCCAAAACCTACCCCAACGGTGTGCAAGCGCTGAAAAATGTCTCGCTGACGATACCAACCGGCATGTTTGGCCTCCTGGGCCCCAATGGTGCGGGTAAATCTACCCTGATGCGCACACTGGCGACGCTGCAGGATGCTGATTCCGGCAGCGTGCAGCTGGGCGAGATCGATGTGCTGAAAGACAAAGACGCCGTACGCCGCCAATTGGGCTACCTGCCGCAGGAATTCGGCGTGTATCCCAAAGTATCCGCCTGGGACATGTTGAATCATCTGGCGGAATTGAAAGGTATTGCCAATAAAAAACAGCGTCTGGACGTCGTCGCCGGGCTGCTCAAGCAAACCAATTTGTTCGACGTCAAGGACAAGGCGCTGGGCGGATTTTCCGGCGGCATGCGCCAGCGTTTCGGCATCGCGCAGGCGCTGCTCGGAAACCCCAAACTCATCATCGTCGATGAACCCACGGCCGGGCTGGATCCTGAAGAGCGGGTGCGATTTCACAATCTGCTGGCGGAAATCGGCGAGCAGGTCATCGTTGTGCTATCCACGCATATCGTCTCCGACGTGAGCGATCTGTGCCCTAACATGGCGATCATCAACAAAGGCAAGGTCTTGCTCACCGGCAAACCGAATGAGTTAACCGAAGCGCTGCGCGGCCGATTGTGGGCGACATCGGTCGCGCGCACGGAGCTTGCCGCGGCAAAACAAAAATACCCGGTCATTTCCACACGACTCATTGCCGGCCAGACACGCATACACGTCATCGGCGACGCGCAACCCGACAATGCGTTTGTCGCAGTCACGCCTGAATTGGAGGATACCTATTTCGCGGCCATTGGCGGGTTCCTGGGTGCAAGCGAATCGGAGCGAGCCACACCCGGCGCGGCGCTGGCAATATGAATATCGATCAACGCATATTGCGAGCCATGTCCCAACTAGCCGGCCTTTCCCCGCGAAGGCGGGGATCCAAGTTTCGTTGCGAGACGTCAATGGTGAACTTGGGTCCCCGCCTTCGCGGGGAAAGGATTCCGCAGACAAATGCATTGGCCAATAGCACGGTAAGCCAAGCGGCGGGTGCCACATGCTAATCAACATTGCTCTTTTTGAATTCAAAACCCGCGTCTCGCGGCTCTCGACATGGGTCTATTTTCTGGTGTTCTTTTCGCTCGCCATATTGTGGATCGCTGCCGCAGGTGGACTCTTCAAGGATGCAGCGGTCTCGTTTGGATCGGGCAAGGTGTTCGTCAATTCTCCGTATGCGCTCGCGCAGACGGTCGCCTTCCTCGGCATGTTTGGCCTCACGGTGATGGCAGCGGTGATGGGCCGCGCCGTGCAACAGGATGCGGAATATCGCTCGCATCATTTTTTCTTTACTTCGCCGATTTCAAAATTCGATTATCTCGGCGGGCGCTTCATCGGTGCGTTCGGTGTGCTGCTGGTGATTTTTGCCAGTATCGGTCTCGGCACCTGGTTGGCGACCTTGCTGCCGGGGATGGATGTTGATCGCCTGGGGCCTAATGTGCTGACGGCGTACCTGTCGCCTTACGCGCTGCTTCTGTTGCCGAACGCGTTGCTCATTGGGGCGATGTTTTTTACCACCGCTGCCCTGAGTAAAAAAATGCTACCCGTCTATGTCGGCAGTGTGCTGATACTGATCGGCTACCTGATCTCGTTGCAGTTGCTGCGCGATATCGATAACAAAACCATCGCGGCAATGATTGATCCCTTTGGGTCATCGGCAATGGCGCGTCTCACGGAATATTGGACTGTTGCCGAGCGCAATACCCGCCTGATTCCGCTCGAAGGCGTATTTTTGTGGAATCGTTTGTTGTGGATGGGGATTGCATTGGTGGTGGCGAGCGTTGGCTACTGGCGGTTCTCGTTTGCCGGTTTTTCCAGCGAGCGCGCGGGCGGCAAGGGTAGCGTCGAGGGCAAGTTGGCGACCAATGCCGATATTGAAAGTCCCGTGCAAATTGCCTCA
>JAYTUX010000597.1:0-2844 GCA_043744315.1 Betaproteobacteria bacterium | reverse complement strand
GTGTGTTGGATGGGAATCGCGTCGCAACGCTCGCGGAGTTTTTTCGGCGCTGTCACGGGCTTCCGTCCCGCCATATTCCGCTACATAGTGCTACACATGTCCACCTTTCCTGCACGTATCCTCGAATTTGGTTAATCTTGTCGGAGAATGCCATGTTGCAAAGAATGGAAATGCCCTCCCCTGTCAAAATCAAGACTCCGCCACGCCGCGATCTCGACCCGGACAATATCCACACCGCGACCGGACAATCCTTTCGCGTGTTGATCGTCGAGGACGACATTGAACTCGCGCGTTTGACGGCCGAATATCTCGGTAAGAAAAATATTGAAGTCTTGATCGAGCATCGCGGTGATCAGGCGCTCGCCCGGATCGCGAAAGAAAAACCCGATTTGATCGTACTGGACGTAATGCTGCCGGGCATGGATGGATTCGACATTTGCCGTACATTGCGACGCCAGGGTACATCGGCGGCAGAGATACCGATCATCATGCTGACTGCGCGCGACGAAGATATCGATCAGGTGCTCGGCCTCGAAATGGGTGCCGACGACTACCTCACCAAACCCGTACAGCCACGCGTGTTGCTCGCGCATATCAAGGCAATTCTCCGCCGCGCCAGCACGCAGGAAAAGGCGGGGCACGACGGAGATAACTTGCAATTCGGCCAATTGCGCATCAACAAATCTTCGCGCGATGTGCGGATTGGCGAACGCAAGATCGATCTCACCACTGCCGAATTCGATTTGCTGTGGCTGCTTGCATCGAATGCAGGGCGAGTGTTACCGCGAAATGAAATTCTCAAATCGCTGCGCGGTCTCGATTACGACGGTATCGATCGCTCGATCGATTCTCGCGTCTCGCGTCTGCGCCGCAAATTGGGCGACGATGCGATCGGCTCTGCGCACATCAAGACAGTGCGGCCGCACGGCTATCTATTCAGCCCCTCCGCCTGGTAGCGCAAAGATATAGTCAAACGTGGGCAAGCTATTTCTCAAGCTGTGGATTTTTATCCTGCTCACGTCGCTGACCTCGTTTTTGATTCAGAAGCAGGTATTCGAATACGCAACGCATGAAGCTGCGGCCAACGTCAGCCAGGAGCGCGTGCGGCGCACGTTTGTATTCCTCGAAGAAGCGTTGCGACCTTATCCTCAAGCTGAATGGTCCGCACGTGTGGATGTGCTGCAAAAGCGCATCGGCGCGCCCGCGCATATTCAAAAACTTGAAAGCCTGCGGGCGAGCGGAGAACTCGCCAGTGGTGCGATCGAACAACTCGCGGGCGGCAGCGTACATTTTCACAACTTGCCCGACAACGGCGGCCTGATCATGTACCGCACCTTGTTTGATACCGATTACGTCGCGGTGCTCGTGGCACCGATGCCGCCGACGCCGCTGATCTTCGGCGTGTTCAAACCCATCGTGTTCACCTGGATGGTTGAGTCCACGCTATATGCCATCGCGTTGCTGCTGTGGCTCAGATTATTCTGGCGTGACATGAAAAAACTCGAAGCCGCCACCGAGAAAGCCGGCGAAGGAAATTTCGCGATCGATCTGAAAATGCGCGCCGGCTCCGCCTTGCGCCCGATCGCCGACTCGTTCAATCGCATGACCGCGCGCATCGGCCGGCTGGTGGAATCGCACCGCGACCTCACCAACGCCGTCTCGCACGAATTGAAAACGCCACTCGCGCGACTGCGCTTTGGCATCACACTCGCCGAAGATGCAGAAACCAAAGCCGAGCGCGGGCAATTGCTGAAAAAAATGCATCAGGATGTCGATGAACTCGATGCACTCGTGCAAGAAATGTTGCTGTACTCGCGCCTGGAGCGCAACAACACGACCCCCGACATGTCGCACTTGCTGGTATCCATCGAGAGCTGGCTGCCGAACGCGGTCGAGGATGAAATCGAAGCCGCACAAGCAAGCGACATCAACATTCCCGTATCAGTGGAATCAAACGTGGCAGACGCTGCCTGCGAACCCAAATTCATGGCGCGCGCGGTGCAGAATCTGGTGCGCAACGCGTTGCGATTCGCCAAATCGCGCGTCGAAGTGCGCGTCGATGAAAAAAACAGCCGCTACTACATTCACGTCGATGACGACGGCCCAGGCATCCCTGAGGCCGACCACGCGCGCCTGTTCGTGCCGTTCGCGCGCCTCGATGAAAGTCGCAGCCGACATGGGCATGGCGGCACCGGATTAGGCCTGGCGATCGTGCAACGCATTGCCGAATGGCATGGCGGCAAGGCCGTAATTTCAAGTTCAGAAATGGGCGGCGCGCGCATCACCATCCAATGGCCACGGCGACATCCTCTCGCCGCCGCACCCGCTGCCGCTTGAAATCGCAGCGAAAAACCCCACATCCAAGTAGAATCACACCACATATCGAATTCGGGGCCGACCTGGTTTCGACGTGGGCTACAAAGCAGAACCGTGCATACCGAGGGCCAGCTACCTCGTAAATACAACTGGGTCGCTATAAATGCGAACGACGATAGCTACGCTCTAGCCGCTTAATACCGGCTGGACTCTGCACCGGTTTTCTCATGGGCCGGACGTGCACCTGGCAACAGGTTCCGTGGCAGAGTCATTTACATGAGATCGTGTCGTGCAGGGTTACTTTGCATGAACACTAAATCCAAGGTAACTCGCTGTGTGCCAGCCCGCCGGTTGGCGTGCACCCGGCTAAATCAAATAACCTGGCTAAGTATGTAGAACTGGCTGTGGAGTACTTGCGGACGCGGGTTCGATTCCCGCCGCCTCCACCAAATAAAAACGCCACCTTCAAGGTGGCGTTTTTATGTGATGACTTTTACCCTTAAACCCTGCGCCGGTACTCCCCCGTGC
>JAYTUX010000596.1:0-2845 GCA_043744315.1 Betaproteobacteria bacterium | reverse complement strand
TTGTGCCCGCCCTCATCGACGACACGCCGGAGCCGTCGGCACGCGTGCCGGACAAGTTTCGCGAGCGGCAATGGTCTCGATTGAACAGTGAAGCTGCCATCACTGCATTCGCGGCGCGCATCGGAAAACTCATTGCTGGGGGCGGTTCTCCGGGTACCAATGATCGCGATGTGGTGCCAGCGCTGCGCATTGGCCTCGTCGGTTCAGCCTTGGCAATGGTAGATGACACGCCGTCGATTGCGGTACTCGCCTTCGCCAACCGCAGCGCGAGCGCCGACGATGAATATTTTTCCGACGGGCTTGCCGATGAATTGCTCAACGTGCTCGCCAGGATAAAAGGATTGCGCGTCGCGGCGCGAACGTCAGCGTTTTCATTCAAAGAAAAACAATCCACTGTCGCCGAAATTGGTCGCGCGCTGAATGTGGCAACGGTGCTGGAAGGCAGCGTACGCAAATCCGGCAACCGCGCGCGCATTTCGGTGCAACTGGTCAAGGTGAAGGATGGATTTCACCTGTGGTCGGAAACCTTCGACCGCACGCTTGATGACATTTTCGCGGTGCAGGATGAGATCGCGCAGGAAGTGGTCACCGCATTGCGCACGACGCTGCTGGGTGCCGAAGCCGATGCCAGCTTCGAAGGAAAAGTCACCGCTGAAGTTGCCAGCGCGACGGTGGGCCGCAGCGAAAACAACGACGCACACCGCCTGATGATGCAGGCGCGCTACCTGATGGATCGCCATTCGGGAGCCGAACTTTTGCAGGGTATCAAGCATTTGCGCGACGCATTGGTCGCCGATCCCGGCTATGCATTGGCGTCGGCGCAACTGTCGCGCGCGCTCACGCATGCCGGTGCCTATGGCTATGCGGACGTTTTCGAAAGCAATACCGAGGCGCTCTCCGCCGCGCAGCATGCCTTGCAGTTGGCACCCAATCTCGCCGAAGGGCATCTTGCCATGTGCATGCACTACCTGATGTACGGCTGGGATTGGCATGCGGCAGAGCGGCATATCGCGCGTGGCCTCGTGCTGGCACCGGACAATCCGGAAATCCTCGCCGCTGCCGGGCTGGTCGACTTCGCGTTAGGCCGGGTCGAAGAATCGATCGCTTATTACGGGCGCGCACTGGTCGGCGACCCGCTGAATTCACGGCTGTATCTGGATTACGCCCGGCCGTTGACCGCTGCCTTGCGCTACACCGACGCGGAGCGCGCCTGCCGGCGTGCGCTGGCGCTTTCGCCGGATGGCGTTCCCTACCGGTACTCGCTTGCCGAGTCACTGGCATTGCAAGGCCACATCGACGAGGCGATTGCCGAAGTATCGAAGGAAAAAGCTGACTGGGCACGGCTCTGGGGACTATCGGTATTTCACTACATGGCCGGGCACGTGACCGACGCAAAACAAGCTCTCGACACGTTGATGGAACACAACGCCGATCATTCGGCTGCGCAAATTGCCGCCATCTATGCCATGCGCGGCGATGCCGACGCCGCATTCGTTTGGCTGGAGCGCGCCTACGCGCAGCGCGATTCCGGTGTCACGCACATAAAGCTCTTTTGGCAGTTTCAGCCGCTACGCAGCGATCGACGCTGGCTGCCGTTCCTGAAAAAAATGCGCCTGGACGGATAGCCTTGCGGGTCGCGCTGCCCCTGCACAGGGCAGCCGCCTCGCGGGCGATGGGCATGCGGATCGAAACCTCCGCTTAACCTCAACCTCAAGCACTGGCGTGGCGTTTGGAGCATTTGTGTCCGGAAAGGCGCGCCAACGCTCGCGTTTGCTGATCTTGCTACGGTACAACATCACCCCGGCAACGCCAACGGCCGCGCCTGATACGTCGTGCGCCAATGCTCCACATCGGCCAACATAATTTCCGCCAAACGCCGAAGCCGCGCGATGAGGCGCGCGTAATCGAGCGGATCATCTTTCAACGCGCGTTTCAATCGTTCGAGCCTCACCACCGTGACTTCCGATCGATCCGCGATGCCGGCGAAATCACCCTGCATGCGGATGCCGTAAATTGCCGCACCCAATGCAGGCATGCCGGCGGTCAATGCGGTGACGATTTCGGTGAGTCCGACGGCACCGCCTACATTCATCGGCAGTCCGGCCAGCTTGAAGACGACCCACACAATGCCGGCGACGATGGTGGCACCAAAAAGAATTTCGCCGGTGCGATGCAGACGATGTGCAAGCTTATGCATGCGTGTGGCATTGGTGCGATGGTAGTTAATTTGATCGTCGATCAATCGCGTTGTCGCGTCATGGACGTTCGACAAATAGGCGTGATCGACGGTCGCATTCGGCATGCCCAATTCTCGGGCTGTCGCACGTGCAAGCCAATGCACCCACCCGGGAATCACGCCGGCATCGACCGCGTTGGCTCGCAGGTTGAGATTGCCGAGCGCGCTGGTCATCGCGAGCGAACGCAATTGCTCCGCCAAATGGCGGTCATCCATCCAGCATTCGTGCCAGCCGGCTTTGGCACCGGCGCGCGTGTTGAGAAAAATAATCAGGATCACCGCGAGCTCGGTCAGGATCAGCGGCAATTTGAACGCGGGCATCAATGGGCCGCTGAGCGCCAGCAATACCGCGATGGCCGCCAATCCAAAGTTGGCGACAAATCCCGAACGAAAAATTTGCGCGAAATACGTTGCAGCGGAATCGGCCACACCGAATCGCGTAACGAGTTTCCTGATCAGCGCATCACCATAGCGATCATCGTGCAACACTTTTGGCAGTTGCGCGGCCAATGGTGCCGCGCAATCCTCCGCGGCGGCCGGGCGCATATCGGCGTGGCTGAATTTGCGCGTACCGGTCATCGCCAGCAGCAGCGGATACGGCAGCGCCGG
>JAYTUX010000595.1:0-9558 GCA_043744315.1 Betaproteobacteria bacterium | reverse complement strand
GTGCTGGTGGTCACACCGCAAACCCGCACACGGCAATGCATGGCGATCATGAGTGAAAAAAATATCCGCCATCTGCCGGTGGTCGATGGCAGTACCGTGGTCGGCATGTTGTCGATACGCGATTTGATGAACGACATCATCGCCGATCATGAATTCACGATTTCGCAGTTGGAAAGTTATATCAAGGGATAAATTTGCCGCTTTCCGAAATTAGACCACTTAGCCGCTGCCCCTGGTGTGAAAACTCATCCCTCGGCAATCTGTATCTCGATTACCACGACAAAGAGTGGGGCGAGCCGGTACACGATGACCACACGCTGTTCGAGTTCCTGATTCTCGAAGGTGCGCAGGCAGGATTGTCGTGGTCAACCATCCTTTCCAAGCGCGAAAATTACCGCAAGGCATTCGCCCATTTCGATCCCGTGAAAGTGGCGAAATTCTCCGACGCCAAATTAGCGGCATTGCTGCAAGACCCCGGCATCGTGCGCAATCGATTGAAAGTCGCAAGCGCGGTTGTGAACGCGCGTGCGTTTCTCGCCGTGCAAAAAGAATTCGGCAGTTTTGACACCTACATCTGGGTATTTGTCGGCGGCAAGCCGATCATCAACCAGTGGACGGCAATGACCGGCGTTCCTGCAAAAACGCCCGAATCGGACGCGATGAGCAAAGACCTCAAGTCGCGTGGATTCAAGTTCGTCGGTTCCACCATTTGCTACGCCTTCATGCAGGCAACCGGCATGGTGAACGATCATCTGACGAATTGTTTTCGCCGTCCTCGTACCAAGGCGCACCCAAAAAAATGAGCAAGCGCAAACGTAATTTCTCGATTGTTCCGCCGGCCACAGCCATGACCATTTCCGGCGCGTTAACGCGATTTTTCAAGCTTGAGGCATCGGCCGGATTGTTGCTCATGGCGGCCGCAGCGCTTGCCTTCATCGTCAGCAATTCGCCGCTCGAAAGCTGGTACGCGCGGCTGCTCGATATGCCAGGACAAGTGCGCCTTGGCCCGCTAAATATCGCCAAGCCGCTGCTGCTCTGGATCAACGATTTCTGGATGGCGATTTTCTTTTTTCTGGTCGGGCTCGAGATCAAGCGCGAAGTCCTTGAAGGCAGTTTGTCCACGCGGCAAACTCTGCTGCTGCCGTGTATCGCCGCGCTGGGCGGCATGATGGTTCCGGCAATTATTTATGCGGCCCTCAATTGGCAGGATCCCGTCAGCATTCGCGGCTGGGCGATTCCCGCCGCGACCGACATCGCCTTTGCGCTGGGCGTATTGACCTTGCTCGGAGATCGCGTGCCGGTGGCATTGAAAGTTTTTCTCTCGGCCGTCGCCATCGTCGATGACCTAGGCGCGATTGTCATCATCGCGATTTTTTATACGGCCGATCTCAACGCCGTTTCACTGGCACTCGCCTTCCTGGGTGTCGCGGCACTCATAGCCTTGAATCGACGCGGATCAACTTCAATTCCAGCATATGTGTTCGTCGGCATGTTCTTGTGGGTGTGCGTATTGAAATCCGGTGTGCATGCGACCTTGGCAGGTGTCGTCACCGCACTCGCCATTCCGATGCGGGGTGCCACAGCCGATGCGCCAAGTCCCGCGCGAAAACTCGAACATGATTTGCATCCACTGGTCGCGTACTTCATTTTGCCGATGTTTGCGTTCGCCAATGCCGGTGTGTCGCTGGCCGGTGTGGAATGGAAATCGCTCGCCCATCCAGTGACGATGGGCATCGCATTCGGACTCCTGTTCGGCAAAGTCATTGGCGTGTTTTCATCCTCGTGGCTGGCCGTCAAGCTGGGTTGGGCGACATTGCCGCAAGGTGCCGATTGGCGGGGTCTGTTCGGCGTTGCGCTGCTTTGCGGCATTGGTTTTACGATGAGTCTTTTCATCGGCACGCTTGCGTGGGAAGAAGATGCCGAGCGCTTCGCCGTCGCCGTACGTCTGGGTGTATTGGGCGGATCCATCGCGTCCGCGTTGCTTGGGTACGCCTTTCTACGCGCTGCCTTGCCGCCTCGAACCCCTTGAATTACGACGCGATCATCATCGGTGCCGGTGCCGCCGGCATGATGTGCGCCATTGAAGCCGGTCGGCGTGGCAAATCGGTGTTGCTGATCGACCACTATCACAAGCTCGGCGAAAAAATTCGCATCTCCGGCGGTGGGCGCTGCAATTTCACCAACCTCAACACCAAACCCGAAAATTTCCTTTCGGAGAATCCGCATTTTTGCCGCTCCGCGCTTGCGCGATTTACGCCGCAGGATTTCATCAAGCGAGTTGACGCGCACGGCATCGCGTACCACGAAAAAACGCTGGGACAATTATTCTGCGACGACAGCGCGATCGACATCATCAAGATGCTTAAGAAGGATTGCGATCGCGCTGGCGTGCAATGGCGGATGCCATGTAGCGTTAATGGCGTCTCGCAAGGTTCAGGTTTTTTCCGGGTGAACACCGATCAAGGCCAATTTGAGGCAAGTGCGCTGGTGATCGCGACCGGCGGTTTGTCGGTGCCAAAAATCGGCGCAACGCCGTTCGGTTACCGAATCGCCGAACAATTCGGATTGCCCATAGTTGCGCCTCGCCCTGCCCTGGTGCCGCTCAGTTTTGATCCGGAAAGCCTTGCAAAATTTGGCGAATTGTCGGGCTTGTCGCTCGATGCGGAAGTGTCGTGCCGGGGCGGCCGATTTCGCGAGAGTTTGTTGCTCACGCATCGCGGATTGTCGGGGCCGTCGATACTGCAAATTTCCAGTTATTGGCAAAACGGTTCGGCGAAAGATCCGATTCACATCGACCTTTTGACCGGGCAAAATGCCGCCAACTGGTTCGCCGAACACCGTCATTCGAAACAGCAACTCGCCAATCTGCTCGCAGAACGTTTGCCGAAGCGATTCACCCAAGCCTGGTGCGACGCCCACGGCATCAATTTGCCGATGAATCAATTCACCGACAAGAAAATAATCGAGATCGCGAATGCCCTGCATGACTGGCAAGTGAAGCCCTCCGGCACGCTCGGCTACAACAAGGCCGAAGTCACGCTCGGTGGCGTGGATACGCGCGCGCTATCGTCAAAAACCATGCAAGCCAATGAAGTCCCCGGCCTCTTTTTCATCGGCGAAGTCGTCGATGTCACCGGGCACTTGGGCGGCTTCAATTTTCAGTGGGCGTGGGCCTCGGCGGTCGCAGCGGGGCAGTCGCTGTGATGCCGCATCGACTGGTACTCGATACCAACGTCGTCGTCGATTGGCTGGTATTCGATGATCCCTTCATGTTGCCGCTGCGCGAACGCGTGTTGAAAGGCGAAATCAAGGTATTAACCCATGAACCTGCCATCGTTGAGCTACGCCGCGTTCTGGGATACAAACAATTGAAGCTCGACACGATGCGCCAGGAAGATATTTTCAAACGCTATTGCGCGCAAACCGCTGTATTCGACATGCCCGCCGATTTTTCACTGAAACAGTTGATGCTGCCGGGCGGTTTTCCGCGCTGCCGTGACCGCGACGACGAACATTTCCTCGCCCTCGCCTACCACGCTAACGCCGATGCGCTGGTGTCGCGCGACAACGCCGTCTACGGATTGAAGACTCGCGCCGCGAAATTTGGCATGACGATTTTGAATGTACCGCAAATGATTTCAATGCTTGTGAATCCGACGTAGATCGCTATTTGGCGGGCATTTCCGGACAGAAACCCGCTAAAACCCGCTCCAGTGCTAGTGTTTACCTAGATCGAGTTGCGCTTCCCGACTTCCCGCCCCAACGCCAGCGCCGCCACAATCGCGCACGACAGTGTCGCCGCAACACCGACGAATACTATTGAATGCAGATTGCGATCAAGCAACATGCCGAACGCAATCGGTGCCATTGCCAAGCCGACGTCGAGGCCCGAATAGACCATTCCGTATACGCGTCCATAAGCACCTTCGCCCAGGCGCGCCTTGGTTGCGGCGCGCACCAGCAAATCGCGCGACGGCCCCGCAATGCCGACGCTGAATCCCATTAGCGCCATCGTCGGCAACACCAGCCAGATCGGCATCGGCAAAAACGCAAACAACAACGCGAAGACAATGCCGCTTGAAAACGCCGCCATCACATAACGCTCATGCTGGTTGCCGGGTTTGGCGAGAAAACCACCCAGCACCAGTCCCGCCGATCCACCGAGAAGGTAGATCGACAGCGCGGAAGTCGATGCCGCGAGTGACAGGTGGAACAACTCGCGCAATAAAGGCGGCGCAAAATTCTGCAGCGCGCCGAATCCGAACGTTGAAAAAAAGAAAAACGCGAACGCAAACCAGATCATCGGTTCGCTAAGGAATGTCCATGGACTACGCGGCGGGTTGCCCGATTTGTCTTCAGCCACCGACACGGTGCTTTGCCACTCGCCACGCAATAAATCGCGTTTCCAGATCAATAACATCAGCGACAGCGCGCCGACCAGTGCGGCACCGATGCCCGCCGCGCGCCAACCCGCCGCGCTCGCGATCGCTGCCATGAAGATCGGTGCCGCCGCCCAGCCAAGATTGCCCGAGATCCCGTGGGTGGAGAATGCGTGGCCCATGCGCGCCTGCGAAACACGCTTGGCCAACAAGGCAAAATCGGCCGGGTGAAACACACTATTGCCGATGCCGGCGACCATGGCGGCCACGAACAACGCCGCAAAGTTTGGTGCGACAGAGACCAGTACACCCGAGCACGCCAGCAGACCCACCCCCGCGCACAGCACGCGATGCGCGCCGAATCGATCGACCCAGATGCCGGCAAGCGCCTGGCCCACGCTGGACACTACAAAAAACACCGTCATCAGCGTGCCCACCTCGGCGTAACCCAGAGCGAAGTCGCTCATGATCCACGGAAACAACGACGGAAACATCAGGTGAAAAAAATGCGACGTGCCATGTGCAACGCCCACCAGCGAAATGATGCTGGCGTCGGCGCGGAAACTGGCGGTGGGTACGGCGGATGCGGGAGCATTCATGGAGCTAGTTTACCGGAGCCAATGCCCGCGTTGGCACCACGCGACATTCCGCCTGATGGAAAAGTTGACCCATCACGCAATTGGGCAGTTGACTGACGCGACCATTTGGCGTTGAATTTTCACTCGTTCCCCGGTATTGGTCGTTCTTCCGAACCTGTTGTCCATCCAAAGGAGCCGCAGTCATGAGAGTTATTCGCAATGCGCTATTTTTGTTAGGGGCCGGCCTAGGCAGCACTATCGCTGCCACCGCCGCCCAGGCCATCGACAACAGCAGCATCGGCAAACCGGAATTTCGTGAACACAAAGCCACGTATGGGCTGGTGTATCGACTATCGAAGGACGTCACCGATATTCTCGACAACAAAATCTATCCGCCATTGCGCGAAAAATTGAATTCACTCGGGCTCGGCGATGAAGCGCGCACCTTCAATCTGCAACATGTCACCGTGGTGCATATCCATAACGCCGATCCGACAACCCCCGCAAAAATGCTGAAAGCCTTACCCAAGGTTCCACCGGTGCTAAACCTCACGCTCAAAGATTTCTACAACACTGAAGCTTCAAAAGGTGCCGGTGCGCCGTGGTGGTTTGATCTGGGTGTGGTGAAAAGCGGGCAGGGATATACCGAGATGATGTCCTTCAATACCGTCGCCACCGCTGCCCTCACGCCGCTGCGCGATGGCCCGTTGCCGCGCTGCACCGGCCCCGTGTACGCCAACATGTCCGAGGTCGCCAAGGAACTCACCCGCACCGACGGCGTATCCGGCGTGAACGTAATGAAAGACGGCAAGGAAACCGCCTCGCACAATCCGCACAACACGCTCATGTACAGCATGACCAAGTACGACGATCGCCTGCAGGCCGCAATGAAATCATTCGCGGACGAAATGAACAAGGTATTGCCCGATGGCATCAATACGCAATTCAAGGATGTGTCGATCGTCGAAATCGGCTTCATGGGCAATGTGCTGCGGGAGTTCTATCGGATCAATCTCACCGACGGTTCCGCCTTTGATACCACCAGCGGCAAAGCGGTAAAGTGGGGCAAGTGATGGGTTAGCCGATGCCTCAAGGCTAGGGCACACTTGAAGCGAAGCAGAGGCCGACCAACAACGACGGGTGGGGGGACAATGTCCGATCGACATCCTCTCTCCCAATTTCCCCCAATCTCTGCCACTCTCCCTCACTTTCTCCGCACAAACACGAACCCAGGAGCGCCACCATCAAATCCAATCGCCACGTCCTGCAACACGCACTGTTGTTACTTGCGCTCACCACCACGCTGCCAGTCGTCGCCGATGAGCCCTACCCCAACCACACCGTCAACGTCATCGTCCCCTTCCCGCCCGGCGGCGTGGCGGAGCTCACCGGACGGCCTGCGCTGCATACGCTATCAAAACAACTAAAGCAGCCCTTCGTCCTCATCAATCGGCCCGGCGCGGGCGGGTCGATCGGTGCCGCCGCGGTTGCCTCCGCCAAGCCGGATGGCTATACGCTGTTGCTCGCGCTCGCGAGCGTGTCGACCAATCCCGAAGCCGACAAAATGGCCGGTCGCGCGCCTGCGTTCGAGTTAAGTCAACTCGCGCCGATCGCCTTGCTGACCGCCGATCCGGTGATCTTGATGGTGAAGTCCGACAGCCCATACAAAACATTGAAAGACCTGATCGACGACGCCAAAAAGCGCCCCGGCGCGATCAACTATTCGTCATCGGGAAACTACGGCACCTATCACGTCGCCACCGAAATGTTCAGTACGGCGGCGGGCATCGTGATGAAGCACATTCCCTACGCGGGCGGCGGCCCGGCGTTAATCGCGTTGCTGGGCGGGCAAGTCGATGTTGGCCTGCTGGGGCCATCGGTGGCTAGCGCGCAGATCAAGGCCGGCAAGCTCAGGCCACTCGCCAGTTGGGGTGGTAAACGTCTCGCGGCACTGCCCGATTTGCCGACGCTGAAAGAACTCGGCTACAACGTCGAATACACCATTTGGTCCGGTCTGTTCGCGCCTTCTGGTACACCTGAAGCCGTGATGAAAACCTTGCGCGAAGGCGTGCGCTTGGTCGTCGCAGATGATGAATTCAAGGCAAGCATGGCGAAGCTTGAAACGCCGATCAATTACCTGGACGCGCCGGAATTCAAAAAATTCTGGGACGAGGATGCGAAGCGATTGATCGAGGTGGTAAGAAAGATTGGCAAAATCGAATAGCAAGGAACAGTCTGTCCTGCGGCGCTCACGGAAAAATATCCATTGAATATTAGCCCACAGCAAAATATCCGCGCCCCACTAGGCGCGGTCTGTCACACGGAATCGTGCCGCGTCGTCGCGGCATTGAGCCGCCTGCTCGGCGAATTCGATCTCGCCGAGCAGGTTGCGCACGAAGCTTTTCGCGCCGCACTTGAGCAATGACCGCATGAACGCATGCCCCCGAACCGCGCGCCGGGCTGGTTTCCGCCAGACGATTCAAGGCAATGTGTATAGGTTGTGCGGAAGTACGGCGGATTCGACCAATCCGAGAGGCGGTCGCGGCGGCGTGGCTGTAAATATAGGGTCAATACGGTAACAATTTAAAATTTCAATCCTGAGGAGAAAATCATGAAATATGTCGATGGATTTGTGGTGCCGGTGCCGAAGAAAAATCTTGCCGCCTATCGTCGTATGGCGCGATTGGGCGGCAAGGTGTGGATGGAACATGGTGCGCTCGAATACACCGAGTGTGTGGCCGACGATGTCAAACCCGGCAAACACACCTCGTTTCCGCAAAGCGTGAAATTAAAGCCAGATGAGGTGGTGGTGTTTTCGTTCATCACTTACAAATCACGCGCGCAGCGCGATCGCATCAACGCAAAGGTGATGAGCGATCCGCGTCTTGAGCCGTATATGAATCCGAAGTCGATGCCGTTTGATGGCAAGCGCATGTTCTGGGGTGGGTTCAAGACGATGGTGGAGATGTAGCCGCCGAATATTTCGCAGTCACAAGCACTGGTGCGCCGTTCGGGGCACAAATGTCTGAAACGCCGCACCAGTGCTAGCGTTTGGCAATGCCGTCAATTGACCGTCATTCCCGCGGTGCGCCGCAGTGATCACATATCGCCTGTCATCATGAGTGACGCGAAGGATCTCATCAAGGCGACGAGATCCTTCGCGTTGATCAGAGCCTGCCCCGGACTCGATCCGGGGATGACATGATCGTTGCATTGATAGGCCATCGGCAATCACACGATCGCCACCCCGCGCGCGTGCCACCGCTTTGATACTCAATCTATTCATCCCTTTGACTCGTACAAGCGTGGTCATCGGCGTGGCAATAATGGAAAATGATCGCAGCACGCCAGCATATAAAGGCCGCAACCTTCGAACTTAATTCAACGATCCAACGATACGAGGAGCACTCCCGCATGAAGTTGACCGTCAACAATCAGATCCACGACATCGATGTCGAACCGGAAATGCCGCTGCTGTGGGCGTTACGCGACATCATCGGTTTGACCGGGACCAAGTATGGTTGTGGCATCGCGGCGTGCGGTGCCTGCACAGTGCATATCGACGGCGTTCCGGTGCGTTCCTGCTCAATGCCGGTGTCGGCGGTGGGGTCCAAGAAAATTGTCACGATCGAAGGCCTGTCGGTTGATACCACGCATGCGGTGCAGAAAGCCTGGCTCGCGCTCGATGTGCCGCAGTGCGGCTATTGCCAATCCGGGCAAATCATGGCGGCGGTGTCACTCCTGAAAAACAAGCCGGCCCCGACGGACTCGGATATCGATGCCGCGATGACCAACCTTTGCCGCTGCGGGACGTATCAACGCGTTCGCGCTGCAATTCACATGGCCGCGAAGGACATTAGCGGAAGCCGTCGTGCTGCCGCCGACTCTGCGCCTTCCACCGCATCCGTTGCATAGGGGCCGCCATGACGATCAAAAATAAAGTCACCATCACTGATCTTGTGGAGTCCCCGACCGATTTTTCGCGTCGCCAGTTCCTGGTCACTAGCGCGGCCGCCGGCGGCGGGTTGGCGTTGGGACTGCCGTTGTTTTCAAGCGATGCCTCGGCACAATTGGCAGCGCTTGGCGATGCGACGGAAGTCAACGTGTGGGTGGTCGTGAAACCGGACGATACTTGCGTGATCCGCATCGCGCGTTCCGAAATGGGTCAAGGCACGCTCACTGGCCTTGCGCAATTGGTGGCCGAGGAGCTCGAATGCGACTGGACAAAAATCAGCACCGAGCAACCCACGCCCGGACAAAATCATGCGCGCAAACGCGCCTGGGGCGACATGTCCACCGGTGGCAGCCGTGGCATCCGCGCCTCGCAGGATTATGTGCGCCGGGGCGGTGCCGCGGCTCGCATGATGTTGATGCAGGCCGCTGCGAATGAATGGCAGGTGCCGGTGGGCGAGTTAAGCGTCGCCAACGGTGTCATCAGCCATGCCGCAAGCAAACGATTCATCAGTTACGGAAAAGTGGCCGCAGCCGCAGCAAAGCTCATGCCGCCCGATCCAAAATCGATCGTGCTGAAAAACGCGAAGGATTGGAAAATCGCCGGCAAGCCGATGAAGCGCCTTGATACATTCGACAAACTTAACGGC
>JAYTUX010000594.1:0-2852 GCA_043744315.1 Betaproteobacteria bacterium | reverse complement strand
TGTGGATGAAGACCATTTGGTCTGAAAGCTTTCTGCGATGCGCACCGCAGTAAAGCAAGGGGTTTTGGATTGTTCCTGACCGAGCACACCGTAAAACGCAGGGCGCGCTTGACCAAGCCGAGCATTATCACCGAAAAACCCAACAAAATCAATCAGTTTTATTGGATTTATGTGCGCGGCCGGCCAACTGCAATCTGGCCCGCCGGGTGGCGAGGTCAGCTATTCGCGTGGTCCCCCGCGCATTAGGCGCTAGTTCGCGGGCGCTGCCGCCTTGGCTGTCTTCGCAAAATCACCTGCTTTGACAATCGTGAGCTTCGTCGGCTCGATGTGTTTGCGGAACGCCGCATTGACTTCGTCTAGCGTGGCCGCCTTGTATTTGGCGTCGAATTCAGCGGCTTCAGCGAACGTGCGACCGCGATGCATACGATCATTCCAGGAACTTGCCAGGTTTCCGTCCTGGGCGCGGCTCTGCTGGCGGTTGGTCAGCAAACCTGATTTGGCGTTGGCCAATTCTTCCGCAGTAAAGCCATCCTTCCTCGCCAATTGCAGCTCTTCCATGAAAATCGATTCGAGCCTGGCAATATTGGCCGGTGCCGCCGTGGCCGACGCGCTGAATACGCCGCGCTTGTCAAAGTCGGAAACAGATAGCGAAGTGCCCACGCCATAGCTAAGGCCTTCTTTGCCGCGTATGCGCTTGGCGAGTCGCGCATTCAATCCAGCGCCGCCACCGAAGATATAGTTGGCCAGTGACAGCGCCGGAAAATCAGCATCGTCTTCATGCATCTGGATCAGCATCTGCGCTTGAAAAACGGCATTCTCTTTGTCCGGCGTCTCGATGGTTTTATTGGCGGCAGCTACTTCGCGATAGGGATTTTCAATGCGCTTGTATGCGAGCGGGCTTTTCCAATCGCCAAATAGTTTTTCGATCACAGGCTTGATTGCTGCCTCATCAAAGTCGCCGACGACAGAGATTTCAGCAACAGAAAAACCACTGAAGTCGCGATGCGCCAGGCGAAGTTGATCGAGCGTGGCAGCTTTGATTTCTTCGGCGCTTTCCTCGCGACCGGAAAAATGACGCGGGTCGCCTTGGGGATAACCATCGAAGTGACGTCCCATCGCTTCACCCGCCAACGCGCTGGGCTCACTCTTGCCGGATTCCAAACCGGTCAATGCCAGTTTGCGCAGTTGCTCAAATTCGCTCTCCGGGAATGCCGGCTCTTTCATGACGTGTACGATCAGCTCCAGTGCCTTGATGAGGTTTTCCTTTTTTACGCGAAGCGCACCGCCATTGAGACCCGCGCCGCCCTGCACGCCGAGCTTGCTGTATTCATCGGCCAATTGCGCGCGTGTGAACCGCGTAGTACCGCGACTCATCATTCCTGATGCGAATTGAATTGCCGTGCTGCGTCCAAAACGCGACGCCAAATCTCCGTTATGCGAACGAACCGCCACATTCACATACTCACCACGCGTTTTCTTTGAGAGCAAGGCAACCTTCATCCCGTTCGCCAACACATAGCGTTTGGTGCGTGCATCGATATTGGCAGGATCAGGATCGAAGGTCTCGCCTGCGGACATCGTTTGCGCTGCCTGATAATCCTTGAGCAAATCAGATGCCAGCGGAGCGACGGGGATTTCTGCGCGCAGTGGCTCTTTGGTCGGCAGGAACACGCCTATGGTGCGGTTGTCGCGCTTGAAATACGTTTTCGCCACACGTACAACGTCCTCTACCGTTACTTTCGAGGCGCGGTCGCGGAAATAGAAAAATAAACGCCAATCACCTGCCGCAATGGCTTCGCTCAAGCCGACACCCAGCGCTTCCGGTGAGCTGAGAACTTGATCGAAACCATTCACAATTTGAACGCGCACACGATCCATTTCCTCTTTCGTTGGCGGCTTGCTGGCAAAATTTTCAACCTGGTCGATCAATATTTTTTGCACCTCGTCGATGGGTCGCCTTCTTTGACGACTGCGGCGATTGTTGCCAATCCCGGATCCACCGATGCTCCGCCGCCGCCACCGACGGCTGCCGCTTTGCCGGGTTCAACCAGCAATTTGTGCAGGCGGCCATTGGGCGAATTTCCCAGCGTGGCCAGAAAATAAGTCAAGGCAATCGCATCCGGATGCAGCGTACTCGGCACCTTGTAGCCAAGCAAAATAAATTGGATATTGCCGCTGCGACGCACGACAAAGCTGCGTTCGCCATCTTGTGTAGGTTCAACCGTCCACAGCTTGGGCAAGGTACGTGTTGGTTTCGGGATCTTGCCGAAAGCATTTGCGATCAATTTGAGGGCGGCAGACTCATCAAACTTGCCCGCGATCAGCAGCACAGCGTTGTCAGGCTGGTAATACAAACGATAAAACGCCTGCAAGTTTTCGATCTTCACGTTCTCGATGTCGGAACGATTGCCGATAGGCGAATTCTGATAGTTGTGCCAATCGAATGCGACGCTTTGCATGCGCTTGAACAGCACGCCGCCCGGACTGTTTTCGCCGGTCTCGTATTCGTTGCGTACGACAGTCATTTCGGAATCGAGATCTTTTTTTGCGATGTTGGAATTGACCATGCGATCCGCTTCCATGTCGATCGCCCATTTGAGGTTATCGTCGGATGCCTGCACCAGCTCGAAATAATTGGTGCGATCAAAACTGGTGGTGCCATTGAAACGCGCACCACGCTGGTTAAGTTGTTTGGGCAAGTCGGCATTGGTTGGCGTGCCCTTGAACAGCAGATGCTCCAGCAAATGCGCCATGCCCGTTTCGCCGTAGTTCTCGTGGCGTGAGCCGACCAGATACGTGACATTGACCGTGATGGTCGGTTTGGTTTGATCCGGGAACAGCAAAACACGTAG
>JAYTUX010000593.1:0-2857 GCA_043744315.1 Betaproteobacteria bacterium | reverse complement strand
TTTGCCGGCGCCGCGGCCGCGTCTTCCAGCAGTCCCTGATACAGCGGACGGTTTTCCGTCCCTTTCTTCCATGCTTTTGATTCGCCCCAGGCCATGATGTGACTCCTTTAAGTCGCGCCGCAACCAGCGCGAAAATTAATTCTCGTGATTCAGATTGGTTTCAAAATGGCGCGGCTCGAATCCCACGCCACCAGGTGTGGGCTCGGTCGGACGCGGAATCACGGATTTCTGAAACAACAGGTTCATGAACATCATCATCGGTTTAGGCTTCATCACCAGCGCACGTGCGGGTTTCACCGGATCATCATTGAAATGCTGATGCACGCAATTGTTATGAACGATCGCCACGTCACCGGCTTTCCAGTCATAGCGAATGCCGTCGTGAATTTCATGACCGACTCCGTCCAGAATGTAGAACGCCGCTTCGTTGACGTGCCCGTGTTTTTGCGTGCGGCCACCGGGTGCGTACTCTTCGAGATGGACATGCAGTGTTTGCGTGTAACCATCGACCGGCTCGATGAAATGCTTGCTGAACGATTGCGGGCCGTCGTTGAACAATAAATCCTTGCCCTTGATGACGCGCGGCATCGAACGCAAGCGTGTCAATTCGTCTTTCAGGTTGTAGGGTCCGGCAATCCCGCGCAGGAACACGCGGTCTTTCTTGCTGTGGTAATGCGATTCTTTTCCCATCGTGCTTCCTGTTGGTTGGTGCGGTTACTTGGATTGTTTGGTGATGATGTCGTTGTATAGCTTTGACCACTTCGCATCGTCATCCAGAGAGGTTTTCACATCGACAAACTTGAGCGGGATCTTGGTCAGCGGCGAATCTATCTTTTTGCTGGTAGGCACAAAATCGCGTTGCAGGAAAATCGCCTGCGCTTCGGTCATGCAAAATTCATGAAACAACACAGCCGCATGCGGATGCGGTGATTTACGCGCAACACCAATGCCGTTCGGACGCGCAATGGCATTCTTGCCGATCACGAACCAATCAATCGGTGCGCCCTTGTTCTTCAACTGTTCGGCTTTGTAGTTGTAAATGGTGAGCGCAATCGGCACCTCACCCGACGCAACCAGGTTGGTAAGCAGTGTGTGGCCTTTGCGCACCGACAGGCCGTTGGTCGCAACGATATCGCGGAACAGCTTCAATCCTGCCTCTTCACCTAGATCCGCAATAACCCCTGCGAACCAATCCGCATCCTCCGCTTCAATGCCAAGCTTCCCTTTCCATTTCGGATGGAGTAAATCTTGATAGGTTTTTGGCAACTCTTCTTTTTTGACGAGCTTGGTGTTGTACGCGGCCGTGAAAATATTGATGCGCGTACTGACCCACTCGCCATGCGGCAAAATCGCCTGCGGCACAAGATCGGCAAGGCTGGGGGATTTCACCGCCTGCAACAATTTCTCGCGGTGCAGGGCCTCCAATTCGGGGCCGTTGGTCTCATAGATGTCGGCCTCGAAGCGATTGCCGCGCGCTTCGGTAATACCGCGCCCCAATACCTTTTCCGAGCTGGCGCGCCAAACCTTTGCTTTCACGCCGTATTTTTTTTCAAATGCCGAGGTGAGGGCAAGCATGTCATCGGTCGGCGCAGACGAATAGATGGTGAACTCGCCCTCTTTCTTCGCCCCCTCGATCAGTTTTTGCATGCGATCGGCACCGATGTAGGTCGCAATCGGAGCCGATAATTGCGCTTCAGACGCGACGCCCATCAGTGGCAGGACAAGGCAGAAAAAAACACTCACTGCGGAAGCGATCCGCAGACCTTGACGTTTTACGTTCAATCCAGTCGTGTTACCCATTGCTTTCCTCATAAATTCCGTGATTGACATCCAGGTTAGTTCACATCTTTGCTGACGGCTTTGCCTTTGAGAAACAACTCTGACCAGAGTTTGTCCCACTTCTGTCCTTCGTCGAGCACGATCACAGGATCGATCATTTGAAACGGAAAGTCATTGAGCTTGGTCGGTACCAATTTGCTGGCGGGAACGCGATTGCGGGCTTTCAGCAACTCTTGCCCTTCTCTGGACAGCATGAAATCGACGAACAACATGGCCGCATGAGGATTGGGGGCACGTTTCGACACGCCGATCGCGTTGGGACGACCGAAAGTCGGCGCAAGTGGTTTCCACTTAATCGGCGCGCCTTTTTCAACCAGCCGTTCTGCGTTGTGGTTGTAGATGGCGGCGGCCAGCGGAATTTCTCCCGACGCGACGAGTTCGGCAATCAATGTGTGACCCGTTCGGATTTCCGGTCTGTTCTTTGCGAGTCCGCGAAAGAAAGCAACGCCTTTTTCCTCGCCCATGCTCTTGATCACCGCGCCAAACCAGTCGGTATCCCCACCCTCCAGTCCCAACCTGCCCAACCACTTCGGCGCCAGCAAATCCTCGTAGGAGTTCGGCACGTCTTCAGGTTTTACCAGTTTGGTGTTATATGCAATCGTGAAAAAATTGAAGCGATCCGGAATCCATTGCCGGTGTGCGGGAATGGTGCTCGGCGGGATATCCTTGATGCCGGGACTGTGAAAATCCGCGAGCAGTTTTTCGCGATGCAGAATTTCCATTTCGGGACCGTTTGTCTCGTAAATGTCGGCGGCGTAACGCCCTGCACGCGTTTCCGTCAGCGAGCGCTGAACGACTTTTTCGCTGCTGGCGCGCCACAGAACCGCCTTGACGCCGTACTTTTTCTCGAATGCCTCGACGATCGGCACGGAATCCTTCAAATTGAGCGAGGTATATACCACCACGCTGCCTTCCTTTTTGGCGTTTTCAAGCAAACGCGATTCGCGATCTGCGCCTTGGTACGTGAACACTTCTAGCGGGTTGGCCTTGCCTTGCGCGACGGCGGATAGCGAGAACA
>JAYTUX010000592.1:0-2861 GCA_043744315.1 Betaproteobacteria bacterium | reverse complement strand
ATGCGCCGGGCCAACAACTTCACCACCGGGCAGATCTACGAGAGTGTGATCAAAAAGGAGCGCCGCGGCGAGTACCTCGGGCGCACGGTGCAGGTGATCCCCCACATCACTGACGAAATCAAAATGTTCATCCGCAAGGGCGCGGGTGAAGGCACGCCGGATGCGGCAGAAGTGGCGATCGTCGAAGTCGGCGGTACCGTGGGCGATATCGAATCGCTGCCGTTTCTCGAGGCGATTCGGCAGATGGGCCTTGAAGGCGATCGCCAAGACACCTGCTATTTGCATCTGACGCTGGTGCCGTACATCGCTTCGGCCGGTGAGATCAAAACCAAACCGACCCAGCATTCGGTCAAGGAATTGCGCGAGATCGGTATCCAGGCCGATGCCTTGTTGTGCCGCTCGGACCGGCCGATTCCCGATGACGAGCGCAAGAAGATTGCGCTGTTTTGCAACGTCCAGGCAAAGGCCGTGGTATCGGTATGGGACGCGGATTCGATCTATCAGGTGCCGGCCATGCTGCACGAGCAGATGCTCGACGAGATCGTTTGCCACAAACTGGCAATTTTGGCCAAACCGGCTGATCTGTCGGCGTGGCGCAAACTATCGGACGCGCTGGAGCATCCCCAGCACGAAGTGACCATCGCGATGGTCGGTAAATACATTGACCTGGCCGACTCCTACAAGTCGCTCAACGAATCATTGATCCACGCCGGCATTCACACCCGCTCGAAAGTGAAGATTCAGTACGTTGATGCCGAGTTGCTCGGCGATGCCGACGCCAAAACGGTGGCCAGCGAACTCAAAGGTGTTGATGCCGTGCTGGTGCCAGGCGGGTTTGGCGTGCGCGGTGTCGAAGGGAAAATCCGCGCGATTCGTCATGCGCGTGAAAACGGTATTCCCTATTTGGGTATTTGCCTGGGCATGCAATTGGCGACGATTGAGTTCGCGCGCGATGTCTGCGGTCTGGGCGGCGCCAACAGCACCGAGTTTGATGGACAAACGCCGCACCCGGTGGTCGGCCTGATCACCGAGTGGATGGATCGCACCGGCAATCTGGAGAAGCGCTCGGCCAGCTCCAACCTGGGCGGCACCATGCGTCTGGGCTCGCAAAAATGCCCGGTCAAGCCCGGTACGCTGGCGGCGCGGTTTTATGGCGAGACAGTGAATGAACGGCATCGCCATCGTTACGAGGTGAACAACAATTATGTCGATCAGTTTGAGAAGGCCGGCATGCTCATTTCAGCTCGCACCCCGACTGAAAATTTGCCGGAGATGATGGAAATTCCGTCGCATCCCTGGTTTGTCGGTGTGCAGTTTCACCCCGAGTTCACCTCCAGCCCGCGCGCCGGGCACCCGCTGTTCAAGTCGTATGTCGAAGCCGCGTTGAAATACAAAGCCGCGCGCACAGCGCCGCTGTCACAGGCGGCGTGAGGGCCGGATGAAATTGTGCGGATTCGAGGCCGGGCTGGACAGGCCTCTGTTCCTGATCGCCGGGCCGTGCGTGATTGAGTCGCGTGAAATGGCGATGGAAACGGCCGGGCGTCTGAAAGAAATCGCGGTCGCGGTCGGTATCCCTTTCATCTATAAATCGTCTTACGACAAAGCCAATCGCACCTCGGGCAAATCGTTTCGCGGGCTGGGGGTGGCCGAAGGGTTGCGCATCCTGGCTGATGTGAAAAGGCAAATCGGCGTGCCGGTGTTGACTGATATTCACGACACACCTGAAATCGCCGATGTCGCTGCAGTGGTGGACGTGTTGCAAACCCCGGCCTTCCTCTGCCGTCAGACCGATTTCATTCGTGCTGCCGCTTCGGCCGGCAAGCCAGTGAATATCAAGAAGGGCCAGTTTCTGTCGCCATGGGAAATGAAGAATGTTGTGGCCAAGGCCCGCGAAGCTGCGCTCGAATCCGGTCAGTCCGACAACATCATGGTGTGTGAACGTGGCGTCTCATTCGGTTACAACACGCTGGTGTCCGACATGCGCTCGCTCGCGGTGATGCGCGACACCGATTGCCCGGTCGTGTTCGATGCGACGCATTCGGTGCAGCAGCCCGGCGGGCAGGGGGATAAATCTGGCGGCCAGCGCGAATTCGTACCGGTACTGGCGC
The DNA here is from genome assembly GCA_043744315.1 of Betaproteobacteria bacterium. Taxonomy (GTDB): domain Bacteria; phylum Pseudomonadota; class Gammaproteobacteria; order Burkholderiales; family Usitatibacteraceae; genus UKL13-2. The sequence continues at coordinate 753 of JAYTUX010000592.1, read as the reverse complement.
GCGCAGCCGTGGCAGCCGGAATCGCCGGAGTGTTTATGGAAACCCACCCCGATCCCGATAAAGCCTTGTCCGACGGCCCGAACGCGTGGCCGCTAGGGCGTATGCAGGCGTTGCTCGAGACGCTGGTGGAGCTTGATCGCGTGGTAAAAAAGCACGGTTTTGCGGAACAAAATTTAACCTGAGTGTGCAGGAGGAGTTCGCATGGCGGCATATCTGATTTATGACGCGGTCGTCACCGATCCGCAGAAGTACGAACACTACAAAGCGCTGGCACCGGTGGCGATTGCAGCCTACGGCGGAAAATATATCGTGCGCGGCGGCAAGCACGAGAGCGTCGAAGGAGACTGGAAACCGAATCGCATGGTGATGCTGGAGTTTCCCACTTATGAGAAAGCCGAGGAATTCTGGAATTCACCTGAATACACCTCCGCGCGCAAGTCGCGCGAAGGCGCGGCGGTGGCCAAGGCGGTGATCGTGCAGGGGCTTGACGCTTAGCGTTCCGGTTGAATTGAAAAACAATTAATGAGGACACCATCATGAGCGCAATCGTAGACATCGTCGGCCGCGAAATTATCGACTCGCGCGGCAACCCCACGGTCGAGTGCGACGTGCTGCTCGAGTCCGGCGTGATGGGCCGTGCCTCTGTGCCGTCCGGTGCTTCGACCGGTTCGCGTGAAGCCGTTGAGCTGCGCGATTGCGACAAAGATCGCTATATCGGCAAAGGCGTGTTGAAAGCGATTGAAAACATCAACA
>JAYTUX010000591.1:0-9638 GCA_043744315.1 Betaproteobacteria bacterium | reverse complement strand
CTTGCCCCAACGGGCCTGCCAGCAGGCGTTGTATTAGCAACGGCTGATGCGTTTCGGGAAACAATCCGCCGTTCAGGAATACGACTTTTGTCAACTGCTGGCGTGCGCTGCCTTCGTTGTGGCGAGCAAGTAACTCCTGCGCGACGGTGTCGCCGAAATCGTGTGCGAGGATCGCGAATTCGCGCATCTTGCGTGCGGCGAGAAAGTCTTCAATCAGATCCGCCTGCGCGCGCACCGAATAGGCGAAATCGCGCGGCTTGGCCGACAGGCCGTAGCCGATCATATCCAGCGTAAGGCATTGATAGTGCGGCGTCAGCGCGGGCCACACCTTTGCCCAATCCCACGAGGCCGTCGGGAAGCCGTGGATCAACATTAGTGCGCCGCCGGGCCCATCGCCTTCGCTGCGCGTGAACACCGGGCCGGCAGAATGGTGCAGCCACTCACCTCGACTGCGCCACTGTTCCAGACTGATTGGGTTCGCGTTCAACGCGAATGCTTCGCGCGATACATGGCCCGATCGGCGCTCGCCATCAATTGATCGGCATCTTTGCCATCGACAGGAAAGCGACTGATGCCGATGCTGGCACCCGTGTCGATATGTTTTTCACCGAGAGTAAAACCTTTCGCAAAACTGTCGGTAATACGCGCAGAAATTATCTCCGGGGTATCGGCATCAAGTTCAGACTCCAACAGCACCACAAATTCATCGCCACCGATGCGCGCGACCGTGTCAGCGTCACGCGTGCAGGTCTTCAGGCGAATGGCGACCTGCCGCAGCAGTTCGTCACCGGTGGCATGCCCATGGGTATCATTGACGGTCTTGAATTTGTCGAGATCGATGAATAGCAGCGCCAAGTGTGCGCCGCTGCGTGCCGCGCGTACCAACGCATGATCGAGGCGCGCAATTAACGACTGGCGATTTTGTAAACCGGTGAGCGCATCGTGTACCGCTGAAAAGCGCAACTGTTCTTCCGCTTCCACGCGCATCGTCACATCTTGCGCGAGCGACAAAATGCCGTGTGTTTTGCCATTGCCGTCGGTGAATGCCGAATTGAACCATTCGCAAAAGATAAAGCGACCGCTTTTGGTTCGATTGCGGCTGATCATCCGGTTGTGCTTCGCGCGTCCGTCGATCAAATCCTTGGTCGCCGCGCGCACCGTCGGCAGCCAGTCAGGGTGCACGAGATCGACGTCGACCGCGAGTAGCCCAACGATGTCCGCAGACTTCCAGCCGAAAATCGCTTCTGCCTGACCGGACCAGCGTCGCACTTCAAGCGTATTGTTCCACTCGATCACCGCCAATGGCGAATTTTCCATGTAGATCGCCTGTACCTGCAGTGCCGCGTCGAGCGCATCGCGCGTGCGCTTCAGATCATCGACGACTTGCGCGTTGGCAAAGACACCGTTGATGCGGCCCGACTGATCACGGTGTGCAAGCATGTTTACCGAAATCCATTCAGCGGAGCCATCGGGCTTTTTCAATTCGCGCTCATAGCGGACGAATTCGCCGGCATAGGCGCGGTGCAGCATCGGCCGGAATGCGGTGTATGCCTCTATCCCATACAAATCAATCAGGCTGCGACCGAGAATGTCATCCGGCGTGCGATTGAACCAGCGGGCGTACGGCAGATTTACATAGCGTATTCGTTCATCGGTATCGAAAAAGGCAATCATCGAACCGGTCGACGTGCCGATCGCCGCCAAAAAAGTTTCTGCCGAGTCGAAACACGGCGGAAATAGCTCGCCGTAGCGTTCGGTCATTGCGTGTTCATCATCCGGCATGTCGATGCCTCCCCTTGTGGCAATTTTGAATCAGCCCGGTGTCATTACGCCGGGCGACGCGTGCGGATTCGGCGACCCCAATCAGACCGTCGCGAGTCCCTTCTTATTCAACATGGGTGCAACTGTCGGTGAGCGACCGCGAAATGCACGGTAGGCTTCCTCTGGTTCGCGGGTATTGCCGGCCGAATAGATGTGCGTCAACAACCGGTCCGCCGTGGCGCGGTCAAAAGGGTTGCCGGCTTCGACAAACGCTTCGAAACCATCCGCATCCAGTACCTCTGCCCAGAGATAGACATAATATTGCGAAGAGTAGCTGGAGCCCGCAAACAAGTGTCGGAAATGAGGCAAACGGTGGCGCATGACGATTTTCTCTGGCATGCCAATGCGCCGCAATTCCGCCGTCTCGAACGCGCCAACGTCAAGTCCATCGACATTTGTCAACGAATGCAACGCTAGATCGACCAGGGCAGACGCCGTGTATTCAACCGAGTCAATGCCCTGATTGAAACGCCGTGCCGTTGTCAGCCGCGCGATCAATTCATCAGGAATCGCCTCGTTGGTTTGGTAATGGCGAGCATGGCGCTTCAATACGCTGGGTTCGGAGAGCCAGTGCTCGAAAATCTGCGATGGGAGTTCGACGAAATCGCGCAACACCTGCGTGCCGGACAGGCGCTCGAAACGTACGTTGGAAAGCAACCCATGCAAGCCGTGGCCGAATTCGTGAAACAGCGTGCGCGCATCGTCAAAGCTCAACAGCGTCGGCGCATTGGGCGCACCTTTTGCGAAATTATTATTGTTGACGATGATCGGCGTGACCGTCGGCGCAGCGTCGCCATCGATCTTGCTCTGCAAGCGAAAATTACTCATCCAGGCGCCGCCGCGTTTGGTGGCACGGGCGAAATTGTCGTGCAGGAAAACACCAACCCGCGTACCGCCGGCGTCGTTGACTTCGTACACTTTCACGTCCGGGTGATAGCCCTTGATGTCGGGCGCGAGGATAAAGGTCAGGCCGAACAAGCGCTGCGCGCAATCGAATATAGCCTCGACCATGCGATCGAGAGAGAAATACGGCTTCACCATCGCGTCGTCGAGATCGTAGCGGACTTGCCGGACTTTTTCGGCGTAGTAGCGCCAGTCCCACGCCTCGATGTTGAATTTCCCATGTGCGGCATTTTCAACATCTGCCAAAGCCTGCAGTGCGGCGCGCTCTTCCTCCGCACGCGCCTTGGCCGGCACCCAGACTTGTTGCAGCAAATCGGTGACGGCTGCCTTATTCTTGGCCATCGTATCGACCAGCGCGTAATCCGCATAGCAAGCGTAGCCATGCAGATTGGCCTGCTCCAATCGAAGTGCCATGATTTCGCGGATCACCGGATTGTTGTTGTACTTTCCCTCGCCGGCAATAGTGCCTTCGCCGCGCGCAATCCACGCCTTGAAGGCCAGTTCGCGCAAATCGCGGCGCGTGGAAAAAGTGAGGAACGGTACGATCAGCGAACGCGATAGCGTGATCACATGCGCGTCGATGCTGCGTTCGGCACCCGCCTGCTTCGCTGCCGCGCGCAGAAACTCAGGCAATCCCGCGAGCTCGTCCTCTTCCTTCAACAGCAATTGATACTGCGCTTCGTCGGCAAGCACATTCTGGCTGAACAGGGTGGTGAGTTCTGCGAGTTTTTCAGTGATGGCGGCATAGCGTTGCTGCGCGGCGGGCGAGAGTTTGGCGCCGGCCCGAACAAAATCGAGATGCACACGCGCAAGTAGTCTTAGCTGTTCGGCATCAAGCCCCGATTGCTCACGCGTCGTATGCAACGCGTCGATGCGCTTGAACAGACCGTTGTGCATGTAAATTGCATTGTTATGCGCCGCCAGTGGACCTGCCATTTCGCGTTCGACCGCTTGCAACGCGGGCGAGGTCTCCGATGCGGTGAGGTTGGAGAAGAGCGACTCCAGTCGTGTCAGCAGACGTCCGCTTGCATCAAGCGCGGCCAGCGTATTTTCAAAATTGGGCGCTTCCGCGTTTGTCGCGATCGCATCGATTTCATTGCGATGCGATTGCAACGCGACCATGAACGCCGATGGAAAATGATCGGCGCAGACGCTGTCAAACGGCGGCAAACCGTAAGGAGTATTCCAATTTTCCAGCAGAGGATTGGCAAGGTGTTGCGGGGCGGTGGGAGCGTTCATGTTTGGCTTCAAAATTGGCGTGCCGGCATTTTACAGTGGTCGCGATTTATGCAGTGTAGCGGAATGAAACGCCAGCATTGGCGGGGCGATCCGAGCACAAACGGCTGGAAAGGCGCACCAGTATTAGGGTGTGCCGCAAGATTTAGCGACGGGCATGAATGAAATGCTATCCTGCCTGCAACCATGACACTCAAAGAAGAAATTATTTCCCTGGAAGAGTTGCTGTTTCAACGGCAGGTTCGGGCCTCGCCGGAACGATTGCTCGAATTGCTCTCGCGCGAATTTAAAGAAATCAGCACGTCAGGAAAATGCGTTGAATTGAATGAGATCCTGGTGATTTTGTCGACGGAAGAGGGTTGGTCGATTGTCACCAGGGACTATGAATTTCATGCGCTGTCGGAGACGATCGTGCGCCTGACTTACCGCGCATTCATCCGGCACTCGATCAGTGATCCGGGCGTGTACTCCTTCCGCACCTCGTTGTGGAGAAATGCCGGTGGCCAATGGAAAATGGAATTTCATCAGGGGACCAGGGCACCGCCGTTTGCAATGTAATAGGAACCGATCGGTCGATTCAACGATCCTCCATCCGTCAGCTTTGCAAGAACGCGGCAATCCCGCCACCGCGCTCACGCGACCAGATCCGGTTCCTTCTGCTGAAGTTTCTCTGCCGCTAGTTTCGCCCATAGAGAAATCGCAACATGCCATCAACCCGCTGCGCCCAGCTTGCTTCGTCATGTGTGCCGTCGGCTTGTTCCAGATATGAAAGCGATTCGCGATCCCAGCCACGGCGCAGCAGGGTATCGCGAAGTTGCCGCGTCACTGGCAAGGCTTCAACGCCTTCAAGGGTGCCGACATCAAGCCAGATTCGCGGCCTGTTTTTCCCCGCGAGCGGCATATCGGCGACATCGCGCAGAATGAATTTGTCATCCCACCAAACCGAAGGAGAGACCACCAGCGCCGCGCCGAAAACATCCGCGCGATGCAGCGCGAGCCACATTGACGCTAGCCCGCCCAATGACGATCCGCCCACCGCTGTGTGCGCGGCTTCCGGGCGGGTTCGGTAGCGGCGATCGATTTCGGGTTTAAGCTCGGTCGTCAAGTATTCGGCGTAGCGCGCGATGCCGCCCCCCATGCGTTGATCGTCCGGCAGGCCGGTGCGCGCAGCGGATAGCAGGGCGCTGGTCGGTGTGTATTCTTCCATGCGCGCCGCAGAGATGGCGACGGCGACGATGACAAGCGGCTCGATCGCGCCGGCCAGAACCAGCCGCAGCGCGGTTTCATCGACTTGCCATTCGGCGCCACTGGCCTTGGCGTCGAACATTACCTGACCGTCGTGCAGATACAACACCGGGTAGCGCCGGGTGGGTTCCTTTTCATACCCGGGTGGCAGCCACACTTGCACTTCGCGCGGCGGTACGTGTTTTGATGGTATCGGTGCGATACGATCAATGCGCCCGACGCGCTCCAATGGCACTGCTTCGGGAGATAAATTGAATGCCCGTGACACATTCTGCGTCGTGTCATTCAACAGCAGGATGCGGTTGCGGCCTTCCTCCCAGCCTTCGTTCGGTCCGATTCCGGGGCGATCGATTTTGAATTTGTATTGGAGTGGTTGCCCGCCATAAGCCGGGCGATTGAATGTCACGCGCAATTGATAGTGACCCTCGCCGCTCGGTATCGCTTGCAGCGTATCGGCCCACGACAACGGTGGTGTTGCGCCGCGCACGCCGACGTGATCGCGACTCGCGTTGAAACGACCGGCGGCAATTTCGGCCCGCATATCGATGGTGAAGTTCACGGTGCGCATGACCCGTGGCGGCGCGGGAGTTGTGCTGGCAAGGATGAGCGTGTTTGCAATCGGATTGGTGGGAGTCGCCGCATGAGCCGTGAGGCTCAAGGCGAGCATCAACCAGTTGGTGCAAAGGCAGCGCATTGTGGAATACATTGGTATAGGGTTTTTCCGGTTGATTGATCTTACCTCGGCGACAGAATCGGCATTGGCATTGCCCATCATTACCTCGCGCAGTCTATTGCCCGAGCGATCGCAACGTATGCTGAGTGCGACAGAATCTGGAAATAAGACGCCGGGTTGGATACCATCGCGATGAAACATGCGATTGGATAAACGCACCCGGCGAGGGCGGGGGCGAAATGGGTTGCGCGCAGGAATGCCGGTTTAACAGGAGGATCGTTATGTATTCAAAAACGCTGATCGCTGGCTGGAGCGATATGGATTTCAATGCCCACATGCGCAATACGGCCTACCTGGACAAATCGGTAGATGTGCGCATGATGTTTTTCGCCGAGAACGGATTTCCGATGGCGGAATTTGTCAGACGAAAATTCGGTCCGGTCGTGATGAGGGACGAAATCGAGTACTACAAGGAAATCGGCTTACTGGAGTCATTCGTCGGCACGCTGGCAATTGCCGGCATCGCGGAGGACGGCAGCCGATTCAAAATACAGAATGAATTTTCCCGCACGGACGGTAAGCGTTGTGCGAAAGTCAGCACGGTCAGCGGTTGGCTCGATTTGTCGTCACGCAAGTTGATCGCGCCGCCGGAGGCGTTACTGGCAGCGCTGAATTCGCTGCCGCGAACGGATGATTTTGTGGTGATGCCGTCAAGTGTGAAGAAGGACGAGTCGTCCGCCTAGTGTTGCGACACTAGTGTGCGTATGACCGATTCAACCGCCCAAATACGTCCCGCCATTCAAATGTATCACCTGCCCGGTAACGAATCGCCCACCCGGGCCGGTGAGCCATAACACCGCTTCGCCAATTTCACTCGGCGTGCCGCGGCGCCCGACCAGCGTGGAATGTTTGGCGTGGTGGTGTGGTGTACCGGTGACCGATTTCCGCGCCGTATCCATCATGCCTGGCGCGATGCAATTGACGGTGATGCCCTGCGGTGAAAATTCATGGGCAAGCGCGCGTGTCATGCCGACCAGACCCGCCTTGGCCGCAACCACATGCACGCGCTGGCTGGCACCCGTGTGTGCGGTGAGTCCGCCCATGTTGATGATGCTCGCATTAGTGCTTTTTTTCAGCATCGGCATCGCAGCTTGGGTGCAATGAAATGCGCCGTCGAGGCAGACGTCGAAGGTGCGCCGCCACGCGTCATAACCTAGGGTTTCGAATGGCGCTTCGTCGCGGATGGCGGCGTTGTTGACGAGAATATCGAGGCGGCCATATTTATCAAGAATTCTCGTCATCATCGTATCGACTTGTGCGCGCTCGGTGACATCCGCGGCGCACAGCATAGCCTGCCCGCCTGCGCTGACAATTTCATCGACGACCGCCTGGCCTTCATCGACACTCGCGCGCACATTGACAACAACCTTCGCACCCGCCGCCGCGAGGGACAAAGCAATGGCGCGACCGATATTGCGGCCCGCACCGGTGACGAGTGCGACTTGATGGCTCAAAGTCTGTTGATTCATGAGAGTTCCTTCAGACGCAGCGTAATGGCTGCAAATCAATGGTCGATTGGCCGAGCAATGTGCCCATGGTGTGCAGCACGGCGGCCGTTTGTGAATCACTGATGCCGCCGTATTTGCAGTTCGCGCGGAATTTTTTCGCCAGATCATCGAACGACAACGGCTCTGCAACGCCGCCGCGAAAATGCCCTTGCCGCGCTTCGCGAACGTCGCCGTTCTGGAGTGTCACGCGCAGATGGCCGGTGAATCGGCGCGGATAGGGATTCGTCGGGTCGATCACGTAGCGAATTTTTCCGGCGAGTGCGCGAACGAGTGGATCATGTACAACGGACTCCTGATATTCGCCAAGACCTGCGTCATTGCGCAGCATGCCGGCCGCGATTGCATAGGGCACGCTGAATTTTGCGGCGTAGCCATTCGGTGGATTCTGTTTGTTGACGAGCGGTTCCCATAGGCGATGTACGATGCCCTCGGCCGTTTCGCATTCGATCGATTCAATCTCGGCGGGATTCAAGCCTTCGGAAACCAATTTGCGCGCGCAATCGATATATGGATGCGCCATGGTGCCGCAGGCGTAGGGCTTGAAGGCGATTTGCGCGCTTAACCAGCGTTCGCCAAATCCCTCCAGCATCTCCGCAAAATTTCCCTCGTGTGTGCGTGCGAAGGCGTGGAAAAATCCATGCTCGCCTTCAAACATGGTGCGCGGCCCGATGAATCCCGCATGCGCTAAACGCGCGGCGCGGTAGCCAGCTTGTGCGGCCCAGCCTGGATGCATGCGCTTGGTCCAGGCACCTTCGGCCAGATATTCGATGATGCCCGACGACATGCTGGCGGCAATCCCCATCGCATCCACCAGTTGCTTCGCATTGAGTTGCAATGCGGCACCTACGCCTGCCGCGGCACCGATGGCACCGAACACGGCCGTCGGGTGAAAACCCGCCTTGTGCACCAACTTTGGCGCGACCACGCACATGCGGCAAATGACTTCGCAACCGACCGCAATGCCGAGGCCAATATCTGCGCCACCCAGGCAATGCTGTTCAGCCGTCGCAAGAATGGCGGGCACGATCGCCGCACCGGCATGCGCCGGCCCGCCTTCAAAGGTGTCGTCGAAATCATCGCCGTGCGCGGCGGTGCCGTTGCAGAGCGCTGCCATCGAAAGGCTGCGCGTACCCGACTGGCCGATCACGGTGCATCCGCCCAACTCATCGGTTGCGGCCAGCGTGGATTGCATGAAATCGCTGTTGCGCGCCGATACGCAGATGCCGGCGACATCGATCAACAATGAGCGGCACATGGATGCAGTCGCAGCCGGTACGTGGCGCGGCAGGCCGATGATGACGGCGGCGAGCGCTTCGGAGACGCTCATTGATGAGTGTGCTGATAGTGTGCGTTGTGACATGCGTTGTGTCCCGCAGATTCCATTTTTGCAAAGAATGACAGCGATAGTATCGCGAATGATCGGCGAAATTTCGCGCGATCGTGCCATCGTACGGAACGGTCGCATGATCCACCGCAATGACAAAAACACGCATTCAGATACGATTCAGGCAGCGATAACTTGTACCCTTTACGGAGATTCACATGCCACGCGGATTGATCGCAAAAATATTTTTCGTCGTCGTTAGTACCGTGCTCGTGGCGCATGCCAATGCCCAGGATGCATGGCCGACCAAAACCATCAAAATCATCGCGCCAGTGCAACCCGGCGGCGGCGTCGATCTGGTCGGCAGATTGATCGCGGATCGCCTCGGAAAAGTGCTCGGCCAATCGATCATTGTTGAGAACATCAGCGGTGGCGGCGGCATCATTGCCTCGCAGGCGGTGGCGCGCGCGGCTCCGGATGGCTACACGCTGATGGTCGGTTATGTCGGCACGCATGGCACCAATCCTGCGCTGCGCAAATTGCCGTACGACGCAGTCAAGGATTTCACGCCGATTGCAATGGTCGGCGGCACACCGAATGTGCTGGTGGTGCACCCCTCGGTGCCGGCGAACTCACTGAAAGAATTTATTGCGTATGCGAAAGCGAACCCTGACAAAGTCAGTTACGGCTCCGCCGGGCAGGGCACACTCACGCATCTGGTGATGGAGCAATTGAAAGAAGAGACCGGTATCACGCCGCCGCATGCGCCGTATCGCGGCATTGGCCCGGCGTTGACGGATTTGCTCGGCGCGCAGACGCAGGCCGTGTTTCCGGGACTTGCGGCAGGGTTGCCACATATCAAGGCGGG
>JAYTUX010000590.1:0-9639 GCA_043744315.1 Betaproteobacteria bacterium | reverse complement strand
ACATTGGCGATAAGCAAGCCATGGAGCGGATTCGCCGGATTCGCGGCGTCGATGAGCGCCATCATTTCACGCTGGTGTGCCGCGATTTATCCGAAATCGGCACCTTTGCCAAAGTCGATAATGCGCAGTACAGGCTGCTGAAAGCGCATACCCCGGGCAGCTACACATTTATCCTGCGTGCGACGCGGGAATTGCCGCGCCGTCTCGCGCACCCGAAACGCGCGACGGTCGGTGTGCGCGTCCCCGAGCATCCGGTGACGCACGCGTTGCTGGCCGAATTGAACGAGCCTTTGCTCTCGTCCACGCTGATGTTGCCGGGCGATGATGAACCGCTCAACGATGTCGAGCTCATCCGCAAAAAACTGGAACATCAGGTCGATTTGATTCTCGACGGCGGTGCCTGCGGGATCGAACCCACCACCGTGATTGATTTGTCTGGCGACGCCCCCACCTTGGTCAGGCGCGGCAAAGGCGACATCGCATCGTTTGGTTTTGACGAAACGCTCCCCCAACAATAATCAAGGTCTCAATGGACGCATCCTTCATCCAGAAAATCACCGTCTACGCGATTCCGTTGATTTTCGCGATCACGTTGCATGAGGCCGCGCACGCCTTTGCGGCGCGCTATTTTGGCGATGCTACTGCCTATATGCTGGGGCGCATGACACTTAATCCGCTTAAACACATCGATCCGATCTGGACCATTCTGGTGCCGATTGTCACTTTGCTGTTCACGCCGTTCGTGTTCGGCGCGGCCAAGCCCGTTCCGGTGAATTTTGGCGGACTCAGAAATCCCAAACGCGACATGATATGGGTCGCCGCCGCCGGACCACTCGCCAATCTGGCGATGATGATCATTTGGGCTCTGTTGGGGAAAATCGCCATCAGCCTGCCTGAATCGGATCCCGTGGTATTTTTGGCATTGATGGCGCAGGCGGGTATCTTTGTGAATGCATTGCTGATGGTGTTCAACCTGTTTCCGCTGTTGCCGCTCGATGGCGGGCGGATATTGACTGGGCTGTTGCCCAATCGACTTGCCTACGCGTTCTCGCGCACCGAGCCATATGGGATGTTCATCCTGATCGCCCTGATGTTGAGTGGCATCATGGGTAAATTCCTCTGGCCGCTGGTCGAAATCAGCATGAAATCGATATACGCTATAATAGGGTTATCTTGATAGCGGCAGTTTGGTTTTACTGACTCGTCTCGCCTCCCGGCGAAGTAGTCGCCGCTAATGATCGAACGCGTTGCACCATGCCCACGAGGATTCCGGGGCAGCCCGTTCTGGTCCAATAATTCGACAATGATGCATTACCCGATCCACGCAAACGCACTCGCCTTCGCTTTTTCGCGCCGCCGGCTTCAATGCCCGATCGATTCACCCGTTACCTGAAAACACACTCCTGCTCCACAAGGGGTTGGCCCTAAAAATCATGTTTGAACATGTTTCCTGACCGCGTACTTTCCGGCATGCGCCCGACCGGGCGATTGCATATTGGCCATTATCATGGCGCACTGAAAAATTGGGCAAAGCTGCAACACGAGCACCCGTGTTTTTTCTTCGTCGCCGATTGGCACGCGCTGACCACCCATTACGAGACACCGGGCGTCATCGAGGAGTACACCTACGACACCGTGATCGACTGGATCGCCGCCGGCATCGATCCCGCGCAAACCACGCTGTTCGCGCAATCGAAGGTGCCGCAACACGCCGAATTGACATTGTTGCTGTCGTTTTTCACGCCGCTCTCCTGGCTGGAACGGGTGCCGACCTATAAGGACCAGATGGAGAAACTCGGTGAGCGCGGGCACGATCTCGCCACTTACGGGTTCCTCGGTTATCCCTTGATGCAGGCGGCCGACATTCTCATCTACCGCGCCAATCAGGTACCCGTCGGTGAAGATCAGGTGGCGCATGTCGAACTCACGCGCGAGATCGCCCGGCGCTTCAATCATTTGTTCGGCCGCGAAAAAGGCTTTGAAGAAAAAGCTGAAGCGGCGATCAAGAAATTGGGCTCGAAAAAGGCGAAGCTCTACAATCAATTGCGTACCAAATTTCAACAGGACGGCGATGCATCTGCGTTGGTGGAAGCGCGCGAATTGTTGGGCGACGTACAGAATCTGTCGATGGGCGACCGTGAACGCCTGTTCGGTTTTCTCGAAGGCGGAGGCAAGATCATCCTGCCCGAGCCGCAGTCCATGCTTACCGCCACCTCGCGTCTGGTCGGCATCGACGGCGAAAAAATGTCGAAGAGTTATGGCAACACCATCGACCTGCGCGACAAACCTGAAGTCGTCACCACCAAAGTGCGCACCATGCCCACCGATCCGGCGCGCGTGCGCCGCACCGATCCGGGCGACCCGGATAAATGTCCGGTGTGGAATCTGCACCGGGTGTACACCGACGAAGCCGTGCACAAATGGGTGATCGAAGGCTGCAAGAGTGCCGGTATCGGTTGCCTTGAATGCAAGCAACCGGTCATCGACAGCATCATCCGCGAGTTGACGCCGATGCGGGAGCGCGCGGCACCGTTTGAGGAAGATCCGACGCTGGTAAAAAATATTCTGGCCGATGGCTGTGAAAAAGCGCGCGACATTGCCGAAGAAACCATGCGTGATGTACGCGACGCAATGGGATTGAGTTTCTCTTGAACGCGATGCAGCAAATCATTTTTATTGCGGCTGCGTTGATCGCCTTGCCCGCCGCGGCATTTCCCGTTGGTAAATCGTCGTTTGGTTTTGACGATGGCAACGGCCACAAGCTTGAAATTCTTTTGTACCAACCGAAAAAACTGGACAGCAATTCGCCGATTCAATTTGTCATGCACGGCATGTCGCGCAATGCGCATGAAGCACGTCAACAATGGATTCCGCTCGCGGATCGCGAGAATGTGCTGATTGTCGCGCCGCTTTTTGACCTCGCCCAGTTTCGTCGCACCGAAGATTATTCGATCGGGCCGGTGCGCGCGGGCCAGCGATCGATGGAATCCTTGATGACGGTTGAAAAGTTGTTCGACCACGTCAAGAAGGAAGCCGGCATCACCGGCAATAGCTACCGGATTTTCGGCCATTCGGCGGGCGCGCAATTTGTCCATCGCTTGACAATGCTGGTGCCGGAAAACCGTTCCGAATGGGCGATTGCCGCCAATGCCGGCCGGTATACCTGGCCCGAATGGCGAATTGACAAAGGCGGTGCCGAGCTGCCGAATGGTATGGCAAATGTTGCCGACGCAGAAACCAAATTGAAACGCGCGCTTGCCCGGAAACTCATCGTCATGCTGGGTGAAGCCGACAACGATCCCGCGCATCATCAACTTACCCATGGCAAGGTACTCGATTTGCAGGGGATGGAACGCCTGTCGCGCGGTCGCAATTTCTTCAATGCGGCACAGACCTTGGCGTCCGCATTAAATGTCAATTCGCAATGGATGCTGAAAACCATTCCGGGTGTTGGCCACGACAATGCTGCCATGTCCCGCGCTGCGATCGAATTGATGTACCCCGCCGGAACCAGGCAATGAGCGTAGAACTCGTCGTCGACAACACCCAGCAACCATCGCTCGATATGGCGATGCCGTTTGCGAAAATCAAAGGCCAGCCGATGACGGATTTGCCGGCTGACTTGTTCATCCCGCCGGATGCGTTGTCGATCATTCTCGATGAATTTGAGGGGCCGCTGGATTTATTGCTTTACCTGATCCGCAAACATTCGCTCGATATCCTGAATATCCCGATGGCCGATCTCACGCGTCAGTACATGACGTATGTGGAAGCGATGCGCGAGGGGCAACTGGAATTAGCGGCCGAATATCTGCTGATGGCGGCGCTGCTGATCGAAATCAAGTCGCGCATGTTGCTGCCGCGACCACCGCGCGAAAACCCGGCCGAACCTGACGATCCGCGCGCCGAACTGGTTCGCCGGTTGCTCGAATACGAACAAATGAAAGCGGCTGGTCAGGCGATCGACCAACACCCTCGCCGCGAGCGCGATTTCGCGGTGGTCGATGTGATGATCGAACAATCGCTGGTGACGCGGGTGCCGACGGTGCTGGTCGCCGATCTCACCGAGGCCTGGCGGGTGATTTTGAATCGCGCCAAGGCCACGCAGCGGCACCGCATTTCGCGCGAAGAATTATCGGTGCGTTCGCACATGTCACGCATCCTGCGGCAATTGAGCGGCTCAGGTTTTGTGCGCTTCGATGAATTGTTTCAACCCGAAGAAGGCGTCGCGGTGGTGGTGGTGAGTTTTCTGGCCGTGCTGGAATTGGCGCGCGAATCACTCATCGATCTCACTCAGGGCGCGCCGTTCGAGCCGATTTACGTAAAGCTGCGCGAAGCGGTGCCGCCAACGCTTGAACCCTCGAATTAGCGCGGGCAACCGCACCTAAGCAAAGAAAAGATTTTCGCCATCATGTCCAACGAGCAAGCAAATTTGAACGAATCCGCCAACGAAACGCCCACCCAAAACGAGCTGTCGACGGTGGACGATGCTGCACTGTCTCCGCCACAAACCGTTGACATTGGTGAAGCCAAACGCGCGCTTGAAGCGGTACTGATGGCGGCGTCCGAGCCGATCGCGGTCAACGAATTGCGGCGCATTTTCGATGGCGAACTGAGCGCTGATACCGTGCGCAATTTGCTTGAAGAATTGCGCAGCGACTGGGCTGCGCGCAGTGTCGAACTTGCGGTGGTGGCAAGTGGCTATCGTTTTCGCGTCAAACCCGAATTTCAGAAATATCTGGACAAACTGTCGAGCGAAAAGCCGCCGCGTTACTCACGCGCCGTGCTGGAAACGCTCGCCATCATCGCCTATCGCCAGCCAGTGACGCGCGGCGATATAGAAGACATTCGTGGCGTGCAGGTTTCGCCACATATTTTGAAGACGTTGCAGGATCGCGGCTGGATCGACGAAATTGGCCACAAGGAAGTCGTGGGCCGCCCGACCTTGTTCGCCACCACTAAACATTTTCTCGACGATTTGAATTTGCGTTCGCTGGAAGAATTGCCGCCGTTGCATGAATTGCAGGCAACGCTGGATATGACCCATACCGGCGCGGCGTTGTCAGCCGCTGCCGGGCAGCCACTGCCGTTACCCGGCGTGGCTGAGGCGGGCGAGAACGTGGCGGCAGAATTGGCAGAAGGCGAACGCGCGTTACCGCTTGAGACCGAGTCATCGACAGTAGCGGATGTTGAACCGCAGACGAAATCGCCCGATGAGCCGTCGGCATCGGCGCCCGCACCATCCACTTCTACGGGATCGCCATCATGGTGAAGCGCGTTGTTGTCACCGGCTTGAAGGCTCGCGGCTATGTGGACGGCCGCTACGTCGGTGAAGAAAAGAAAGAACCGAACGCGCGCGAAGACGTATTGCGCGGTCGTAAACGCCGGGGCAAGAGCGGTGGCATGGGGGCCGGTGCCGGGGCGGGTGCGGGCAAACGTGGTGGCAAGCGTGGTCCAACGGCCAATTTGGCGGGCGGTGCAAACGACAACTTCGGCAATACCGTGGGCGGCAAACGCGGTCGGCGCGGCAAATCGCCATCGCACGTTCCGCGTGGTACGGGTGCCTCGGGGGTCGAGCCGGGTAACAGTATCGGGCAGTCACTGCCGCACGGCGATGCGCGGCCACCACGTGGTCCGCGCGGGCCGGCGCGACCGCAATCGCGCAAGAACATGGCGGGCCGCAAAACACCGTTTCGCAAAACACCGATGCCGATCGCGCACACGCCTTCACCTTCACAAATTGGCGACATGCGACGTGTCGGCGAGGAATCGAAATCAGGGCAGTTCGCCGAGGCGCTGGCCGCGCAGGCAAACGTCAAGCGCGAGCGTCTGCACAAGGTGATGGCGCAATCGGGCATCGGCTCGCGCCGGGACATGGAGATCATGATTTCCACCGGTCGGGTGATGGTCAATGGCATTGTCGCCACCACCGGCACACAGGTCTCGCCGGGCGACAATGTATTGGTCGATCAGCGGCCAGTGAAACTCAAATTCAGTGAAGAGCTGCCGCGCATTCTGCTCTATCACAAGCCCGAAGGTGAAATTGTCACCACCAGTGACCCCGGCAATCGCATCACCGTGTTCGACAATCTGCCGCCGGTGGAAACCGGCAAGTGGATCGCGATCGGCCGCCTCGATATCAACACCTCTGGCCTGCTGATTTTCACCACCAATGGCGAGCTCGCCAATCGTTTCATGCATCCACGCTATGAGGTTGAACGCGAATACGCGGTGCGCATTCTCGGTGAATTGAACGATGCGCAAACCGAAGCACTGCTGACCGGCGTGAATATCGATGCCGATGATGATGCCGAGGATCAACACGAGCATCACGACCCGCTTGAACTTGACGGCGACGACACGCAAAATCAGGGCGACGCGCAACCTCAGCACGGCGCAGGATCGGCGGCGCGATTTGACACCATTGAAAAGCGCGGCGGAGAAGGCGCCAATCATTGGTATCAGGTCACGATCAAGGAAGGCCGCAATCGCGAAGTGCGCAAGATGTTCGAGTCGCAAGGCCTGACGGTATCGAGATTGATCCGCACGCGTTTCGGCAAGATTGAATTGCCGCCACGTTTATCGCGCGGCAAGATGATGGAATTGTCACCCGATCAGGTGCGAAGTATTCTTGCCGGTGCGGGCATGAAAGAAGAAGCCGACGCGGCGCTGCCGGGAGAAAAGCGCGGCGACAATCGCGGCGCCGCACGCGGCAATCCTCGCGTACCCGGGGTGCCGGGTCAGCGCGGCCCGAAACCGCCACGAGAGGGGCAGTCTCGAAATGGGCAGCCGCGCAGTAATCAACCCCGTGAGGGCAACCGTCCCCCGCGCGAAGGCAATGCTGGCGCGGCCGAGATTGTTCCCGGGCAGGAACGCGTGCCGGGCGCGCCGCGCCCGCGTCGAAATCGTCGTGGCGGCAAAGGGGCCAAGCGCGATCCCAATATGCAGGGTATGGGAAATAGCGTATCGCCGAACCCGGGTGCCGATGAATTATCCGGCAACCGCGGCGAGAATCGCGGCAACCGCCCGCCGCCCGCCGAGCGAGTCACTGCCGAACCGCATGACAATATTGGCAATGCGGTCGAAGGTGCGGGAAATGTCGTTACGCACACTACCGATCCCGCCGCACCCGTTGGCCCGCGCACCGGGCCGCGCGGCCCACGTGGACGTCAACGGCGCAATTTTCGCGGACGCGGCGGACGCAATCGCGGGCCGCGAGGCGAAAATGGTGAAGGCGGTGGCGGTGCCAGTGGTTCAGGCGGCGCACCGGAGGGTGACAACGGCGGTGGAACAAACAATGGCGGCGGGGAAAATAATGCCGCGTAGGCATTAGATCGACGCTTTCTTCGTTGCGGTCGCTCGCACTTCAGCGGTTAGCGCCGCGGCCCAATGCATTCGCACGCACAAGCTCTTCTCGCGTCAACAAGAACACCACACCATCGCCCGCACTGACCTCCGCCCAGGTGAACGGAATATCCGGGAACGCGGCCTCGACCCCTTTTCGATTGAAGCCGACTTCCACCACCAGCAATCCGCCGTCATGCAAATGTGCGGCCGCATCTCGCAAGATGGTGCGCACATGATCCAATCCATCGGCACCACTGGCGAGCGCCATCTCGGGTTCGTGGCGATATTCGCGCGGTAAAGCCGCCATCGATTTGCCCGTCACATACGGCGGATTGGTAACGATAAGATCGTAGCGTCGGCCTTTGAGCGCAGCCCACATATCGGATTCGATCAGATTGATGCGCGCATTCAAGGCGTAGTCGTCCACGTTGCGCCTGGCCACTTGCAACGCGTCGGTGGAAAGATCGACGGCATCGAGTTGCGCATGTGGAAACGTCATCGCGGCCACGACCGCGAGGCAACCGGAACCTGTGCAAAGATCGAGTACCGACGTGACCGCATCGGCATCCGCGATCCACGGCGATAGTTCTTCGCGCAGCAATTCGGCAATAAACGAACGCGGCACGATGACACGATCGTCGACATAAAATTTGTATGGCCCGAGCCAGGCTTCGTGGGTGAGGTACGCGGCCGGGATGTGCTCGGTCATGCGCCGCAGGACGATATCCTCAACTGCCGCGCTTTCATCCGGGGTGATTCGGCGTTTCCATACGCCATCGAGTTCATCCAGCGGCAAACCGAGCGTGCGCAATACCAGATAGACCGCCTCGTCGAACGCGTTGGTTGAGCCGTGGCCAAAAAACAATCCGGCTGCGACAAATCTTCGCTCGGCGGATTCAACCGCCGCGCCCAGCGTGCCGCGCGCGGTATCAGGTGTCTTTTTTTTCGCCACGCCGGCTCAAACAGGCGAGTGCGTGTTCGTCATGCGTTGGCCGCGCCGCCTGTCGGTGAACTCACCGGCCCGATCGGCGCGCCGTTGCGTGCGGCCAGCACCGGGCCGACACGATCCTCAACATATTTTTTCAGTGTTGCCTTCAACCCCAACACGAAAAAAACCTCGGTCATGATGAACAGGGGGCCGATGACGAGTCCCATGATGTCATCGGTGAACGCGGGTTTCATGCCCTCATATTGATGACCGACGAATTGAATCACCCAGCCGACTATAAACAGCATCGCCGCCGCCGCGAGCACAAAGCCGGCATGTCCACCGCGCGCGTTGATGGCCGCATTGAAAGTGATCGCGATGAGGTAACACACGAACAGGAACAACAACATCGCCGTGCCAAGGCTGCGATCGAGAATCAGGTAATAGACTGAGGCGATGCCGATCGCGATCAACGCCACATTGACGCCACCAGCCACCCATGGCACGAGCGCCAGCACCACCGAGAATACGATCATCGGCACGCCGACAAAATGCGTCGCGATATTGCGCCGGTCGCGGTGATACGCGGCGTATTGGGTGATTTGCTGTTCAAGGTTTCGCATGGGAAATTCGCTTAAGAATTTTTAAGGAGTGCGCAAATTGAATTCTAGCAGGTGGGTGATGGTGACGGTGAGTGAAAACATCAAACACTAGCACTGGCGCGCCGTTTGACGGCTTATCGACTGAAACGCCGCACCAGTGCTAGGGTTTTGCCAAGTGCGATGAGACCGCGCTTTTCGCTATGCTTGTCGCCTGAATCACTTGATCAAAAGGCGACATCCGATGATTTCCTTGAAAAAGTTTTCCGCCGCCGTAGCGTGTCTCGCGTGCATACCATCGATGCATGCCTCGTCTGCCGAGCCGTCCGCGCGCACGGCATCGCCTGCTGCAACAGTCGGCATCGCAGCGTTCAATATGGCGTGGGCCGGCACCGCGAACGATTTCAAAAAATACCTGGAAGTGTGCAGTGCACCGGCGGTGAATTGGTGCGATACCCGCGCGTGGATCGAGCGCGGCGCAAGCGAGGCCACCGCTGACGAACAGGCGCGCGCCAAGGCCTGCGAAGCCGCGACGTTCAACGCGGCTGGCGGACGCGCAGCCTCAATGATGATTGCGCCCTGCAATGCCTATCGATTTGGTGCACCTCCGGTACGTGGTGCGCCGCCGCGCGATCTATCGAAATTGCGCAATAACGATGCCTATGCGGTCAAGCTCTATGGTCTCCGTTCGACCATCGAGAACCTGATCGAACATGAACACATCCGCGTGCTCGCATTTCAGGAAGTGAAATCAAAGGAAACCGT
>JAYTUX010000589.1:0-2869 GCA_043744315.1 Betaproteobacteria bacterium | reverse complement strand
AGCGATGCGGATAATGGTGAGAATGGCAATGGCAGCGGCGGTCACGAAAACGGGAATGGCCAAGGGACGGAGAATGGCTCCCAGAGCGGATCAAAGCCGGACGAAACCTGAAAACCCTTGTCCACCAACGATTTCAGCCGATTCTACCTGAGGATTTTCCATGCTAAGAGATGATCAGCGCATAGAGGAAATTCGGCTTGTTGATGTCGGGGCGTTTGACGACAGTAAGCTGAAATTTCAGAAAAATAGCTCTAAAGATTTGGCTGAAGTGCATATCTTCACCGGTGAGAATGGGTGCGGGAAAAGCACATTGCTATACGCCTTGGCGAGCTTGATCGCGTGGCCGGTTTCTAACGAGAGTCCGATACACGATCTAAAAAAGCGATTTCGTTCCGACGGCGCACAGGTCTTTGGCATTTGCTTTGGCTATGGTCACTATCTCGGTTGGCGAGCCCCGATGCTGTTGGAACAACTGGTGCATTGGAATCTCGGAGTTGGTCAGCTTTATGTCGCCAGTACCGATTCCAGTGCAGCTTCCAAATTGTTGTCGGATTTTCGCGATGGCGGTCAAGCGCATGATGCATTTGGACGAATACAGTTTCCATTTGTGCCGCTGGCGTATTCGGGGCAGCGTCCGCTTTCAAGCACACAGTCATTGGTGATTCAAGAAATCACCGAATCACCGCTGCACAACCACTTATCATTTAATTCTACTGTCTCGCCCGAACGCATCCTGCAATGGATAGCGAACATCGAAACTCAAGGCGCGCTGGCGCTCAAAGACAAAGATCAAAAAGCAGCTGATGGTTATCGTCAAGCGCTGGATGCAGTCACTGCGGCGATTAACGAAATTTGTGAGAGTGACTATAGCTTCGCATTGCAACGCAAGCCTCTGAATGTGGTGCTGAAACGCGGCGAGCAGGAACTTGAATTCGATGTGCTGCCGGATGGCTTGAAGTCGATCATCAGTTGGATCGCGGATGTGTTGATGCGGATGGATCGCATCAACTGGGAGAATCCGGAATTGCCGCTGCTGCATCAACCGCTGATTTTGTTTCTCGATGAAATCGACATTCACCTGCATCCAAAATGGCAGCGCCGCGTGTTGCCGGTGGTGCAAAAATTGTTTCCCAACGCGCAGATTTTCGTTTCGACGCATTCACCTTTCGTCGTCGGCTCCGTGCGCGACGCATGGGTCTACAACCTCGACAAGAAGGGTAAGGAAATCGTCGCGGAGCCGGCGGGCGCTGGGCATAGCTACGAAGTGGTGCTGGAGGAAGTGTTCGGCATCACCGAGCATTTCGACATGGAATCGCAACAGCTTCTCGCGCGGCTGAAAGACGAACGCCGCAAGCTGTTGGAGAGCGCGTCTGCGCTGGACAAGACATACGTCGAAATCGCTAATAGTCTGTCGGCGCGCAGCGAAGAACTGGACGCGATTGTCTCCGCCGACATCCGGCAAATCGCCAAGCATGGCCGCAAGATTGAACTGACGGAGGCGGCGAGTGGATAAATTTGCGCGCGGTACCGAGCCAGGTTGTCTCGCAAACTCGCGCACCGAACTATGCCAAGGCGCTTTCGACGCCGGCGATGTTTGGAGTCGCTTTCGCGACCGGAAGTGTTATTCCGAAGTGCGCCAGATGCTGCTTGCTACTTCGCAGCAGACCTGTGCATTTTGTGCTGGCGGATTTGCGCAGAGTAACGAGACGATTGAACATTTCCGGCCAAAAGCTGGAGACCACGCGGAGCCCAATGTGGTGCTTGAATGGGGCAATCTTTTCCCGGCATGCAATCAGTGTCAATCTGCCAAAGGCGCAAAATTTTCCAGTCAACTTTTGAAGCCTGACCATAACGATTACATTCCGGTAAATTGCTTTGTCGCCAATGCGGCAGATGGTTCACTTGAGGGTGTACCGGGTGCGATGGAAGCCAAGACCAAAGTAACGATTGAAACTTATAAACTCAACCGCCCCGCGCTGAAACGAGAGCGCCGTCGCGCGATTCGAGCGTTGAGTGAGTCTCCCGGCCAGCCGGTCGAAGAGTATCGTTTTCTCGCCGAATTATTCAGTTGACGAACATGCGCGTTTACAACTTCTCCGCCGGCCCGGCCACATTGCCAACGCCGGTGCTGCGCCAGGCCGCCAGCGAAATGCTCGACTGGGGCGGCTCCGGCATGGGCGTGATGGAAATGAGCCATCGCGGTCCCGAGTTCATGAGCATCCACGCAGAAGCCGTCGCGCTGTTGCGTGAGCTGCTCGCGGTGCCGGCCAATTACAAAATCCTGTTCATGCAAGGCGGCGGCCTCGGCGAAAACGCCATCGTGCCGCTCAACCTGCTCGGCAAGAACAACAAGGCGGATTTCGTCGTTACCGGCTCATGGTCGAAAAAATCCTTCAAGGAAGCGCAGCGTTACGGCACCATCAATCTCGCAGCGGACGGCGCTACGCTTTCGCCTGAAGGAAAGTACCGTGGTATTCCGCCGGTGGACACCTGGAAGCTGGATCGCCACGCTGCCTATGTGCAACTCTGCACCAACGAGACGATTGACGGCGTCGAGTATTTCTTCACGCCAGATACCGGCAACGTGCCACTGGTGGCCGATGCCTCATCGCACCTGATGTCGCGCCCGATGGACGTGTCGAAATACGGCCTTGTCTTCGGCGGTGCGCAAAAGAACATCGGCCCGGCGGGCCTCACCATCGTGATCGTGCGTAAAGACCTGCTCGACCAGGCGCATGCCCTGTGCCCGACCGCGTTCGAATACAAGACAGTGGCCGCGCACGACTCGATGTACAACACGCCGCCGACCTACGGCATCTACATCGCCGGGCTGGTGTTCAAGTGGCTTAAAGGCCAGGGTGGCCTGGCC
>JAYTUX010000588.1:0-2874 GCA_043744315.1 Betaproteobacteria bacterium | reverse complement strand
TCGGGTTGACGATACCAATGGCAACGAGGCCATAAATCGGCTCGACTGAATCGATCGTATGGCCGCCGGCAATCGGAATACCCGCAGCTTTGCAGATCGATTCGCCGCCATCGAGAATTAGCTTGATCGTTTCCAGCGGCAGCGTATTGATCGGCATGCCAACCAGCGCGAGCGCGAACAATGGGGTACCGCCCATTGCGTAAACATCTGAAATTGCGTTGGTGGCGGCGATGCGGCCGAAATCAAAGGGATCATCGACGATGGGCATAAAGAAATCGGTGGTCGCGACAATCGCCTGGGTGTCGTTAATTTGATACACCGCCGCGTCATCAGATGTTTCGATACCTACCAGCAGCGCTTTCGGAATCAGCGGATTGCCAGACTTGGAAATAATTTGCTGCAATATCGCAGGCGCAATTTTGCAGCCGCAACCGCCACCATGCGACAGAGAGGTCAGACGCGGGACGATACTTTTGAATTCGGTGGGGGCGTTCATGGTTGACTCCGGGGTGGTGATTTATTGGGATTTTACGCTGGGCGATGGCATCTGGATTTGCTGACGCGAATTCAATTTCTTGGGTATTTCATTTGTTTCGCGCAAGAAGTCCGTCGATTATTCGACACAATCCCGCGCGTTCGGTTTCCGGCAGAAACAATTTGGCACGCGCGGCACAGGCGGTTTTGAGGCGCAAAAGAAAGTTGGCGTCATGGATGCATTGATCGACGAGATCGCCCATTGCGGCCGCATCGCCGACCGGAAAGTAGCCAGGATAATCGCGGCCCAGCATGCCGATGTTGCCCGACATGCGCGAGGCGATCACGGGTGTGCCGGATGAAATGGCTTCGACAATCACGTTAGCGCCGCCTTCCATGATTGAAGGGTGAATCAACACGTCGGCACGTTTGATCGCCGCGCGGGTGAGGCCATGCGGCAGTGCTCCGGCCCAGTGGTAACGGGCGTCGCGCGCCGATAGCCGTCGTGCTTCGGCCGCGAGCGATTCATCGAGCGGCGCGCCGATATGCAGAATGCGAATCGGCAGTGACGCGGGCAGCGATTCAACCCAACGGAAAATGGTGACCGGATCCTTTTCACCGCGCAAATGGCCAACGATGATGCAATTCAGAGGAAGGCGTTTTTTGATGGCAGGTTTCAACGGCGCGGCGGATTGGTAAATGACATGTGTCTTATGGCGACACTCATGTGGCACATGCGTAATTGCGTCTTCCTGCAACACAATCAGGGCATCCGCCAATGCAATGGTCTCTATCGCGGCGGAACTGTGCGTGAGATCCCGGTAAAGATCGGTGCCAGTCAGAGTAACAATAAGTGGCTTGTCGGGATGCTGCGCACGGAATTGCCGCGCCGAATCGGCGCTACGGTGTGCATGCAACACGATCAGGGCATCGATACTGCTTGGCGGCTGCAACGGCCACGCATTCTGTACAATAATTTTGTAGCGTTTTTTAAGCAACAACTGCCAGCGACGCGCCGTGCGCCAATTGCCATTGTTGGCGTCGGCGAGGTAAGGTGTCACGATCGCAATAATGGGCAAGGGATGAATCATTGATGTCGGCGAATGCTGAAAAAAAACCGGTTCATCGCGCAATTTCTGGAGCTGCTGACGATATTCCAGTTTCCAAAGAGGCGTTGGGCGAGGCGCTGACTGCGCAGCGCGAGTATACGCTTGCCATCTATCGGGATTTGCCGCCGGCATATTGGGAACCGGCAAAGTTTCCTTACTTGCCAGTTGTCAATCCGCCGCTTTGGGAGCTTGCGCACATTGCATGGTTTGCCGAGTTTTTTTGTCTGCGCTGGAGGAGCGACGATATCGAAGGCCGTCGGACGGCATCCATCATGGCCAGCGCCGATGCGCTATTCAATTCTCAAACAGTGCCGCATCGCGATCGCTGGAGCAATGACTATCCCGATCAAGTGGAATGTTTCGACTATATGAAGCGTTCACTTTTAGCGGTGCTTGACGGGTTGGCAGTGAGTGCACCGGCCGATCGATATGGCTTTCAATTGGCGTTGGTTCACGAAGACATGCATGCAGAAGCGTTGGCGATGACGTTGGCGACACTTGGATTGCCGATGCCGTCGGTTGTCGCAACACGACAGCGAATGGCGAGTGATTGCAAAGACGACAACGTCGCTGGTGGAATAGTTGAACTAGGCGCGTGCAATCGTTCGTTTAAATTCGACAATGAATTACCTGCATGCCGAACACAAGTTGAGCCATTTTCGATTGCGTCGCGGCCGGTATCGGTAAGCGAATTCGCCGAATTTGCCGATTCACGCGCTTACTCCGATCGGCGTTATTGGTCGGATGCCGGCATTGCGTGGCGAGACGGCACGTCGTCGCAACGTGTCGCGAGCGTCGCGCAAGCAAAGAGCCGATACGCCGCAATGCATGTCAATTACTTTGAAGCAGAAGCGTGGTGTAACTGGGCAGGAAGGCGATTGCCGACTGAAGACGAGTGGGAATTTGCGGCTACCCGCTCCTCGGAATTTCTTGCATCAACAGGTCATGTCTGGGAGTGGTGCGCGTCGGAGTTTGCCCCTTATCCCGGATTTTCTGCTGCACGCTATAGGGACTATTCGGCACCCTGGTTTCGCACGCATCAAGTGCTTAGAGGCGGATCGTTCGCGACGCATTCGCGGCTGAAGTACCCGCAATATCGCAACTTTTATACCAAGGAGCGGCGGGATATGTTTTGCGGTTTCAGAACGTGCGCGCTCGGGTAATTGCGGCGCGTTCTGGGATAAAATCACCGGTGGCGGGTCTCCCCGCATTCAATCTTTGTGAATCTGGTCAGGTCGGGAACGAAGCAGCCACAGCGAAGTAATTGAAGTGCCGGGGGTCAGGCTCGCCA
>JAYTUX010000587.1:0-9662 GCA_043744315.1 Betaproteobacteria bacterium | reverse complement strand
AATCGATCAATACGGTATCGAATAAATGGTTGCGATCGTCCGTCCAGAAACTCATGCTGCGTTGCGAATGATGCAAGCTGTGTAGCGCCCACCAGAATGCGAACCGATGCTGCGCACGGTGCAACCAATAGGCGATGAAATCGAGAATCACCAAGTACACCGCGAAAGACAGAAACGGCGAATCATTGAGCGCCGGAAGCGCATCTTCAAGTTTCCAGGGCACGATGTCATGCATGCGCAGCCAGCCGTCGATGCCATCCACCAGCGGTCTCAACAGAACGAATAACATTAACGGAATCAATCCCAGGCGCTGCAGCATGGTGTAGATCATGTCGGCACGCTTCGCTTCTTCCGCTTGCGCTTCCAGCGGACGCCACCTTTCCCACGCACCGAGCACGATGGCGAGTAGCGTAATTTCGATCGCGCCGATCAGAAATACTTCCGTCGCATCGAACGCCAATTCCGCATAGCCGCCGAAGCCGAGCGCGTGCAGCACCGGCAGTACGCCCGTCTCAAATACACGCCCGTGCAGCGCGGCAAACAAGTCTTCAATGGCGTCTGGCATTGTCGTTGCGTTGTACGTTATGAGTTGCTACTTCTTCCATTGCGGATGATCCGCAATGCGCGCGAAACAAAATCCTTTGGCCTTCAAACCTCCAACAAGTTCATCAAGCCGTGGATACAAAGGCTCTCTCCGCGACCAGACACCTAGATGCCACAGCAAGATGTCGCCGTCCTTGATGTTTTTCAATTGCGATTTGATCAGCGCCTCAGATGGAAATTTTTCACTCGGCAACTCATCGCCGGAAAATCCTGCCGCGCTCCACGCCACATGTTTGTATCCGCAGGCTTCGGCAAAGCGTGAGGTGTTGGGCGTGAGCTTGCCGCCGGGCGCGCGCCAGATGCCATCGAAGCCGCGGCCGGTCATCGCTTTGAAGGAGCCCTCGCTTTTTTTCAGCTCCGCGCATACGCCGGCCGCATTCAACATCTCTCCGGATTTCGCACCCCACGGCACGTAGCTCACGCTGTCGCCATTGTCGTGACGAAAATACCAGTGCCGCCACGTATGCGAGCCAAAGGAATGGCCTTCCGCCGCTCGCGCTTTCCAGAATTCTGTCCACGAGGGATCGAGCGACATATCGCCGCGCTGCGTCTTCTCGTTGGCGAGAAAAAAAGTCGCCTTGACATCGTGCTTTTTAAGGATGGCCGCAATCGCCTCAGCCGGTGCCATGTGGCCGGTATCGAGCGTGAGATAGACCGTGCCGTTGCATGCCGCCGCCAAGGTATCCGCCGCAATGATTGATGCGGCGGCAAGTGCGAGGATTCGCTTACTTCCGCGCCGCATGCGTTTGAAAGTAAATACCGTGCGGACTCTTGCCGACGGGAATTTTGCCGACGATTTTTTTCGTCACCATATCGATCACCGTTACTTGCTTGATCCAGCGCGAGGTCACCCAAAGTTGTTTACCGTCGCGCGTGAGTTCCATGCAATCGGGGCCGCCGGGAACGGCAATTGTATCGATCACCGCGAGCGTGGTTTGATCGATGATATTGACCGTATTCGAGACGCGGTTACTGACAAAAATGCGTTTGCCATCGCCCAGCGCCAGAAAATTATGCGCGCCTTTGCCAGTGACAATTTTCTTTAGCGATTTTTGTGTGCGCCAATCGATCACGTCCACGTAATCCTCGCCTGTCATCCCCACCAGCGCGTATTTGTCATCCGGCGTCACCCAAATACCGGCGGGCATTTTGCCGGTCTTCATGCGCCACTTGATGGTTTGCGTGGCGAGATCGATTGCAACCAATTCATCCGAATCCTGCATCGTCACCAGCGCAGTGGTGCTGTTGGCATCAAACGCGACGTGGCTCGGTGTTTTGCCGGTGGCGATGCGTTTGACGAGAGAAAAATCGGCACCGTGGTAGATATCCACGCGATCCAGGCGATTGCTGACCGACACAAACCATTTTTGATCGGGGCTGAAACCGAGTTGATACGGGTCAGAAATTTTGTCGATGCGCCTTTTGATTTCGCCTGACAACGGATCGAGAAACACCAATTCATTCGATGCCGCATTGGCGACAATCAGGAATTTGTCGTCGGGTGTCGCCATCAAATGATGTGGTTCCTTGCCGATCGGAAAACGCTTGGTTTCTTTCATCAAAACCGTATCGATCAGGCTAATCGTACCTTCGCCGGAATTCAGTACCACGGCGACTTCCGCGTGCGCGGCGACACACAGAAAAACGCCCAAATTCGCCACCGCAACCACTACCAACCGATTGAGCAAAATCACAAATAATCCCTTGAAATCACATGGTTACACAACGACAAACACAGTTGCCATGGTAGCATGCCGTTGTGCGTCACGGCGACCCACGCCGCTCGCATCAGTCGCGATTCCCCGACGTTTCATTCCTTAAACGCCCATCATGCTGATGAATCCCGCCCCCCGCTTTTGCCAGCAATGCGGCAGCGCAAAAGTAGAATTTCGCGTACCGCATGGCGATGATCGCGAGCGTCACGTTTGCGCGGATTGCGGCCACATTCATTATCTGAATCCGAAGCTCGTCGTCGGCACAATTCCGGTGTGGCAGGATCAAGTGCTGCTCTGCAAGCGTGCAATCGAACCGCGCTACGGAATGTGGACGCTACCGGCAGGATTCATGGAGGAAGGCGAAACGCTCGATGAAGGTGCCGCGCGCGAAACACTCGAAGAGGCCAAGGCACGCGTGACGATCGAAAAATTGTACGTGACACTTTCGCTGCCGGAAATCAGTCAGGTGTATGTCATGTTCCTCGCACATCTCGATGATATTGATTTTGGGCCGGGAATCGAAAGTCTCGATGTTCGGCTCTTCAAAGAAGCGGATATTCCCTGGGATCAGTTGGCGTTTCGCACTATTGAGACGTCGTTAAGGCACTTCTTCGCGGATCGAAAAACGGGGAATTTCCCGCCGCATGTAGGCGTGTTGCGACGTCCGACGAAGTAACCAAGTTGCCTGGATTCAATATTCGCGAGGTTCTCCGAGGCATTTACGTCGGTGAACCGCACCAGCGCTAGAGTTTTAATATTTATTTGTGTCGCGTGTTCGCGATTAGCGGCGCGGCTTCTTTTCGACCGCGCGCGGTTGTTTAGTGGCGGTTTTTTTCGCGGTCTTTGGCGCGGATGGTTCAGCCGGCGCCTGCATCATATTCATTGCCCACAACGCGGGATTCATGGCTTCTGCCATCTTGCCGAGTTCTTGCATGGTCGGCGTATTGGCAGTGGGTGATTCTTCAGCGGGCTTGCCTGCAAAACTTTTCAACAATGATTGCTGATATTTCATTGTTTCAATCGACACCTCGATCATGCCCGTGGTCGCCCTCAGCCAGGCGAGCACGGTTTCAAGTTCGCCGACTTTCTTTTCCAATTCCTTTGGATCGAGCATCGCGAAGGAATTGGGAGCCGCCGCCGGTCGCACAGCACTGGTCGGCGTGAACATTGATTGGAACAGCGCAAAGTAATCCGGTGCGCCGGGTGGCTGAACGCTCATTTGATCACACGTTCTTGCGAATGAATTCGCGAACTTTCGGGTAGATTATTTCGCGATATTTTCGTCCGCTGAAAATACCGTAGTGGCCAACGCCCGGTGCCGTGAAGTGATCGCGTCGCGCCGTCGTCAAGCCTGTGCAGAGTGTGTGTGCGGCTTCGGTTTGACCACTGCCGGAAATGTCATCCAGCTCGCCTTCAATCGTGAACAATGCCGTTTTTTTGATCGACGCCGGTGTAACGCGCTCGCCGGCAACATCCAATGTGCCGCGTGCAAGACTTTGATCCTGGAATACGCGAACGATGGTGTCCAGATAATATTCGGCAGGCAAATCCATCACCGCATTGTATTCATCGTAAAAACGCCGGTGCGCTTCCGCGCTTTCGCCGTCGCCTTCAACCAGATGATTGTAATAATCGTGATGGGACTCAAGATGGCGTTCCGGATTCATGGCGATGAAGCCGGTTAATTGCAGAAATCCCGGATATACACGGCGCATCGCACCGGGATATTTCACCGGCACGCGTTGAATGACATTCTGCTCAAACCACCAGAGGGGTCGGCGCGTCGCGAAGTCATTCACTGACGTGGGGTTGCGTCGTGCATCGATCGGCCCGCCCATCATCGTCATGCTGTTCGGCAATTTTTCGTCGTGTGCGGCCATAAGGGAGATCGCGGCAAGTACAGGCACCGTCGGCTGGCAGACGGAGATCACGTGCATTTTGCCGCCAGTTTCATTTTGCATGAAACGGATGAATTCCTGCACATACGAGACGTAGTCGTCAAAGTGAAAAGCGCCGTCGGTAAACGGCACTTCGCGCGCGTCTTTCCAATCGGTGATGACGACGTTGTGATCGGGAAGCATGGTGCGCACGGTATCGCGCAACAGTGTGGCGAAATGACCCGACAACGGCGCAAATATCAACACAGTCGGCTCATTCTTGATCGCACGCGATTTCCTGAAATGTTGCAATCTGCAGAACGGCTTGTCGAGCAACGTGTGCTCGGTAACGTCGGCGATTTTTCCCGCGACATCAACATGCCGAATGCCGAACTCCGGACGACCGTAGCGTTTGGTCAAACGCAGCATCAAATCAAAGCCGGCGACAAACTTGTTCGCGTCGGGCGCGAAAGACAGCGGCGAAAACGGACTCTTCAGGTTATCCGCGCTGGCCTGCGCCCACCAACGCCAAGGCTCGAGTACGGCGCGCTGCAATTCATGGACTTGATAGAGCATTTTGTTTCTCCCGTCGATCCTCGATACCGCATTCAATGCCCTAAACCCGGACATTTTTTTCTTGAATATGACATTGACAATACACTAATTAGTGCACTGCAACAAATTAGAATAATTGACTCAAATCAATTGTTGGGCGCACGAGTTCGCATCGCAATTGTGGGTTCTGCTACCCTTTCGCCTTCCTCTACAAAGTCCGAGTTCATGCACGCTGCTTCTTCCACTACGGTCCGATCTGATTTCTACCCGGCAATTGAGCCTTACAAGGCAGAAATGTTGCCGCTAGACGGCCTCCATACCATGTATTGCGAGCAATCCGGCAATCCGCGTGGCGTGCCGGTGGTGTTCCTGCACGGTGGCCCCGGATCAGGTGCGTCGGCCTCGCATCGCCAGTTCTTTGATCCGGCGTTTTATCGAATTGTAATTTTCGATCAACGCGGTGCCGGCCGGTCGTTGCCGCTAGGTGAACTGCGGGACAACTCGACGCCGCACCTGATCGCGGATATGGAAACATTGAGAAAGCACCTCGGCATCGAACGCTGGATGGTGTTCGGCGGCTCGTGGGGTTCGACCTTGGCACTCGCCTATGCCGAACATCATCCCGAGCGCTGCATGGCGTTGATCCTGCGCGGCATCTTTCTTTGCCGACAGTCGGAAATCGATTGGTTCCTCTACGGGTTGAAACATGTTTTTCCCGAGGCATGGGAAAAATTTTCAGGGTACTTGCCAGAACATCAGCGCGGCGACATCCTGAAGTGTTATTACAAGCTCCTGCTCAATCCCGATCCGGCCATTCACTTGCCCGCGGCGCGAGTGTGGAGTGTGTACGAAGGCTCGTGTTCCACCTTGCTGTCCAACGACGGTGTGCTCGCCAATTTCGGCTCCGACCGCGTCGCACTCGGCCTCGCGCGCATCGAGGCGCATTACTTCATGAACGATATTTTCCTGCCGGAGAATTTCCTGCTGGAACGCATCGGCCGCGTACGACATGTGCCAACCACCATCGTGCAGGGCCGCTACGACATGGTGTGCCCGATCATATCTGCACACGACTTGGCGGCGGCGTTTCCAGAGGCCGATTACCACGTCATCTGCGACGCCGGTCACTCCGCGTTCGAACCTGGCATTCGCGCGAAACTGATCGAGACGATGGAAAAACTGAAAGCGCGTTTCGGGTAGCGGACACGACCATGCCAAAGTTTTTGAAAGCGGTGCGCCTCGATGATTCCGACGCGGAACTCTACCGCGCGAGCGGTGCCTGCGATGAAAACGAATGGGTCACTACCGGCGGTTTCGCGGTCTGCGACATCAAGCAAGGCTACCGCTGCGACCCGCCATGTCACTGCGATGCATCGTTCCTGTCACTCACACGTCACACGCGCTGCACGCTTGCTGAAGTCGTCAATGTCGAAGACGCCGATATCGAAATCTTCAAAGATCAAATGACGCAGCACCTGATGTTCGATTGGAAAGCGCCAGATTTTGAAGCGGCGCGCGAACTTGCCAATGAGGAAATCACCTACACGATGGACCTCGCCGGAAGCTTTCCCGCGGAAGTCTGGATCACGGTAAAGCGTTCACCGGGGTCGGATGGGGCGATCGAGGAGAAGTACGATCAGTACAATCGTTTGCTGATCGGTGCGCACAAGCTCTGAAACCAGTTGAGATTGGGCACACCGCACTGTGCTCGACGTCGAGAAATTTGATACTTCGCCGATAGCGCTTGTGATGTGCAATTGCCTCGCTTGATAATTTCGCGGTGCCGTGCCAAACAGTAACGCGGTCGAGGTTTGAGGTGATGCAATGTATTTGCGGCAATTTTCATTCGGCATTGGCATTTTGTTTCTGAGCGCCGCCGCGTGGCAGGCATCCGGGCAGATAATCGCGCCTGCAACCAACAACGCACGCCAATTCGCCACGCTGCCGGAATGCTCGAGCGAGACTCAACTGAAGACGGACGACGCCGGTGCCATCTTTGTTTCGTGCAGGGGGCCACTCACTTATCCCCGCCTTATCAGCGCACCCATCGAGTTTGATTATTACATCATCAAACTTGACCAAACGGGTCGCCGCGAGGTGGGGTGGGGCGACGCAGGCGTCGTCAAAATTCGTAACGATGCCGTGATCACATGTAATCGCAATGACGACTGTCGCCCATCATTCAGCGCACCCGCGCGCGATGGCGGTTTTTGGCTGGCGTTGTCGAATGGTCGCGTGCTGAAACTATTGCCGAATGGGATGCTTGATCAGGAATACTTGCGCCGATACGACAAAGACCCCAAGTCCGCCGCATTGTTTGACCTGCGTAGCGGGCAACTGTCGGGGGTCGCACTGCAACCCAATGGCAGATTGATTGCGTTAAACACGACAACCGAATCAGGTAGCGCGACCATGACGATGAGAGTCCACGAGCTTTTGCCGGATGGTCGGCTCGAACGTGAATTTAACTATTCGCTGCGAGCGTCAGAATCAAAAATTGTCGCGTGGAGCTTAGCGGCCGAAAACCTCACAGTGTTGCTGCAAGCCGATGCACCAGATGACACAACTCTCCCGCTGCGAAGGTGGCTGCTAACGCCAGACGGAAAACAACGACTAGTCATCGAGCGCGCGATGCCGGCTGCCGAAGAGCCGGGATTTATTGATCCTTCTTTCTACGTGATGGGCGATGGCAAGCTGACGTTCGCCAACTCCAAGGGTATTCTTAAGTGGCGTGCCGATGGCACGCCAGATATGTCATTTGCCGGTACTGGCTTTCGCCCCGGTCCGGGCCGAAGGGACTTCCCGCTTTGCGAATACCCGTTCATTTCGTCACACCTGTCTATTCGAGGCAATGCAGATCTCTTGCACTTCTACCGGACCGGTTTTCAGATTCGCGGATTGAATTGCCTCGGCCCGTTCGGCAGTGTTGTGACTGGCAACGGATTTGCAGACACCTATGCAAACCCGATACCAATCGATGTTGCGAATTTCCTTGTCGCCCGGGATGGTGGCTTCCTGAGTGTAGTGCCCACCATCGCAGGTGGGTCCATCATGCGCACCGACAGCCCTGGCGTTGTGGGAGCCAACGCCCGCGCCGACGTCAACGCGATCGAGTATTACAACGAAACCACCGACCACTATTTCATCACTGCTCACGAGCACGAAGTGGAATTCGTCGACAAAGGCAGCGCCGGCCCCGGCTGGAAACGCACCGGCCATTTGTTCGGTGCGTGGAATATTGATACACCGATGCCGGGGACCGAAACGGTTTGCCGGTATTACGGCGACGCGACTGGCGGGCCTAACAGCCATTTCTACTCGGCGGAAAAGTTCGAGTGCGGCACGCTGCGGGCGCTCGATGATGCAACGCCGAAGGGCAAGCCCGCATGGCGCTTCGAGCGTGACGCGTTTCGTATCACCGTCCCAACGAATAGCCAATTCCCGCCCAATCTCACGCCGGTATATCGGCTATACAACCGCGGCAGTGAGCAGAGAATCGAATCCAATCACCGGTACGTCACCAGCAGTACCGAATACGCCGCCATACAGGCGAAGGGCTGGGCGGGCGAAGGGGTGCATATGTATGCAACGCACAATTAGCGCGTCGCACAATCAAGGGCTAAACGCCCAGCAACTCCACCTCAAACAACAACGTCGCATTCGGCGGAATCACACCACCCGCACCGCGCGCGCCGTAGCCCAATTCCGGCGAGATTACCAAACGGCGCGTGCCACCAACTTTCATTCCAGCGACACCTTCATCCCAACCGCGGATGACCTGCCCTCCGCCGAGCGCAAATCGAAACGGCTGCCCGCGATCCTTGCTGGAATCGAATTTGTTGCCGGCAACACCATTCGTGTACAGCCAACCGGTGTAATGCACGGAGACCTGATTACCATTGACTGCTTGCGCGCCGTTGCCGGCAACCGTGTCTTCATATTGCAGTCCGCTGGGGGTGGTATTCATGTTTTTCCTTTGTGTTGAGTTGAATCGAGTAACAAAGCAAATGCTCAGCCCGAATCCGGCGAACGCCGAATGGGATGGCCGATCGATAGCCCCTGCGCTGCGCCGAGCACGCGCGTAAGGCTCACGAGCATACCTGCCGTCGCGCCCCAGATGTACCGATGGCCGTACGGCAGTGCGAAGTAACTGCGCATGCGGCCTTTATACATCGCGGTTTCGACATGGTGATTATCGATGTCCGTCAGAAAATCGAAAGGCACTTCAAAGCACTCTTCGACTTCGGTTGGGTCAGGCCGGTATTCGATCGGTGGCTCGATCCATCCCACGACCGGAGTAATGAGATAACCGGTGCCGGTCGTGTATTGCGGAATCGCGCCAAGGATTTCGATTCGGCCCGCATCGACACCGGTCTCCTCTTCCGTCTCGCGTAGCGCAGTGTGAATATGATCGCGGTCAGTTTCCTCGACACGCCCGCCAGGAAAACTGATCTGTCCGGCATGATCGGTCAGGTGCGCGGTACGCTGCGTGAACAGCACCGTGGGACGCCCCGATTGATTGATCACCAGGATCAGCACCGCTGCAGGTTTAAGCGTTTTTCCTGCGTGAAATTGGATCGCCGACTCGCCGTCATCGGCGAACCCGCCGTCGCCGCCGGCGTCCAGTTTATGACTGTGCGCCAAATATGCGGCAAGCACATCGCGGTTGATTCCGGCGGTGAATGCAGTGCGGTTCGGCGGACTATAATCGAGCATCACCCCATTATAATCTTCGCATGATCGTCTACGAATACTTCCGCTCTTCTGCCGCGTTTCGGTTGCGTATCGCGCTCAATCTGAAACGGCTGAATCCCGATCGACGCTACATTCACCTGGCGAACGGCGAGCAGCGAACGGCCGCGTACCGATCAATCAATCCGCAGGGTTTGGTGCCGTTCATGGTGGATGGCGA
>JAYTUX010000586.1:0-2875 GCA_043744315.1 Betaproteobacteria bacterium | reverse complement strand
GCCCTTCGATACCTCAGGGCGAACGGTGGCTGTTTGACTATCCCAAAGTATTGAGCGCGGATCACGGCCTCCGCCGGGACGACGGACTTGCACCTCTAGGCGTACATATGCAACCCGCCATTCACCGACAAATTCGTGCCGGTGATATAGCCCGATTCTTCCGACGCGAGAAACGCAATCGCATTCGCAATATCAACTGGATACCCCATCCGCCCCGCTGGTATGCTGGCGACAATTTCGGCGCGCACGTCATCGCGAATCGCGCGCGTCATGTCGGTATCGATGTAGCCCGGTGATACGGCATTCACGGTCACGCCTTTGCGGATCACTTCCTGCGCGAGCGATTTGGTAAATCCCAATACGCCCGCCTTGGCGGCCGCGTAATTGGTCTGGCCAAATTGGCCTTTCACGGCATTGACCGAGGAAATATTGATGATACGTCCCCAGCCGCGCTCAACCATTCCTTCGATTACGTGTTTGCTGCAGTTGAACACGCTGTTGAGGTTGGTCGATAACACCGCGTGCCAGTTTTCAGGCGTCATCTTTCTCAGCGTCGCATCTCGAGTGATACCAGCGCAATTCACGAGCACACTAGTGGGGCCGTGTGTTGCCTCAATCTGGCGAACCATGTGGCCGGTCGCTTGATAGTCGGTGACATCGCCCAATGCAATTGCGCAGTCGTCGCTGGTAAAACCGGCCTTGGCCATTTCTTCCTGCCAGCGGATTTCTGAGCCGGGTACCACATAATTGGCGACCACAAAAAAGCCTTTTGCCGCGAGCGTTTTACACGCCCCGGTGCCGATGCCGCCGACGCCGCCGGTGATGAGTGCGATTTTTTTTGTCATCTTCTATTTCCGATCGGAAGTGATGCGTTGCCACATAAAAAAGCCCCGGAAACATGGTTTCCGGGGCGAATCCTAATCTTTCGATCAGGAGGAGGAGCCTTGAATATTACTTGCGCTTGGCAGAAGCGGTTGCCTTGGTAGCAGTTTCGGTCGCGGTTTTGAACGCGGTGTCGGCAAAGCTCGACACTTGCTTGGATGCTTTCGAGAACGTGTCCATGGCGGCGGTCGACGCGGCGACGCCAGATTTCAACGCCGAGAAAGCGACATCGGAGCCAGCAGGTGCGTTCTTGGCGGCTTTATCGAGACCTTCGACAACGGATTTTTGGAAAGCCGAAACGCGCTCTTCGATAAACGAAGAATACTGCGCTTGTGCATAGTTGCTGATGTCATACAAATTCTTCGAATAGCCCATGAAGAATTCCAGACCGGTTTCAGCGGCTTTGGTGCGAAGGCCATTGAATTCCTGCGCGTCTTTGACGGCGGTGGCAGCTTTCGCGCTCTTGGTGGTTTCGTCGAGGCTCACTTTGGCGGCTTCGAGGTTCAGCGCGAAAAAACGCTCGGCGCTGTCGAAGGAAACGCGCGCCAATTTGGCGGCGGCATCAACGGCGGACTTGGAAAATTCACCGAGTTGTTCGGCGCCTACATTCAGATTTGACATGGTGTTACTCCTGGTTAAGAAAGTTTAAGAAAACTAGCGCCACATCAAGAGTTCGACCACAAATGTTGCGCTGCACAATTAGAATAATATGGATGGGCGAGGCGATTGTCAAGTACTTTTTGCTGCATTGCACCATTTTCCGATTTTGCCACCGCAACAAACAAAAAATGCTAAGATAATCAAATAACTAGTTGCACCCAACTACAGAATGCATTGCGCTGCGATGTGCTCTTTCTGGTGAATATTTTGAGGGTGCAACATGACAAGCCAATGACAGGCGGTCGCGCATTGCCGCCCACCGTTCGCAATTTCGCAAAAAGGACACATCGTGCCGAGAATCATCAAAAAGTATCCCAATCGCCGCCTGTACGACACCGAGACCAGCGCCTACATCACGCTCGCCGATGTCAAACAATTCGTTCTCGAAAATCAGGTATTCGAGGTGCAGGATGCGCGCAGCGGTGAGAACCTCACCCGCAGTATCTTGCTGCAAATCATTCTCGAAGAAGAGAGCGGCGGCGTGCCGATGTTTTCCTCCGATATGCTCGCCAACATCATTCGCTACTACGGTCATTCGATGCAGGGATTGATGGGCAGCTATCTCGAGCGTAGCATCGGCGCGTTTCACGAAGCGCAACGAAAATTTCAGGAACAAACGAAGTCCCTTTATGGCACGCTCGGCGGTGCCGGCATCGCGCAATCGATGGCACCGAATCTCGGTAGTTTCGCGAAGGCGGTTCCTGCGCTCGATCCGGAAGCGTGGACAAAAGTCATGCAGGGAGGCCCGACCGCGGTTCCCGGCATGATGGGCGAATACCTGGAGAAGAGTGCCTCGAACGTGATCGGCATGCAGGAAGAATTGCGCAAGCAGGCCATGCAGATGTTCTCGACGTTTCCCTACAATCCATTGGCCACCGCCGGCGATAAAGCATCCGCCGCCAATGCAGGCGACACCACTGATACCGCAGCGGAAGAACGCAAGCCGACGCGCGCAAAACCAAAGACCAAGAAATCCGGTCGCGCATAGCGCATGGCATGACCGCAGAAATCGCAAATTCATGAGCACAACCGCCGTCATCACCCCGGCCAAGATCGGCAAAACCACAAAGCGAAATGCGAAGCCGCCGAAAGTCGGCTTTGTGTCGCTGGGCTGCCCGAAAGCTTTGGTCGATTCCGAACAGATCATCACGCAACTGCGCGCCGAGGGCTATGAGATCGCGCCTAATTATGCGGGCGCAGATTTGGTGGTCGTCAACACCTGCGGCTTTATCGATTCGGCGGTCGAAGAATCGCTCGATGCGATCGGTGAAGCTCTTGCGGAAAATGGCAAGGTGATCGTCACGGGTTGTCTCGGTGCCAAAGCAGGCGAGGG
>JAYTUX010000585.1:0-2882 GCA_043744315.1 Betaproteobacteria bacterium | reverse complement strand
CCCGCGAGGGAATAAATCGGCGCTTCCCTAAACCCCTTCCCTCAAAAACTTCGCAATTCGCGCCAAACCTGCCGACTCATACAAAGAAATTTCCGTCGCCGATGCCGGTGCGTTTTTGCGCAGCAATCCCACCACGTCATACCAATATCCTGCCCCTGCTAACTTTTCCGTGCGCGCGTCGTTGTTCGCATTAGCAATATCAGCTTTCAATTCCGCCGACAACGGCACACTGCGAACGCGTCCGCTGGCGAGAATATCCCTTGAGCGCGATTGCACGTCCCCTACCAGGCTAATTGACCATTCATAATCGACGTTGGCTTCCAGCGTTACTTTCAACGACGACAATGACGCCGCGTGAATACCGGCGCTGGTGGGGGCGGTGAGCATGCCTTCGAAGAGTGGATCGATCGCAGTGCCGCCGGCGGGGATGATGGTCAGCATCACGCTTTGCGTGACCGGGCGCGAGACGAACCAATAGAGATCAGGCTGTGCGCTACTGGCCCAGCCGACGTGCTCGGGCGTGACCACCGAAAGCGCCAACTCGCGCAAGTCCCCGGCACCACCGCGGGTGGCACCACCTTCGCGGCGCGTGGGCACGCCTTTGCCGGGCGGCAGGTAATTGAGTTTTGCCGCGGGCTTGGCGGGCGCGGCTGCTGGTGCCGTGGCCGCGGCGTCCGCGATTTTTCTCTCCCCCTGCGCTTTCGCTGCATCGGCTGCCTTCTTCGCCTCGGCGGCAGCTTTGTCCTGCGCCCAGGCGATGCCAGATACTGCGAACTGCATGACAGCAAAAATGACCACTGAGGCCAATTTGTTGTTGCCGGAATTCATGATGTCTCCTTGTTGTCTTTTCGTTCAAACACTCTGAATACACTAATCATAACCGTCTTGCCTTTCAAGGGGATTTCGCCAAGAGGCTCGATCCGGAAATGACCTTCCACCAGATTCTTGGTTGATTCACCAATCAGCACGCGCGCGGTCGCCCCATCGTCTTCGGTGGTGTAGCTTTCCAGGCGCGAAGCGATATTGACGACGTCGCCCAGCACCGTGAATTCGAAGCGATCCTCGCTGCCCAATCCTGCCTGCACCACCTCCCCGCTGTAGATGCCGACCCGCACGCGCACAGCAGGCAAATTCTCTTTGGCGAATTCCTCGTTGAGTGCGGAAAGTTTGCGGCCTATGTCGAGGCCGGCATCGATCGTGTGTGCAGCATCGCTGCTTAAATCGCCGCCGGCCACACGCGGAATCGGCACGCCGAACACCGCCATCACCTGATCGCCCGCGAATTTGGTGACCACGCCGCCGTTTTCCATTACGGCCGACGTCATTGCGGAAATGGCTCGGTTGAGCCACGCCACCATCACTGGAATCGGCAATTTTTCGGTGATGGTGGTGTAGCTGCGGATGTCGGCAAACAGTACGGAAACGAATACGCTGCGCGGTGGAATACGGCCATTCGCGGTGAATTCATTGCGACCCTCCCAGATGGCTTCGGCCACTTCGCGCGACACATGTTTGCTGAACCAGCCCATCAATTCCTGCCGGTCGCGCGCTTCGCGCCAGGCTCGGAAACCGGCAGAGGTGGTTGCGGCGATCAGGCCGCAAAGCATCGGTGCGACCGGCGCCAACGCCCAGCCCTGCGTCGCCGGCAGCGCGACCAGCAACCACGCGAGCGGTAGCCACGCCAAAATAAATACTGTCACGAGCCCCGCAGCCAAAGCGATCGGCAAGGCCGTGACAAACACGAATGCCGAAATCAGCGCCATCACGGCCATTGCAACGTGGGTCGACGTTACCGAGACGCCGAGCGGTGGTGCCGAACCCGCCGCCGCGTCGAGCAGTTCAATCACCGCGTAGGCGTGAACGGTGACACCGGGCAAATTGTTGTCGACAATCGCTTTTCGCTTGGGCACATCGAAAAAATCGCGCAGGCTGGTGGCAGAAGACCCGAGCAGCACAATTTTTCCTCTCAGCGCGTCAGCGGGAATTTTTCCATCGGCTAATTCGGCCAGCGTATAGCTCGGTGGCGGCGCCCGCAAATATGCAACGGGCAACTGATAGCCTGCCATGTCTTCGCCCGCATACGGGCCATCCCACGGTTGCGAGAGTGGCATCGCGGTGTTGCCAAGCAAGAGCGCATGCGGATCTGCCGAATCAAATCCCGCTTTCAGTCCTTTGGTTTGCAGCCATGATGCCGCGAGCGCGTATGCCAATCCGGGACAAACCTTGTCGCCTTCACCCAATGCCACGAGTGTGCGGCGCACGCGCAAATCGGCATCGACGACAATGTCCGCGCAGGCCACTTGATCGCTGACTTGCAGCACCTTGGGCGGTCGCACGCCATCGAACGCGGCGGCACCATATTTCGCGACCCAGAATATATTCGGCGTCTCTGTCAGCAATTTATCCAATGCGGCGCTACCGGGTGCCACCGGCAAATCGCGATATTTGTCGACCGCCATCAATGCGGGTTGGAGGCTCTTCAAGCGTTGCAAGAGCTCGGCGAATTTTTCGTCCGTGAGCGGATGACCGAAGCGTTGCAAGTCAGCCTCGGTTTCGAGGATCACCACTACATCCGGATGCGCGGGGCGCGCGCCGCGCGATTCGATGATGCGGTCATGTACCGGGAGTTCAATCCGTTCCAATCCGCCCGCATAGCGCAAGCCGGCCACCGCCGCAAAACTCAATGCCGTCACGCAAAGCGCGACGGCGATGCGCTCGCCCACGTTGCGTGCGGCGAGGATTGCACTAAGGTCAAGGCCAAGGATTTTCATGCAATGCTACTTGCAATTATTTGCGAATGGCCATCCAAGTTTCCGTCTTTCCGGCGCAGGCCGGAATCCAGTCCGTCGTGAGTCCGGATAAATGGAGCGGACTGGATCCCG
>JAYTUX010000584.1:0-9701 GCA_043744315.1 Betaproteobacteria bacterium | reverse complement strand
CTTTACGTCGTAGTCCGGGAGACGCACTGCGCGAAGAAATTCACTCTTCGGGCCGATATCCACCCAATCGGGATAGACCGCAACGGCTTCCGGGTGTTGGCCGAATCCAGCGACTACCTGGCTGATGGCTCCCGGCAGCAATGGGTCATCCGAGGATACAACACAAACAATTTCACCCGTGACCAGGGAGAAGCCCTTGTTGACGGTGGCAGTTTCCCCCATATTTTCGTGGCGAACCGTGCGAATTCGGCCTGCATAGCGCGCGAGTACGGCCTGAGTGTCGTCCGTTGATCCATCATCGAGGACAAGGTATTCGAGATCAGGATAATTCTGACCAAGAATGCTGTCGATGGTTTCGGGCAACAGTGCCGCGCGATTGTAGGACGGGGTAATTATCGAGACGCGCACTACCTGCAAACCTTTCTTAACCGTGTGGAGCGCTTGGCTGCCGGGCGCTCCGCACGTTTGGCGCGGAAACCGCAATGGAGCCGTTCAGATGATATGCAAAATGGCTGAAATGACGGATACCCGAAATACATTTTATGAACAAACCCCCCCAAACCTCCTGCCATTTCGGCGCGGCTTGGCCACCACTCATTCTTTGCGCGGAACGACCGTCCGCAATTGCGAAGGCGGAACCGGCTATTTCGCTTTGGGCGACATTTTTTCGCCAACCGCCGGAGCGGCCATGGTGGCTTGCCCCTCAAATCGGCCGCCGCCATGCGTGACACGGCCGATTTCGCCGCTGGAATACTTCAGATCATATTCGCCTTGCGGCAGGTCAGCCACAATATATTTTCCGCCAGCGTCGGTTCGCGCATTGACGATACTGCCATCCGATTTGCGCAATGTGACTTCAAGGCCAACGTTGCCTGAAGCGGCGGCGGGCGGCGGGGCGGCAGCCGGTGCGGTCGCTGCGGGCTGTATCGCTGCCGTCGGTGGCTGTACGGGCGGTTTTGCAGCAGGCGCGGGCCCACCGTCGCAGCCAGCGCCTAACACCGCACCCATAATCAGCAGCGCGGTTAGACGAATATTCGGAAATTTCTGGATCATGATGTTTTCCTTCGGGAATCGCCTCGCCTGACAAAGTGTCGACGCAAGAACGAATTTTGCGGGTATGTCCCACCGCCAAGGGCTGGGGAGGGTAGTACAAGCGAAACTTAAAGATTATACAAAATATATTCGAGTGATTCGCCCGGTATCGGCGTGACCGGTATCGGCGTGACGAATCGCGGCGCGAGTCAAAACCAATATGTCAAGTGCGAGAAGGCAGCAAGCCCGAAGCACTGCAATCCGCATTGAGCGCGCGCTCGGCGCGCGCCAGCACGTCAACCACACGTGTGCCAAGATCGGTGCTTGGGTGGAAGCTTGATCCGGCTCGAATCTCGCTGGCGAATTCATTGAGCAAATTGGTCAATGGCATTGAGGCGATAACCTGCACTACCCGGTCAGCCGTCCCTGCGGCTCCCACAAACCTGAGTTTGTCAGACGCCAGATCGTCGTAAATCAGGGTGCCCGCATCGTACCGTGCTTCCAGGCGGCGGCTTTTTGCCGGATCGATGTTGCTGACGCGAATCGAAGCGTTGGCCTTGGGGCCGAATCCTAGATTGAGCTCAATCGCTTCTCCGGCGCCCTGCGGGAGTTGCGCCGACGCGGCTTGACGCGCATCCAGCGTCAGTGGCTCG
This sequence comes from Betaproteobacteria bacterium, assembly GCA_043744315.1. Taxonomy (GTDB): domain Bacteria; phylum Pseudomonadota; class Gammaproteobacteria; order Burkholderiales; family Usitatibacteraceae; genus UKL13-2. Next base: position 8,016 of record JAYTUX010000584.1, on the reverse strand, counting down.
ATACCAAAGAGGTCGACGCACATGGCAATATCGTGCGGTGCCCAGTCCCACAGGACGGGCGTATCGGTACGATAAGGCCCCCAATTGCCTGCAATGCAACTCACTTGACGCAAGGTGCCGAGTTCCGCCGCCGCCGCCTTGAGAGAGCGAAACGCGCTGGCGAAGAGGTGCGTGTGCCCAACAAATGCCATACGGCCAGTGGTCCGCGACGTCGCGGCCAGACTATGGGCCTGATCGGGCGACAACGTCATCGGTTTTTCGATGAGAGTGTGGTGTCCCGCGCGCATTGCCGCTTCGGCCATCGGCGCGTGGAACTCGGGCGGCGTCGCGATGACAATGCCGTCAAGCGAGTTGTCTGCCACCAGGTCGCGCCAGTCACTTACGACCGTGCAAAGGTCATCGACCAGCGTGCCAGTATCCGGATTACCGCTGGCTACCTTCACCAGCCGAATTCCGGGAATTTCCCGGAGTGTCTGGATGTAGCGGCGCCCCCAGCGTCCCGCTCCAATCAGACCAATTCGAAGCTCGTTCACGGGCCGCTAAGCACCAAATTAGGCAGAGGGGTGATGAAACGGCCGCGCGATCCTGCATAATGCCGGTGCTTGGCAATTAGCGAGCCGGCAAAGTTCCAGGCAAGCATCAATACATAATCCGGCTTTCTTTCGTACAGCACTGTGGGCGCGAGTACCGGCAAATGAAGTCCCGGTGTGAAGACGCCTTGCTTTATCGGATTGTCGTCCACGATATAGTCCAGAATGGACGCATCAAGCCCGAAGTGATACATCAAGGTAGTCGCTTTAGCCGGCGCGCCGTAAGCCGCGATCGATTTGCCCGCATTTTTAAGGCCTCTGAGGAGAATGCCCAGTTCCTCCCCTTTGCGCCGGATGTCAATGCCCCAATTGTGAAAAGTTTCGGCCTTGTCGAGTCCGGCAGCCGTTTCCATCTCGATCAATCTGGCCACCGATTCCGCTGGGAACGCGGGCGCGTGCGCGGCGTAGACCACCAACGCACCGCCCTGAATATCCGACTGCTCCGCATGTACTAGAGACAAGCCGTTTCTAGCGAAGAATTCCTGCAGAGGCGCGACGCGGTGAAAGTCGACATGTTCATGATAAATCGTGTCGAACAGGGTATTTCGGTAAACGTCGTACAGGTAACCGACTTCCATGACAAACCGCCCGTCGGCCGCGAGCAATTCGGCAACGCCTTGAATCACGCCTTGCAATTCATCAATGTGCGCGCAAACATTGTAGGCACAGATGACCTTCGCGGGCCCATAATCCTGACGAATTTTCCGGGCTACGCGGGCGCCGAAGAAATCGGTAATGGTCGGTACGTCGGCTTCAACCGGCGCCAGATTGGCTGCCGGGTCGACACCGAGCACTTTCATCCCGGCTTCTTTGAAGAAGCGAAGCAGTGTTCCGTCGTTTGATCCGAATTCGACTACCAGATCGCCTGGCTTGAGGCCGGTGCGCTCGATGATGTCATGGGCCTGGGAGCGCAAATAGCCGACCATGACCGGTGAAGTGCTGGATACATAGACGTAGTGCGAAAAAAGCTCTTTCGGATCAATGATGTCGAGCAGCTGGAGGTGCCCGCAAGCTCCGCATCGATACACGTCAAGCGGATAAACAGTTTGCGGCTTGGCGATGTCAGATGCCGAAACAAACGAATTGGCCAGCGGCGTCGGCGTCAGGTCGAGAACTCTTTCAAGCTCAGGCGACCCGCACAGCCGACACTGCGTGCGCTTGTGGTGGTGTGGAAGCGCCATTGTCAAAAATAGGGAATCGGCCTGATTGCAGGCGCGAAAAGATTGAGTTAAGCCGGAACAAATGGCTTGTAGAGTTCCACCCTGACGAGATCCTCCTCGTACGATCCCTGGTCACGTGGCTTGCCGGTAATGTTAAGGAACACGGAATCCTCTAGAAACTCCACGGCATGTTCAACCAGGGGGGGGGTAAATACCATCTGCCCTTCCTTTACGTAAACCCAGGTCGGCGCCGTGGTATCACCGGCAGCGCGATGGAAGTAGCGCATGTTGCCTTTGACCACGTACATGTAATGTGAATCGCCGCGGTGAAAATGATTGGCTCGCACCGTTCCGGCTTTTGAAGTGATGACCTGAATACTATGGATGCCGCCGTCGACCAGCGTCTGAATCACTCCACGAGAGTCTTCGTAAGGCGCCGGCAAACTGATGACTGGCCCAACCGGCCACTGATAACTTTGTTGAGACTTGCCTGCAGACATTTTCTGCCCCTTCCTGATTGTTGAACCAAAACATGTATTGCCGATGGCGCACAACGCCGTCATCGGCTACTAGAGAAACCGTTTGAAATCGTCTTCCATGGCGATTTTTTTCAATTCAGAGTCGAAATCGCGACGCGGCTGCCAGCCAAGCGCGCGCATCCGTGAGTCGTCGAGACTATAACGAACATCCTGCCCAACGCGGTTTGGAATTGTGGTGAACGCTTCGGATTCTTTGATGCCGAAGATGGCGGCCAACTTCTTGAGCACTTCGAGATTGCGAAACTCAGCGTTTCCGTGGACGTTATAGATGGTGTTGGAGGCACCCTTCTCCATCATAGTGAGGATGGCGTCAACCGAATCCGCGACATGCAGCCAGGAGCGGATGTAGCTGCCATCGCCGTGCATCAGCGCCGGCAGTCCACGGCGCATGCGCCAAGCGGATTTCGGAATCAATTTTTCAGGAAATTGGTTCGAGCCGTAGTTGTTGGTCATGCGCACGATGTTATATGTCAACCCGTAAGTGCGAGCCCAGCCGAGCAGCAGCATGTCAGCGGCGGCTTTGGTGGAAGAGTACGGGTTCGACGGCTTGAGGATATCGGTTTCCTTGTGCCGGCCTTCTTTGATGTCGCCGTATACCTCATCTGTACTGATTTGAACGAAATGTGGAGCACCGGAAGCGTGTTTGGCACGCGTGAGTTCAAGCAGTCGCTGGATGCCCATGATATTCGACAAACAAAATTTCGTGCTGTCCGCGATCGAGTTGTCTACATGCGATTCGGCGGCAAAGTTGACCAGAAAATCGCTTTCGGGGAGGTGATCGAGCGCGGATATATCCTGTTGCAGATGCCGGTAATTGCTGTGCTCCTTAAACTTGTCATTGGCATAGCGATCCGCCGCGTAATTGACAACGTCCACATTGGTGACGAAATGCCCCATTCCCAGGCACCGCTCAACAAAATGCTTGCCAATGAAACCTAGCCCTCCCGTTACCAGAATCAGTTTTGCGGTCATCCGAATCTTCCCGTTTTTTTTATGCGCGCCACCAAAGCCGCCAATTTTCCCAACCCATTATTATAACGTGACCTCAATGCGCGCCATTGCATGCAGTTTCGACTGGCGACCCGGATTCGCAGCCGAGCTTCCATCGCCGGTTTGTGCGCCGCTGGTCATCTGCCCCTCGAACCTGCCGCCCTCATGCGTAATGTGACGGATCTCTCCGGTGAAAAAAGCGACGTCGTATTCGCCCGCCGGCAAGTCCGCCACAAAGTAGCTGCCTTTCTCGTCGGTTCGCACCATAAAGCTGCAGCTTGTCGCGCTGCTTAAGCTGACATCAGTCTGAGCGGCGATTGCGCCATGACCCTCATATCTTCCACCTGCGTGTGCGATACGACTCGCTTCACCGCTGGAAAATACCACGTCGTACTCACCCGCCGGCAAGGCCGCTACAAAGTACTTGCCCAATTCGTCCGTGCGTGCCCTGAAGGTGATCGGGGTAACACTGCGCAAGCTGACATCGCCAAGCAATATCGTCGTCGCCAATACCGCCAGATATGCGGTCTCCATTCGCCGGACCATACGTTCCGGATCTCCGTGATTCCGGCGCGCATGCGTTTCACAAGCGGCACCGAGTCGCCGCCGCAGGGCAGGGTCCTGCAACAACTCGCTCAGGCGCGATGCAAACGCGGAAAAATCACCACGCGGGACGATTAGGGAAGGTTCGTTGAGAAATTCCTCGGCAGGATTCCAGTTCCGCTGGTCGAAGGTACTTCCGAAGTAGTCATTGGCGAAGGCGAGTACCGGGACACCAAAGCCCATGGCGTCCAGTATGGTCAGTCCGCCACCCGAAGGGAACGTATCGATGACGACATCCGCTTGCGCAAGATGAGGCAGATAGTCCTCCAGCCAACCCAAAACCTCGACTCGCTGTCCAGGCTCGCTGAGCAATAACTCGTTCAGAAAGCCGGGTACTGACGAGATGCCGACGGCGATGAAACGCGCCTTCGGAAAGCGCGCCAACACCGACAAGACCATTTCCCAGAAGCGCCGGTCCATGAATTTTTCAATCCGCCCGGCTGCCAGCAAAACCAGGGCATCCGGGTCGGAATCACTGGTTCGCTTCAACTCCGGCCGACTTGGTAATCTGGTTTCAATTTCAATCACTTTTGCATTACAGGGGCAATCCATCGCCGGGTGCAGGGTCGCCGAGATGGCGAGGTCGGCTGTGGGCGGCACGAATTGGGCAGGCGGGCCATAGCACAGGCTGATTCGTGCCGTGGCGGAACTTTTTGCAAACAGGTAGTACTGGCGAAAATCGGCCATTGCCGCAAAGCTGACCAGCAGGTCGGGATCAAACCGCTCGATTGCAGAGGCGGTTTCAAACAGGCAGGTTTGCTCGTCGGTTGCATTCACAGTACGCAATTCGACCCCGGCAGAGCGGAACAAGGCGCTGTTTTGCGGGAGACTTGGTGGTGTGTAGGGGTCCGGCGAGAAAAATGCACACTCAAAACGTTGCTGATCGTGGTGTCGCGCAAAATTGAGGGCGATCCGCACCAGTACTGATGAAGTGTGCGTGGCGCCGTGTACAAGGTATGCGACGCGAATCGTGGAGCGTTGAGGGTTGAGGCGGCGCGTTAATTTGCCGTTGTCAATTCCGGCAAGAGACTCGATTGCCCGCAGGATATCGTGATCCAGTTGGTAGCGGTCGCCCGCCCCTACGTCATGCTCAGCGTATTGGGCGTTGTTGAAATAGCGGATTGCGTTCCAAACCTCCCCGCGCGCGCCAAACAGCATGCCGGCCCTTTTGCCCACTCGCCTGATCTGCACTGCGTCGCCGTTCGATTTCAGCAGGGACAGGTATTTGTCAATGAATCCGTCCTCGCCCTGCCAAATCTCAAATGCACGTTCTGCCAACGACAGGGCGTGCTCGCTGGCGCCCGAATCGGCGAAGGCGGACGCCAGTGCGGCGTAGCCAAGAAATCGCTTCTCGCGTGAGCCAGAAACCACCGTGGGTAACAATTGCCGCATATCGGTACAGACTCCATTGCGTATTTGCGCTACCGCAAACCGCAACGTGAAGCCGGAATCATCTGAATCGTGGAGTTGCATTCTCAATCCACTTCGGCGTCAAGCCTTGTCTACAGAGTGCGTGAAAGCGCACTGGTACACGCCGGGGAAAATTTGAAAATGCTGAATACTGCGCGGGTCAAGCTCGACGGTAAATGTTGCGGCGTCAACGTTGATGTCAATGTCCTCGACATTCTTTCGGCCAATCCAGATGGCTAGTCGATAGGTATCGGGCTTTAAAAGCAGGTTGCGCAATGTAAATCTGACGGTTGCCTTTTGTCCAGGCGCCATTGAAAGGTAGTCATCCTTCAGGGCTAAATTGGCATCGATGACACGGTACCCGTCCATTTGCCTGACAACAATTGCGACGTTGGCATCGGTGATCTTGCCGTATGCCTCGAGGCCGAGTTCAATCTCAAGATCGCAGCCAACACGAAGCACTTCGGTGGGACTGCCATTTGCGTCAAGCGGAGTCAGTCGCACCCCGGTGAAAAGAGCTGAGCCAGTCTTGTTTTCTTCAGCGTGTATTACCTCAAAATCCTTGTTGGATCGTACGGTGAGGGACTCTTGGTAATATTCGACGACGTCTTCGGCGGAGCCATCCCGTTCAATTGCCCCTTGGTCAAGCAAAATGGCGCGATTGCAAAATGCCACGATCATCGGCAGGCTATGGCTGACGAGCAGGACCGTGCGACCGTCCTTTGCAACAGAGTCCATGCGGGTCAGGCATTTTTTTTGGAACGCGCCGTCGCCCACGGCCAGCACTTCGTCGAGCACAAGAATATCTGGATCGAGATGTGCGGATACCGAAAAAGCCAGCCGCATGTACATGCCGCTTGAATAATGCTTTACCGGCATGTCGATGAATTGCCCCACCTCCGCAAACTCGACGATCTGTTCAAAGCGATCGGCTATTTGCTTGCGGCTGAGCCCGAGAATGGAGGCGTTCAGCAAGATGTTCTCCCGCCCGGAAAGTTCCGGATGGAATCCGGTGCCAACTTCGAGCAAAGCGCCAAGGCGGCCCCTCAGACGAATCGTGCCCGCCGTAGGGCGGGTAATACGCGAAAGCACTTTAAGCAATGTGCTCTTGCCCGCACCATTGCGTCCGATAATGCCGACAATTTGACCATGGGGCACATTGAACGTAACATCTTTCAATGCCCAAAACGCGTTCCCCCCGACCGCGCTTTGTGCTGTTTCATTCGGCCGCATCAGCCGTTGAACAAGCTGTCCTTTCAGCCCGCTGAGCCCGGCGCTGCTCGTACCATAGCGCTTTGAGAGCCCCTTCACCTGTATCGCGTAGTGCGTCATCTGGACATTCCTCAAACCAGATCGGTGGTGGCGTCTTCCATCACTCGAAAAAATACTACTCCAACGATCATCACCAACGTGATAAATATTATTGATGCTGAAAGTGAATACACAGGGACTTCACTTCCACCCAAAAGCGCCCAACGCGCCAACTCGACAATGCCCACCATCGGATTGAGGTCATACAGCCAGCGCCATCCGGCGGGGACAAGCCCGATCGGATAAATAATTGGGCACAGGTACATCCCGACCTGAAGTACCACAGGTAAGGCGAGGCCAATGTCCCGGGAATGAACCGTTAGCAGGGATAGCCCAAGCCCCAGACCGAGAGCTAGCAACAACGTCATTGCAATCGGAAGCGGCAACAGAAGCCAGGACCAGCTAGGCCACGTCCCAAAAAATGGCGCAGAAATCAGCACAACCGAGAGTAGTACCAGCAGATCAAGCAGGCCCGTCAGCACGGGGACAAGGACGATGATTGCGCGGGGGAAATACACTTTGGTCAAAAGGTGCGCATTGGCCCCCATGCTGTTGGCGCTGCGCGTTAATACGCCGCTAAAGTAGATCCAGAACGGAAACCCCGACATGATCACCAGTGGGTACGGAACCCCTCCCGTCGGAACGCGGACAAGAATTCCCATCACAATTGTTAGAACAATCGCCATAGCCATTGGCTGCAACAAGACCCAGAAAATGCCAATAGTGGTATTGGCATAGGTCATCGCTACATCTCTGATGGCGAGATAGCGTAGCAGATCTCTGTGTCTCCACAAATCGCCCAACTGTAGCCTCACCATTCCGGTTGGCGGCGTGATTACGATTTCTTCAATACTTTCGGTCGTGATTGGTTTCATTTCATATTCTTGGGCTGCAGATAATCACAATGTTGGCCAGGAAAAGGCCAAATCAGAGTCTTTCGCGCCCGTACTCGAGATATCCTTGAGCCCATTTCGGTAAGGAGCGGATCACCTACAATTTGCCGCACGACTAATCGTTGCCTTGAACAAAATACGTCGAGTGACCCGCTACGGGCATAGAAGAAAGTCAGTACGGTGCCCGCTTTGGCCTGGTCACGAACGTCAAATTTGTGCCGTAACTGCGGTAAGCCGGAAAATTCAACTGTGCGTTCAAAACGCTGGGCTTTGTTTCCCCTGCGCAAAGCCAAACAGCGCGAGATTGTAACATTAGGGAATTCGCCGAATTGACCTATTAGGACACGCTGTATCCTCAGAGTAGAATAATCTTCAATTGCGATGGACTGTTGGATGTACGGGTTCAATCAATCGATCCTCTGGCGATGTCCCGAACGCAGTTGAAGGTTAAGCCGGTGGTGGAAATGATTATGCGGCCTTTTTCAGTTGGACAGGAACAGGCCGCAGCACACGGATGAGT
>JAYTUX010000583.1:0-2886 GCA_043744315.1 Betaproteobacteria bacterium | reverse complement strand
TCGGCACCGTCATCAAGGATTTATCAACCGACGAATTTATTGCCGATCTCACCCACGACGGCCAGATCGTGCAGGTCGCAAAAGGCGGTCATGGCGGTCTCGGCAATTTGCATTTCAAGTCTTCAACTAACCGCGCGCCGCGCCAATTCACGCCGGGCGGCGAAGGCGAGGCCAAGGAGATTTATTTCGAACTCAAAGTGCTCGCCGATGTCGGCTTGCTGGGCATGCCCAATGCGGGCAAATCGACGTTCATTCGCGCGGTCTCGGCGGCGCGCCCGAAAGTGGCCGATTATCCGTTCACAACGTTGCATCCGAATCTCGGTGTCGTGCGCGTCAGTGACAATCGCAGCTTCGTGATCGCTGACGTGCCCGGATTGATTGAAGGTGCCGCTGAAGGCGCGGGCTTGGGCCACCAATTTTTGAAGCATTTGCAGCGCACGCACTTGCTCTTGCATCTGGTCGATATCGCGCCATTTGATCCTGAAACTGATCCGGTCAAGGAAGCGAAAGCGATCATTAATGAGCTCAAAAAATACGAGCAGGCGTTGTTTGATAAACCGCGCTGGCTGATATTGAATAAAGTTGATCTCATCGATTCTACCGAAGGCGAAAAACGCGTGAAGGCAATCATCAAAGGCCTGAAATGGAAAGGCCCGCATTTCACGATTTCGGCGATGAAAGCAGACGGCTGCAAAGAGCTAACGTTCGCGATCATGGATCATCTGGATGCGGTGCGGAAACCCGCGAACACCGCCGCTGACGTAGCATAGATAAATATGCAAAGTCAAGCACTGGCGCGCCTTTCAGGCACAAAATACCCGGTGAGCCGCATCAATGCTGGAGTTTCAACATTTATTCGTCGCTGAATATGCAACACGCCAAACGCATCGTCGTCAAGATCGGCTCCACGCTCATCACCAATCACGGTGCCGGCGTGGATCATGCGCTGATTAAGGATTGGGTGGGGCAAATCGCTGCGCTCAACAAGCAGGGCGTGGAAGTCCTGCTGGTCTCCAGCGGCGCGATTGCTGAGGGCATGAAACGCCTCGGCTGGAAAACCCGTCCTCACGAAGTAAATCAATTGCAAGCCGCCGCCGCTGTCGGCCAAATGGGCTTGGTGCAAGTGTATGAATCGTCCTTTCGTGAACACGGTTTAGAGACTGCACAAATTCTGCTTACCCACGACGACCTCGCACACCGAACCCGCTACCTAAATGCGCGCTCAACGCTGACCACCCTGCTGCAACTCAAGGTCATCCCGGTGATCAATGAAAACGATACCGTCGTCACCGACGAAATAAAATTCGGTGACAACGACACGCTCGCCGCGCTGGTCTGCAATGCCATTGATGCCGATACGCTCGTTATACTCACCGACCAACAAGGATTATTCAATGCCGACCCGCGCAAAGACCCGTCGGCAACATTGATCGCTGATGCCAAGGCTGGTGACCCGCAACTTGAAGCGATGGCGGGCGGTGCCGGTTCATCGCTGGGGCGTGGCGGCATGTTGACCAAAGTACAGGCGGCAAAGAAAGCCGCACTTTCGGGTGCCACCACCATCATCGCGCATGGCCGCGAAGTCAATGTGCTGTTGCGCCTCCACAAAGGCGAACGCATCGGCACGCGCGTGGCGGCCGATGAACTCAGCTTGACGGCGAGAAAAACCTGGTTGGCCGGACACCTCAAGACCAGCGGCAGCTTGACGCTCGATGCCGGTGCCGCGCGCGCATTGACGCAAGGTGGCAAGAGCCTCCTGCCGATCGGTGTCACGGCGGTCAGCGGCAGTTTCGTTCGCGGAGAGTTGGTCAGTTGCGTCAATGCCGACGGCAATGAGATCGCGCGCGGATTGGCAAACTACTCGTCGTTGGAGGCGCAAAAAATCATGCACAAGCCAACGACAGAAATTGAAGAATTACTGGGCTACATCGCTGAGCCGGAATTAATCCACCGCGATAATCTGGTGTTGCTCTGAGTGTCTTACCAAAATAAAAAAGGGCGCTGAAGCGCCCTTTTTTCGGTAAATTTTCCTTATTCCGGCTGCGCAGTCACCTCGGCAACCATCATCGCCGCAGGATGCTCGATTGGCGTTTGTGTTGCTTTTGGATGCTCATGCCAATGTGCGTGTTTGTGTCCTGTTCTGGGCACAGGCTCCAGAAACCGCACCAGTTGATTCAGCGCGTGCTTGTATGAATCGCGCTTGAATTCAATCACCGTATCGAGCGGCACCCAGTAATCGTGCCAGCGCCAGGCGTCAAACTCAGGATGTGTGCTGGCCCGCAGTCGAATATCGTGGTCGCGCCCCACCAGCCTGAGCAAATACCAGATTTGCTTTTGGCCCTTGTAGGTGCCGCGCCATTCGCGCTTCACCCAATGTGTAGGCACGTTGTAATGCAGCCAGCCCTTGGTGCGCCCCAAAATGCGCACGTGTTCACGCAGCAATCCGGTTTCTTCCTCCAGTTCGCGAAACATCGCGTCTTCCGGGCTTTCGCCCATCTTGATGCCGCCCTGGGGGAACTGCCACGCGTGTTCCTTGATCCGCTTGCCCCAAAACACCTCGTTCTTCGCATTGCAAAGGACGATAGCGACGTTTGGGCGATAACCGTCTCGGTCAATCATGGCCCAAGCCCTTCCAATTCAAAAGTTAAAGTAATTCTTTCACAAAATGTGATATGTGACTAGCCATAAAGTTCGATTGGCCGCCGGATGGCCGTGTAAAATATTGCGCTAACCATCAGAAAAATTGTAGAAAACACCAATAAAACATGCGCTTAACTAACTTTTTCCTCTCTACCCTCCGCGAAGCCCCCGCCGACGCCGACGTGGTTTCACAAAAGCTGATGCTGCGCGCCGGAATGATCAAAAAACTGGCCTCCGGCATCTATA
>JAYTUX010000582.1:0-9725 GCA_043744315.1 Betaproteobacteria bacterium | reverse complement strand
GCCCCCAATGCATGACATCCCTTCCAATCTGCTCGCTAAACCCAGTACCGTGAAGATCGCAGGTGGATTATCTGAAGCCGAAGTTATCAAACAGGCCAAGACCAACTACATGTCTCGGCAACAACTGAATTTTTTCAAACAACGCCTGCTCGCATTGCAAGCCGAATTGCGCGACAACGCCGGTGCCACCACCGAGCATTTGCGCGAGCTTGCGGTCGCGCCCGATCCGGCTGATCGCGCCACGCTCGAAGAAGAGCACGCGCTGGAACTTCGTACCCGCGATCGCGAGCGGAAACTGCTGAAAAAAGTGCAATCCGCATTGATGCGCATTGAAGATGGCTCGTACGGTTACTGTGAAGAAACGGGTGAACCGATTGGCGTGCAACGCCTGCTGGCGCGGCCTACCGCGACGCTTACCATCGAAGCGCAGGAACGCCGCGAGTTAAAGCAAAAGATGTACGGCGAGTAGCGCGCGGCGTCTCATACCGGCAGTCAATCAGAATCGAAGTATGCGGACGGCCACTTTTGTGGCCGTTCGCTTTTATGTCGTTGGCGCGTCGCGAAATCATCACATTGCCCACGGGGAGAATTGATCATGACGTCAGCGATAAATGGAATTGTGGCGGCGACATCGCCAAATTTGATCTCGACCGATACGATTGATCTGAGGGTTGGCGACACCATGATTCCCGTTCATGACGGCGCATTACCCGCCTATTGGGCGATGCCAGCCAACAACCCTTGCCCACCTATTGTGCTGGTCGTGCAAGAAATTTTTGGCTTGCATGAGCACATCAGGGATGTCTGCCGGCGATTCGCGAAGGCGGGCCTTCTTGCGGTGGCACCCGAATTGTATGTGCGCCAAGGTGATGCATCGACGATTTCAGATATTCCGACACTGATTGAACAAATTGTCAGCAAAGTACCGGACGCGCAGATCATGGCCGATCTCGATGCAACCGTGGATTGGGCCGTGAAACAGGGTGGCAACCCAGCCAAGATCGCCATGTCGGGCTTTTGCTGGGGAGGGCGCATCACCTGGATGTACGCGGCGCATAACCCTGCGTTGAAGGCCGCTGTGGCGTGGTACGGCGGCTTGATCCGGCCAGTAACGCCATTGACGCCGACGCATCCGATCGATATCGCCGCCTCGTTGTGTGTTCCGGTGCTAGGACTTTATGGTGCAGACGATACCGGGATTCCGCTCGAGACCGTTGAAAAAATGCAGGCCGCGCTGAAGGTATCAGGGAGCCAATCAAACATCCATATTTACCCTGGCACGCCGCACGCTTTTTACGCCGATTATCGCCCCAGCTATCGACATGAGCAGGCCGAAGATGGCTGGCAGCGATGCCTCGCATGGTTCGCGACACATGGTGTGAAATAGTAATCGCGCGGGAGCAAATTGTGAATGGTCAAATCTAGCGCCGCCGCCAAACCTGCCATCTTTCTTTGCCTGCAAATATCGGAATTGAATCTGACGGCTCACGCTCCTCCGACAAGTCGAAATTCTTTTCGAGCAATTTCAAAAGCGCATTCTTGTCGATGCCAAATGGCGGGCCTTTGCGTGAATCGTCGAAATAGAAAAACCCGATCAACGAGCCATCACGCGGCAGCAACATCGCAATGCGTGTCGCCCACGCCTCTCGTAATGTCGCAGGTAACGCGCACAGAAACGCACGTTCGTAAATGACGTCGAATTGATCACTTGCCAAATCCAGCCCGAAAAAATCCGCTTCGCGTACACCCACACCGAGTGGCCCCAAAGTGGCCTTTGCGCGCGCGACGGCGGCGGGCGAAAAATCGATTGCGTCGACCGGCCACTTCATTTTCAAAAAAAGTCGCGCCTCATGTGCACTGCCGCATCCGGGAATCAACACGCGTTTGGGTTCGGGAAAGCGACCAACATAGTCGGCAAGGCAATGGGGCACCCCGGCTTGTTCCCAAGGCGTGAAATCGGCCTCAAAACGCGCGTCCCAGAATGCGGGAGTGGCCGGATCGTGGCGTGGAAACTCGGGTACCGTTGGTGAATTCATTCGCCGATTATAGTGCGCGAGAATGTTCGCGATTCAGGGCATTGAAGTCTCCAAAGCGGCGTTTCGTCGCGGTCCTTTTGACTTTCAACACCGATGCCGATATGTTTCGCCCAGTTTTGCAATATTGAAGGCGTTGTACCCATGCAAAGTTTTTCGACAACATCGGCTAGACGCGTAGCGATCATCTTGATGATGGCACTTGTCGCCTGCACCGGCAATGCGCCGTCCAACGTCGCGCCGCAATCCACTCCGTCCACCCCATCCACTATTTCACTGCGAAATTGCCGAGTAGCAAATATTGACAGCGAAGTGAAATGCGCGATCCTTGAGGTATTTGAAAATCGAGAAACGAAGCAGGGCCGCAAGATCGGCTTGAATATTGTCGTTCTGCCGGCAGGTGCCCGCATCAAAGAAGCGGATCCAATTTTTCTATTCGCCGGCGGGCCTGGGCAGGCGGCAACTGACCTTGCACGCGAAGCGATGACAATCCTTGGTGGCCTCAACGCGAAGCGCGATATCGTCTTGATTGATCAGCGCGGTACCGGCAAATCCAACGGCTTGAATTGCAAGCCAGCCGATACCGATGACAATGAATTGATCGACCCAATCAAACGCGATGAACTCGCACGTAAACTCTTGCTGGAATGCCGCAATGCGCTCATGCAGCGCGCCGATCTGACGCAATACACCACCACCATTGCGATGGCCGATATTGACGCTGCCCGTGAGGCGCTGGGTTTTGCCAAAATCAATTTATGGGGCGCATCCTATGGCACGCGCGCCGCGATGGAATATTTACGCCGCTACCCGGATCATGTGCGCAGCGTTGTCATAGATGGTGTCGCGCCCGCAACAATGGCGCTACCGGCGACATTTGCGCGTGACGCTGGCGCAGCGTTCGACAAAATGGTGGCGGCGTGTGCGGGTGAGTTAGTCTGTGCCATGCGTTTTCCGCACTTGAAGAGCGACATCGAAAGCGTTTTGGCTGCGCTTGGAAAATCCCCTCGGAAGATAGCGTTGCCCGATACGCTCACCGGCGTGCGTCGCGAACTGGTGATCACAAATGATCGCGTGCTAATGGCCGTGTTCTCGAGTTTGTACGTTCCGGAGTTTGCAGCGTTGTTGCCCGATTCGCTCACGCGTGCCAAGCAGGGCGATTTTGCGCCGCTGATGAGCGTTGCCTCGGCGTTCGGCGGTTTCGACGAAGAAAAAATATTTGCCGGTATGCGCTTCTCGGTGGTGTGTACCGAGGACGTGCCGCAGATTCGTCGCGACGCGACGGCGTTGATCGTACCGTTCGGCGAAATTTTTGTGCGCGAATTTTCGAAAGCCTGTGAAGATTGGCCGCGCGGCGTGCTACCCAAGGACTTTGCCACACTTCCGCGATCCGACAAGCCGGTATTGATTTTGAGCGGTGGCATTGATCCGGTGACACCGCCGGTCTTTGGTGAAGAGATTAGAAAAACGTTGACGAATTCATTGCATCTGATCGCAAAGAATGTGGGGCACGGCGTAAGTTCGCGAGGATGTGCGCCACGCTTGATCAAGAAATTTATCGAGTCGGCAAGTGTTGCCGGGCTCGACGGCGGATGTCTTGATCGATTGCCGAGACCGACGTTCTATGAACCGATGCGCGAAAAGCTTTCCGTTAAAACCGCAATAAAAATAGATGCACCTGTTACCCAGGGAGCGGCCAAATGATCGAGGTACGCAACCTGCAAAAAAAATTCGGGACAGTTCACGCGGTCGATGGCGTGTCGTTTAACGCGAGGGCGGGGGCCATCACCGGGTTGTTGGGTCCCAATGGTGCGGGCAAAACGACGAGCATGCGCATGATTGGCACCTTGATCGCGATTGACGGCGGTCGCGTTGACATCGATGGCGTTAACGTTGCCGCTGCACCCAATACCGCCCGACAAATCTGTGGCTTGCTGACGGATTCCCGAGGCCTCTACACCCGCATGACGGCACGCGAAAATATTCGTTATTACGCATCCCTGCGCGGCATCGAATCGACGCAATCGGAGCGCACCTTGGCGCGGTTTGTCGAGTGGCTTGATATGAAGGATATTCTCGACCGCCGTACCGATGGTTTTTCGCAAGGCGAGCGCATGAAAGTCGCAATTGCGCGCGCGTTGATTCACGAACCGGCCAACGTGATCCTTGACGAGCCGACCAATGGCCTCGATGTGATGAGTACGCGCGCGTTGCGCGAATTGGTGAAGCGCTTGAAAGCGGAGGGGCGCACGGTGCTTTTTTCCAGCCACATCATGCAGGAAGTGGCGGCATTGTGCGACGAGATCGTCATCATCAGCCGCGGCCGTGTGACGGCACAGGGAACCCGGGATGAATTGCTGGCGCGAAGCGGCAAAAGCAATCTTGAAGACGCGTTCGTGGTCTTGTCGGAGACACATGACATCGCCGGATCTGCAAACGATATCGCGAACGGGGCGAAATCATGATCTCGGCTGCCCTCATTGTCTGTCGCAAAGAATTGACCGACCATTTGCGCGATAGACGCACCGCTGCGATGATTTTTCTACTGTCCATCGCGATGGGGCCGATCATGCTGATGGGAATGAGCTACTTCATTTCCAGCATCGAGAAGAAAGCCGAGGCGCGCGAAGTTTATGTGGAGGGGAAGCAATACGCGCCGCAATTGATGAATTTTTTCGCACGCCAGGACGTCGCGATCCTCGATCCAAAACCGGATTTTCGAGAGTTGATCAAGACTGGAAAACACGATCCGGTACTGGTGATCCCGCCGGACTTTCAGGAAAAATTTCCCACCGGAGCGGCGAGTGTGGAAATTGTCTACGATGATACGCGCCAGGATACCGGCAATGTTTCGATCGGCGTGTTGCGAAGGCTAGTGCGCGGTTTCAATAGCGAGGTTGCCACGCAGCGCTTGATCGCGCGTGGTGTCTCGCCACTCATCAATCGCGTCGTGGAGGTGCGCGATGTCAATATGGGGACACCCGCCCAGCGCGCAGCACAAATGCTGTTGATGATTCCCTTCATCTCGTTGATTGTGTGCGTCACCGGTTGTACCGCAATTGCCATCGACGTAACGGCCGGCGAGCGCGAACGCGGCTCGCTTGAGCCGTTGCTGATGAATCCGGTAGGCCGCATCGCCATCACGGCGGGAAAATGGATGGCGGTGGCCGTATACGGTGTCGGCGTGGTTGCGCTGACGCTCGCCGGATTCTGGCTGACGCTCAAATTCATGCCGATGCCAAAGCTCGAGGCGGTGTTATCGATCACCGGCATGCAATTTCTCGCCTTCGGCGCGACCATGCTCTCATTTGCGCCTGCGATGGGTGCGTTGCAAATGCTCATCGCCACCTACGGTCGTACCTACAAAGAAGCACAGACTTACGTGAGTTATTTGATTGCGGCCGTGTCGATGATCCCGATGATCATTATCTTCGGGCAACTGAAAGAAGCCACTTGGCAGTTATTGGTGCCGATGCTTGCGCAACAAACGGTGATCACGCGCATCCTGCGCGGCGACCCGGTGGAAGCAAGTCATTTTCTGATTCCGTTTGCAATCAATGCAGTGATTGTCTTCATTGCCGTCTTGCTCATTGCGAAATTATTGACGAAGGAAAAGATTATTTTCGGTCGCGTGTAGTCGAAGCACTAGCAGCCTGTCGCGCTTAAGGAATCGAAGCGAAAAATGAGTTGGGTGAGGGCAGATTTTGACGATTTTCAAGCCAATGGTTGTTCCATTGGCGCCGAAAAGCGGCGAAATATGCACCGGCCAGATCATTTTGCCGCCGATTCTCCTTAAGTCCGACGGGTTGCTTGCGGCGCAAGGTATGATCGCGCCATGTCTGAATTGAGAGAATTGTTCGGCCCCAACGGCCCTTTGGCCAAGCGCATCGAGAGTTACCGCCATCGCGAAAGCCAGATAGAGATGGCGGAGAAAATAGAGCACGCCATCGACCAGAGTGGCGTGCTGATCGCGGAGGCCGGCACGGGTACCGGCAAGACCTTTGCGTATCTGGTGCCCGCGTTGCGATCCGGTGGCAAAGTTATCATCTCGACCGGCACCAAGACCTTGCAGGATCAGTTGTATTACCGCGATATTCCGACGGTCATTCAGGCGCTGAATATTCCTGTGAGTACTGCGCTGCTGAAAGGGCGGGCCAATTATGTGTGCCTGCACCATCTCGACAATGCGGTTGCCGATGGTCGCTTCCTGAATCGTGACGATACCCGTCACATCCAGGTCATCCGCCGTTTCGCGGATCGATCGCTCAATGGCAGGGGCACCGGCGACAAGGCCGAATTGTCGGATGTGCCCGAGCGTTCCAGCGCGTGGGCGATGGCCGTCTCGACCCGCGAAAATTGTCTTGGTGCCCAGTGTTCGCAATACGTCGATTGCTTCGTGATGAAGGCGCGCAAGGCGGCGATGACGGCGGAAGTGGTGGTGGTAAATCACCATTTGTTTTTTGCGGATTTGGTGTTGAAAGATGACGGCGCGCAGGATTTGTTGCCGGCCTGCAACACCGTGATCTTCGACGAAGCACACCAGTTGCCCGAAACCGCGACAATGTTTTTCGGCGACGTCGTGACCACCTCGCAACTCTCGGAACTCGCCCGCGATTCGCGTCTGATGGGCATCGCCCACGCGACCGACTTCAAGGATTTGCAGGAGGCCGCACAGATTCTCGATAAATCCGCGCGCGATCTGCGCTTGGTCATGTCTGAGGATTCTGCGCGCCTGCCTGGGCAATCGGTGACATCGCGGAATGGCTTTGACACCGCCTTCATCGACACGCAGGAAAAGCTCGCCGAACTCCGCGAGATGCTGGAAAGTCAATCGGGACGCGCGCAGGAATTGGCGAATTGCCTGGAACGTGCCGATGAATTCGCCTTGCGCATGGCCGGTTGGCGCGGAGACGGCGTGGGTGGGCCGGTCGAAGGCTACATCCGCTGGGCCGAGGTGTTCGGCCATTCGCTGGCGTTTCACTTGACGCCGCTCTCGGTTGCGCAAATATTTCGCGAACAAGTATTTGCACAAAAGCGCGCGTGGATATTTACCTCCGCAACACTCGCCGTCAAGGGCGAATTTGCGCACTACCAAACCGAATTGGGCTTGACGGATGATGACGCCGACAACGATTTCGAGGACGACGCCTTCAACGAACGTCGCGTTGTCACTGCGGCATGGGCGTCGCCGTTCGATTATCCGCAGCAGGCCTTGCTTTATGTGCCGACTAATTTGCCCGCGCCGAATACGCCGGATCACACCGAGGCCGTCGTCGCCGCTGCGCTGCCATTGATCGAGGCTGCGGCGGGCCGCGCGTTTCTGCTGTTCACTTCGCTGAAGGCAATGGATCGCGCGCACCAGATGATGAAGGATCGATGGCAGCAGCGCGGTTGGGAATTTCCGTTGATGGTACAAAGCGAAGGTACCCGTACTGAGTTGCTGGAGCGATTCCGCAAACTCGGCAACGCCGTGCTGGTGGCAAGCCATTCGTTTTGGGAAGGGGTCGATGTGAAGGGCGACGCGTTATCTCTGGTGGTGATCGACAAGCTGCCGTTCGCACCGCCGGATGATCCAGTTCTGGCCGCACGCATCGACGCTATCGCGAAAGCCGGCGGCAATCCCTTCATGCAATATCAGGTGCCGCACGCGGCGATCAAATTGAAGCAGGGCGCAGGCAGACTGATCCGCGATGAACATGATCACGGTGTGCTGATGATTTGTGATCCGCGTCTGGTCGAGAAGCCTTATGGCAAACGCATCTGGCAGAGCTTACCGCCGATGAAGCGCACTCGCGACGAAGCTGAGGCGGTGGCGTTTTTTGATCGAAACAATGAAGTCAACATCTAGCACTGGAGCGGCGTTTGGGGTAAAAGCGTCCGTAACGGCGCGCCGATATTGGGTCTTTAACGAATTTTGACGAGTCAACGCGGGCGCACGCTCTTTGTTGGCATTGACATTCGTTATTGTGGGGCTGCCACAATACTGGACACAACTGTTTTACTTTTTTGGCGTCAGGCGCATGCATAATGCGGCTTGCCCAATGTGTGCCCAGTCGTTAGACCCATGCAATATCCGCATAGAAAATTGTTCGTCAACATAACGCGCATTGTGCGCGTGGCGCTGATTTTCGCCTTCGCCGCCGCCTGGCCGGCAATCGCGCTTACAACCGCGAAACCGTTGAGTGACCTTGCGCACCAATCGTGGTCGGTTGACGAAGGTCTGCCGCATAGTACCATCCGCAGTATCGCCCAGACACCAGATGGCTACATGTGGTTCGCCACGCATGAAGGTGTGGCACGATTCGATGGATTATCTTTTAGCGTATTCGACCAAAACAATGCCCCGGCGTTGCGCGGCAGTGGTGTGGCATCGATGCTGGTGATAAAGGATGGCGGTCTGCTGTTTGGCCTGCGTGACGGCGGTTTGGCTCAGCATGCGCGTGAGAAATTTGAAACGGTGAGTCCGAAAGGCGGCCTGCCTGCCGGCATCGTGACGCTGTTGGCGGAAGATGCCGAAGGTGGTGTTTGGGCAAACGTCGGGGCGACCGGCTTGGTGCGTATTGTCCGCGATGAAGTTCGCGTGTTTAGCGCAGCCGACGGATTGCCTTCTGGCAACGTCACGTCCGTTGCAACAACCATAGACGGCACAATCTGGATCGGCACCGCCGCGGGTGCAGTGGTGTTCAAGGCTGGAAAATTCACCCGCAATCCGACGGGCACCTTGCTGGATAGTGCCAATATCGTCGCAATTGCTCAGGATCGCGAAAAACGTTTATGGTTCGCAACCAGTGGTCAGGGAATCGCTACGCTTGATGTTGGTGTTTCAGGCACCACCGCTTCGACAGCAAATTTGCGTCGTTACCGTCGCGAACAAGGTTTAGCAAGCGACACGTTGACGCGACTATTGATTGATCGCGACGGTGGCGTTTGGGTGGGTAGTCTCGAGGGTGTCTTCAGATTGACGGGAAATGCTTTTGAGCGTTTCGCCACACCCGACGGATTCACGAACAACAACGCGCGCGAAATTTTTGAAGATGCCGAGGGCAGCATCTGGATCGGTACCGACGCCGGCGTCAATCGATTTCGCGATGCGCGTATCACCACCTGGGGTGTGCGCAAAGGCCTTAGCGAAGAATTCGCCCGCGCCGTGCTTGAAGACCGAAAGCAGCGCATCTGGGTTGCAACTTCGGACGGTTTGTTCGTGGTCACTACGCAGGGCGTACGCCGCTACGGCCGCAAAGAAGGGCTGATCAGCGGCGCGGTGCTGTCGCTTGCCGAAGATCCGGATGGCGCACTGTGGATCGGCACCAACGGCGGTGGCGTGCATCGTCTGACGGGCGAAAAAATCGAGGTGAAGTCGGGTAAATTTGGCATCGGCATTGTGCCGGTGCGCGCGATCCTTCCTGCAAGTGATGGTTCCCTTTGGCTCGGCACCAGTGCCGGTATCGTCAAGGCCTCCTGGCATCAGAAACCGGTCACTGCCACAACACGTGCTATCGCGGGTCTGCCAAGTGAACAGGTCAGCAGTTTGCTGGAAGATAAAAACGGACGTATCTGGGTCGGCACGCGTGGCGGGTTAGCGGTGATCGAGAGTGGCTCAACGTTGGCGACCAAAGTGGCTGGAATCGATGCCACCGTGCTTGGTGTCAATCTCGATAAAGAGGGGCGCATCTGGGTCAGTACCGGCAACGG
>JAYTUX010000581.1:0-9725 GCA_043744315.1 Betaproteobacteria bacterium | reverse complement strand
GCGACCGACTGCATGATCGCATTCAATACCGGCTCAACAAGGGCAAGTGGAAAATCGAGCGGTTAGCACCTTGATCGGCAGTTTTCTCAACAATTATTTTTTGTAGTATTCCGGCAGCGCTTTCAAATAGTCCGGAATGTTTGGGTTCGCCATGAGGCGCGGGAAATATTGCGCATCCTCAGGCACGGTGAGTGGTGCCAGGTCGGTCTTCTCAAAGGGCAGACCGAAACGGCAAGACAGCATGCGGCGGGCGTCTTCGGCACTGGCGGGATCGCCGGGACCGGGTTCGTTGCAGCGCGCCAGATCCTTCGCAATCTGTTCCCGGGAAACGACGCGCGCCGTGTAGGCGGCATCGAATCGCAATGCTTCCCGGAGTCTCCCGCGGGTCTCCGCCACACTGGCGTAAGGCATGCCAATGCCCGGGCAGTTTGGCACAATCGACTTGCGGCGCCCGCCATTGAATACCACCGTCTCCTCGATGCCCTCGGCGCGCGCGCGCGCCGCTGACAACTGCGTCGTATCTCCATATAACGCTTCGCCGCGTACGATAACCAGACGGATATTTTCCTCTGTCGCCGCGATAATATTGCGGTAGCTGTCCGCCTCGCGATCGTCGACCACCAGAAGATCGGCAAGAAAACCGGGGCCGATCTGCCCCAGTTTCTGTTCCCAACGAAGTGCGCGCGCGGGATTGCGAGTCACCATCTCGATCAACTCGCGATCACTAAAAACGGACTTGAGTTGCCGCCGATTGACGAGATCAGCCACTTTCAATTCGCCGAGTACCGACTTGCTTCCCGACGGGCCCCAATCCGGGGCGAGACTGATCAAAACGCCGGCCTCGCGCGCAGCACGAACATTCGCGGTTTTTCCATACAGCAGGAAATTCGACAGCGGCGACCAGACGAGTTTGGCACCCGCAACGGCCATCTCCTGCAGTTGTGCGTCGGTCAGCCCCACACCATGTATGACGACCAAATTGGAACCCAGCAGGCCTCCCGCCTTTAAATAGCGAAACTCATCCGCCATGCGTGAAGAGGTTCCCTCGGCGAGGTGAACGATGATCGTGCCGCGTTTGAAATCATCCTGCATTTTTTTCCACTCCGCGACATCACGTCCAATATCGACATAGGAATATGCCTGAATGCCCGCGACCGACGTGGTTTCAATATTTCGCGCCAGACATTCCGATCTGGCGTAAGGCCGGAAATAGCGTCCGCCATACAACACCGATGCGGTCGCGAGCGGGTACGAATTGCCACCGCCCTGCAGGGTGGTGGTGCCACCCGCAAGCGCCATGTACTCGCCATAACGCCCGACATCCATGCCGAGGTTGAAGTACTCGGCATTGTTAAGAATAATGTTGGGCTCCCAGGTCCGCCTGATTTGGTCACGGTCGTAATTGCGCCACTCATAACGATCCTGGAACTTTCGCGTAATCGGCATCAAGGGATAGATCGCATATTCAGGGTGATTGTGAATATCGATCAGTCCCGGGTAGATCACGCCGCCCGTATCGACCGCGCGCGCCTGTTCGGCACCCGGTGGCAGTGGTTCGCCCCGCTTGACAATCGCCTCAATGACTCCACCACGGATCCAGATACGAGCGCCTGTGAGCACGTCGCCGGCATCATTCATCGTGACGACCTTTCCGGCGAGCAGCATACCGGGATCCGCATTCGCGAGTGATGTGACCACTCTCAGCACGGCGACTTCCACTGGTGCTGGCAATTGCGTCGTACAACTCAGTAAGAAGACGCCCCCAAAAATAGATATTCTCAATAAAATATTTTTCATACCCGCTCCAAGTATTTCGAAAACTGTTGCACGCATGACACAGGCCGATTGGCGATAATCGCATCATATCGCTACCGTGCGTGTCAGCGCGTACCCCGGCAGCTTGAAAAAATCGCGGCACGCCCAACCATTCCTCAATGAATTCCTCTTTGCTGCGCCCTTTCAAACAACTGTTCCGTCGCGCGCGCGCATTGACCACACCGAGCGTGGTGCCGATCGACGAATCGGCATGGCGGGATGCCACGCGTGGATACTCATTCGTGCAATTGCTGGGTGCGGAAGAAAATCGGCGCTTGCGATTGATCGCGGCCGACTTTCTCGCGCGCAAAACCATCAATGGTGCCGCGGGCCAGATCATCGACGATGCGATACGCATTCAAATTGCGGCGCAGGCTTGCATCCTGGTGCTGGAGCTGGGTGTGGAATATTTCGATGGCTGGTCCGAAATCATTGTCTACCCGAGCCAGTTTGTACCCGAGCGCGAGGTGATCGATGAGGCCGGTGTGGTTCATTTGACACGCGATCTACTCGCGGGGGAAGCCTGGCTCGGCGGCCCGGTGGTGCTGTCCTATGAAGACATCGCCAAGGGCGACGGAACGCACCATGCGGCCGATGGATACAACGTGGTCATCCATGAGTTCGCGCACAAGCTAGATATGCTTAACGGCGCGCCAAACGGATTTCCACCGATGCAAAAAGGCATGAATCGCGAGGACTGGAAGCGCGCATTCATGTCGGCATATCTTGAATTTTGCAAACAGGTTGATGCGGCTGACGCGCGTGCGCGCCGGGATCGCGGCCATGCGCTGGATGCCCTGCCGCTGGATCCCTATGCATCCGAAAATCCGGCGGAATTCTTTGCCGTCATTTCTGAAGCATTTTTTGAAACGCCGCATGTGGTTGCGGAATATTTTCCGGCCGTCTACGCGCAATTGTCGTTGTTTTACCGCCAGAATCCGGCGGCAAGATCCGCACGTTGATACCAGAAACTCGAACCAACGACCCCAAAAAAAAGCCCGCAGACATCAATGATCTGCGGGCTCTTTTGCTGAATGGAATGGCGGCTTCCGTTATAAGTAAAGTACCGCCGGAAATACCGCGACTGCCAGCACGATCAAAATCCACTCGCAATTCCAGCGCTTGAGATGGCCGGTGTAATAAAAAATGATGCAAAGAATCGCAAAAACATAAAACAATGCCAGTAGCATCTCGCCCCCTAAGTGAATCTTTCCGTTATCGGCAAATCGCGCGGTTTTTCAAGCCATAAATTACCATAATCACGACATCATTGCGAATTTGCATGATTCAAACCGGCTAAACCGCATCTTCGTTGGTCTCGCCGGTACGTATCCTCACCACCTGGCTCACGTCCATCACAAAAATCTTGCCGTCGCCGATTTTGCCGGTTCGCGCCGCTTTGATGATCGCGTCGATCGCTTTATCTACCATCGCGTCCGACAAAATGACTTCAACTTTCACCTTGGGCAGAAAATCAACCGTGTATTCCGCGCCGCGATATAGCTCGGTGTGGCCCTTTTGCCGGCCAAACCCCTTGACTTCCGTCACGGTGAGCCCGGTGCAGCCGAGCTCCGACAGCGCTTCGCGCACTTCGTCCAGTTTGAATGGCTTGATGATCGCTTCGATTTTTTTCATGCCCACCCCTTGAACGATTGCCGGTTCCAAAAAAACTGACGCAATAACCACCAATTTTTGAATCAAACCCGTTCGCCCTGAGGTATTGAAGAGCCTCTTGCGCATGAAGCCCTTCGATACCTCAGGGTGAACGGCTACTTGTTCGATGGCCGAAGAATGTCGTGACCTGCCCTACTTCGCCACATACCGCGATGTTATGGGATATCGCCAATCCTTGCCAAAACCGCGCCGGGTTATTTTCGCACCGATAGGCGACTGGCGGCGCTTGTATTCATTGATCCGCAACAAATGCGTGACCCGCTTCACGTCGGCATCGAGAAAACCCATCGCCACAATTTCCGTCGGCGAACGATCCTGCTCCATGAATAGTTCGACAATTTGATCCAACGTATCGTAGGGCGGCAGCGAATCCTGATCTTTCTGGTCGGGGCGCAACTCCGCGCTCGGCGGGCGGGTGATGACGCGCTCGGGAATGACTCGCGAAATGCGATTGCGGTACGTGCACAATTTGTAGACCAGCGTCTTCGACACATCTTTCAATATGGCGTAGCCGCCTGCCATATCGCCATAAAGCGTCGAATAGCCCACCGCCATTTCGCTCTTGTTGCCGGTGGTCACCACCATCGCGCCGAATTTATTCGACAGCGCCATCAACAATGTGCCACGCACGCGCGCCTGGATGTTTTCCTCAGTGGTGTCGGCTTTGCGCCCTTCGAATTCCGTTGCGAGGGAGGCCTTGAAGGCTTCAAACATCGGCGCAATCGGAATTTCGGAATATTTCACGCCCTGCAATTGCATCATCTCGCGCGAATCATCGAGTGAAATTTGTGCGGTGAATTCGGAAGGCATCATCACCGCGTGGATGCGTTCACGCCCGAGCGCATCCACCGCGATCGCCAACGTCAATGCCGAATCGACGCCGCCGGAAAGCCCCAGCAACACGCCAGGAAAACCATTCTTATCGACGTAATCGCGCAGCGCGACCACCAATGCACGATAGACACTCGCTTCCGTCGAGAGCGCCGGATGCACCACACCATTCAAGCGGCCCTGCTCGAATTCAACCAAACCCAATGTCTCTTCAAATTCGAGTTCCTGATAGCCGACATCGCCATCGGCATTGAGTCCAAACGACGCGCCATCAAACAGCAATTCATCCTGCCCGCCCGTCCAATGCGCATACAAGATCGGCACCGCCGTTTCTTTCACTCGCGCGCGCACCACGTCGTAGCGGGTTTCCAATTTATCGATGTCGTAGGGAGAAGCATTCGGCACCACGATGAGTTGCGCGCCCGCGGCTTTGGCAGCGGCGACCGGCTCGGGAAACCACACATCCTCGCAAATCAACACGGCAATGTTCACGCCATGATGATCGAAAACGAAGGGCTGGTCGCCGGTTTCAAAGTAGCGCTTCTCGTCGAACACCTGATAATTCGGCAACCGTTGTTTCAAATAAGTGCCGACCACGCGACCGTTTTCCAACAATGAGGCCGCGTTAAACAACTTGCCCGCGCGCAATTGCGGATGCCCAACAATGAGGGAGATATCCGATGTCTGGCGCGCAAGATCGAGCAGCGCGCCGGCGCACGCAAGGCGAAAATCGCGACGAAACAGCAAGTCTTCCGGTGGATATCCGCAGAGCGCCAATTCCGGCGTCACCAACAGCGTCGCCCCCGCCGCCTTCGCGCGGGTTGCATAGTCGAGTATGCGCGTAACGTTGCCGGCCATATCGCCGAGGATCGGGTTCATTTGCGCGATGGCGATTTTCATGCGTTGCGTTCGCTTTTCTCAATGAAGCAATTTGTCACTATTATACGATTCACCCTTTTCTCCAAAACGGCGTTTGATGCGCGAAGTCAATCTTAAAGTTCTCGATACCCTTGCCGGCATCCCGGCCACGGACTGGGACGCTCTGAGCAACGTCAGTGGCGGCAATCCAACACTTCGCCACGCATTCCTGCAATCGATGATCGATGCCAATTGCACCACCGCCGAGACTGGCTGGCTGCCGCAGTTCTTGACGCTCTGGCGCGAAGGCGACGACGATGGCCGCGAAAAACTCTGCGGTGCCATGCCGCTGTACGTGAAGGGCCACAGCTACGGCGAGTACGTATTCGATTGGGCATGGGCGGAAGCCTATCAGCGTCACGGGCTCGATTACTACCCCAAGCTGCTGGCCGCGGTACCCTTCACGCCCTGCACCGGCGCGCGGCTGATGGCCCACACCGCTGCAGACCGGAAAATGCTCATCGACGGCCTGCTCAATCTCGCCACTCAAAGCGATGTTTCGTCGCTGCATGTGCTATTTCCCGATCCCGCAGAACAACAATTGCTGATCGACGCCGGCATGATGCCGCGTACGTCGATTCAGTTTCACTGGCGCAATCAAGACTACCGCCATTTCAATGATTTTCTCGCGACGTTCAGTCACGACAAACGCAAAAAACTAAAGCAAGAGCGCCGCAAGGTCGTCGAGGCGGGCATCACATTTCGACGACTTACGGGAGAAAATATTTCGAACGCCGACTGGGATTTCTTCGCGCGATGCTATGGCCGCACCTATCGCGAACATCTCTCCACGCCATACCTGAACCGCAGGTTTTTCGGATTGATTGGCGAACGCATGCCGGAAAATATTCTGCTTATCATCGCCGAACGCGAAGGCAAGCCCATCGCCAGCGCGCTAAATTTGTGGGACGAAAAAACGCTTTACGGCCGCTATTGGGGTGCCATCGAATTTCATTCCGGCCTGCATTTTGAAACCTGCTACTACCAGGCGCTGGAATTTTGCATAGAGCGCGGCATTGACGTCTTTGAAGGCGGCGCGCAAGGTCAACACAAACTCGCGCGTGGTTTTTTGCCGGTGAAGTGTCATTCGGCGCATTGGTTGAAAGACGCGCGATTTGCGCGGGCGGTGGAGGATTTTCTGGAGCGGGAAAGTGGCGGGATTGAGCGGCAGGTGGATGAATTGGAAGAGAGCAGTCCGTACAAATCCACATCGCCTGAAAATGTGAAACCCTAGCACTGGAGAGCCTTTCCGCGCTTTATTGCCCTGAACGCCGCTCCAGTCCTTGACCTTTATTTTCGTTCACGTATCCCTTAGGACAAGGACATACTTGAGGCGGCGCAGTGGTCGGCACAAAGCGACGGGTGAGGGGCGGCGGTGGAAAGTAGCCAACCTATGGCAACATCAATCCCGCCCGCGCCTTCACCATCGACACATCTTGCGCGGTGATAGTGCCGCCCGCATTAATGTCATATTGAAACGTCGTCAATCCAACCGCCTGGCCTACCCGCGCTTTCATGGCGGCAATATCCGCCGCATTCACGGCACGCGAACTGTTGACATCACCGATCAGGAAGCCAACCGATACAGAATGATTGTTGGCAATGTTGTTGACATTATCGAGCGCAATCCTCGCGCGCCGGTTATTGGGAATATTGGTGAGCGTCACTAACACGAAATTGCCTTGGATGGCGACATTCGAAACCGCGCCGATGTTTGCACTGGCCGCGTCAATGGCAGTCGCGGTACCCGATTGTGTGATCGCCTGATTAAACTCAAAAATGATGAGATGCCCTGCGCCGATATCGCGTGGCTCAACGGTAACCAGTTGATCGATTTGCGGGATAAGACTGAGGTTCAGATCGAATGGCCCGACGCCGGCGTGAATCTTTCTCGAATACGCAGCGACCAGCAACAGATTCGACGACGATGGCGTTGCAGTCACGGTTGATGTAGCAACGCTACTGCCGATCGCGTTGTTCGCCTTCAGGCTACACGTGTATACAGTGCCATTCATCAAGCCCGCGATGGTGATCGGCGAATTCATCGCCGTCACCGAAACTGCGCCGGGATTGCAGGTGGCCGTGTAACTCGTAACGGCCGATCCTCCATCGCTCGCGGGCGCCGTAAATGTAATCGTTAGTTGGCCGTTGCCCGGCGTAATACTTTGGATGACGGGAACGCCGGGTACCGTCGCCGCAGGCACGCCACCGACACCCGTTCCCGACAGCGTCACAATTTGCGTTCCGGCATTGCTTGTAAGCGTCAGTTGTCCCGCCACCGCGCTCGCCAGCGTCGGTGCAAATGTCACGGGCAGTGAACAAGTGGTACCCGCTGCAATGGTCGTCGTACATATGCTGGTCGTGTTGAAGTGACTTGCGCCACTGGTGACGGTGGCGCTGGTCATGATGAGTGGCGCGGTGCCAGTATTGGTAATGACCACGTTCGCGGCAGCACTTGCGGTACCGACGTTTTGCGGCGCAAAGTCAAGGTACGTGTCCCCAGCAGTCGCGTTGACTTTCAAGCCGGGCGAATTTGGCGGCAATCCGGTGCCGAACAATGAACGGCGTTCCGGTGAACCCACCAAGCTTGAGGCAACTTGCAATTCGCCTGCCGCATCACCTGCCGCCATCGGATTAAATGCCAAGGTGAAATCGCACTCATTGGCCGGCGCGCTGCCGGCATTGAGTGTTGCCGCGCAATTGGTTGATTCCAGACTGAAGCCCGGCCCGGAAACACTTAAGCCAATTCCGGTGATGGCATCCGTCAACGCCTGATTCTTGAACTTACCCAGCGCGTTCGCGGTGGTATTCGTCGTGACGGTACGGAAATCGTAACCCGTTGCGATCTCGGCGATTTCAATCACGGCACTGCCTGAAGAACTGCTCGTTCCCGTGGAGGAAGTGGCCGCCTGCGCATAGGTGGCAATCTGGGAATTTCCCTGCAACACATTGAAGCCCCCCGACGCGGGATCGTAATTGCCACTGCGGTTGCCCACCTGACCGTAGAAGTTATCGCCCCACGAAAATAACTGGCCGCGGTTATTGATGGCGGCACTATGGCCGCCGCCCGCCGAGATCGCAACCACGCTGATCGGCGTCACCACCGCAAATGGCGTCGTGCGACTATTGCTGGTGCCATCTCCCAGTTGACCTTTCGGATTGGCACCCCACGAATAAAGCGTTCCGCCCGACTTGACCGCCAAACTGTGATTGGCACCCGCCGCGATGAGGCCAATGCCGGTGCCAAGCGCCGTGATTTTCACCGGCACCAGACTGGTTGCGGTGCTGCCAATGCCCAATTGCCCAAAGCCATTGCCGCCCCAGCCCCATGCGGTGCCGTCGTCCTTGATCGCGAGGCTATGCACGCCGCCACCCGCGATCGCCACCATCCCCGTCAGCGAGAGGAGCGTTTTCGGAACGAGACTCTTTGTGACGGTACCATCACCCAATTGGCCGGTTTCGTTCGCACCCCACACCATGATTTGCCCGTTGGCAAGCAGTGCCAGACTATGACGGTCACCGGCGGCAATCGAAATTGCGCTGGTGATCCCGGGCACCTGAACCGGCGACGGAAGCGTCGCGATCATGCTGCCGCTACCTGTTTGCCCATCGTCGTTACGGCCCCACGCCCACACGGTCCCGTCGGCTTTCAACGCAAGTGAATGGTCGCGGCCGGCTGCAATGGCCTTTACAAAGTTCAGACTGGGAACGCTGATGGCAATGGTCATCGCGTTCAGTGCCGTACCATCACCCAATTCGCCGTATTGGTTGTAACCCCACGACATCACGGTGCCGTCGGTTTTCAACGCGAGGCTGTGGTTCGAGCCCGAAACGATTTTCGCAATGCCCGTCACCCCCGAGATTGGATTCGGCACCGGTGTGCTGAAATTGGAACCGTTACCCAGTTGTCCATTGCCGTTGTAGCCGAAACCAAAGGTCGCCCCCTTGGTGTTGAGGAGAATGCTGTGGTTCTCCCCCAACGCAATGGATGGGGTGGATGCCGGGCGATTGGGATCGCGGCGCGTGTAGACATTGAGCTTTGCGGAGAAACCAATGGCCCCACCGATGGTGACCGTTGCGACCGAAAGGGATTCAAAAGTCGCGGCGGACAGAACACGCGCGCGAATCGTGTCGCCATTGACCACCGCGCCAGGCGCTGATGTAAATGCGCCACCATTGATGGAAAACTCACCGCCCGTAACAGTGATAGGGGATTGGACGCCCATGCCAAGACCGCTGACGGTGATGCTGTTCGACACAAGGTAGGTCGAAATCGGCACGCCGTAAGCGGAGAGGAAGTCAAATGGCGCGGGTTTGAGTCCGTCGATGATGAGGTCGAGGATTCCGACGGCACCGACACCAAGGACAGGGGTCGCATTCCTGAGACCGCTGCAGCAGACACCCGTGCCGGTATCGCCCGTCCCCCATGCATAGACGCTGCCATCGGCCTTGATCGCGAACGATAGGCCACCGAGATTGGCGCCCGA
>JAYTUX010000580.1:0-2902 GCA_043744315.1 Betaproteobacteria bacterium | reverse complement strand
TTGAAAAAACTCTTTTCGGCAATGCGATCCTGCGCGATCGCAACCGAGTGGCCACTTGGGCGAACAGTGGTACGCCGAGCGAGTTCGATCAAGGCTTCTGCGGGTGCATTTTCAAATTCTGTCGTGATTGCAGCGCAGGTTTTCGCCATGTCTTCAAGCGAAATCGGATGCGTGTAGGCGGTGTTGAGATGCCCGGTCGCGAATTCGGCCGCCGGTGACAAGGGATCAGGATCGAGCACCGTAACGCGGTAGTCGAGATTGCGCGCAGCCATCGTGAACATGCGGCCAAGCTGGCCGCCACCGACGAGACCCAGTGTGGCACCAGGCAGGATCACAGAATATCAGGCAACTGCATGGCGGCAACGTTTTCTTTCATACGCTCGCGATATTCGGCGAGTTTTTGCACGAGCGATGCATCCGCGCTGGCGAGCAGGCTCACTGCAAACAGTGCGGCATTGGCGGCACCCGCGTCGCCGATGGCGAACGTGGCAACCGGCACGCCTTTGGGCATTTGCACGATCGAATAAAGTGAATCCTGGCCCGCAAGATGTCGTGATGGTACCGGCACGCCCAGCACCGGCAATGTTGTTTTGCTGGCGATCATGCCCGGCAAATGCGCGGCCCCACCGGCGCCGGCGATGATGCATTTCAGCCCGCGCGCACGTGCCGACTCGGCGTAATCGAACATGGCGTCGGGTGTGCGGTGCGCCGAGACGACGCTATGCTCAAACGCGATGCCAAAATCTTTCAACACTTGCGCTGCGTTCTGCATCACATCCCAATCGGATTGCGAACCCATTACCACGCCAACGACCGGAATTTCCACGGAGTCGCTCATTATCAATCCACCAAATGCCGGGCTTCATCGAGCTCTTGCCGATACGCGTCGAAAATGCCTTTGAGCGCATCGCGCATATCCACTTTGGGTGCCCAATCCAGATCTTTCATGGTGTTGTCAATTTTCGGCACGCGGTTTTGCACATCCTGATAGCCCTTGCCGTAATACACATCCGAAGTGGTTTCCACCAGCTTCACTTTGGCGGCGGCATCTTTGTATTCCGGATACGATTTGGCGAGTTCCAGCATCATTGTCGCCAGCTCGCGCACCGAGAAATTATTTTTCGGATTGCCGACGTTGTAAATCTGGCCGGTCGCGACATTGTGTTCGTTGGCAACGATTTTCATCAGCGCCGAAATGCCGTCATCCACATACGTGAACGCGCGCTTTTGCGCACCACCATCGACCAATTTAATCGATTCGCCGCGTACGATGTGGCCGAAGAATTGCGTGATGACGCGGCTGGAGCCTTCCTTCGCGGTGTGGATGCTATCGAGGCCCGAGCCGATCCAGTTGAACGGCCGAAATAAGGTGAAATCAAGTTCGCCGCGCGAGCCATAGGCGTAGATGATGCGGTCCATCAGTTGCTTCGAGCAGGAATAAATCCAACGCTGCATTTCAATTGGTCCGAGTACGAGGTTGGACGCATGCGGATCGAATTCCTCGTCCGCGCACATGCCATAGACTTCGGACGTTGAAGGAAAAATAATGCGCTTGCCGTATTTTACGCAAGAGCGCACGAACGGCAGATTTGCCTCGAAATCGAGTTCGAATACGCGCAGCGGATCTTTGACATACGTAGCCGGTGTGGCGATCGCCACCAGGGGCAAAAGCACATCGCATTTCTTGATGTGATATTCGATCCACTCTTTGTTGATGGTGATATCGCCTTCAAAAAAATGAAAGCGCGGATTGTCCATGAAGCCCTTGACCCGCTCGGTGTTCATGTCCATGCCATAGACCTCCCAATCGGTGGTGGCGAGGATACGTTTGGAGAGGTGGTGGCCAATAAAGCCGTTGACGCCGAGAATGAGTACTTTTTTCATACGGAGAGTGTGGGCGATTCGAGTGATTGAGAATTATGACGTGCTTCGATGCGGCGGCTGATCGGCCCGATCACCATCATCAGCATAAAAGCCGAGTTGCCGATACCCGGAAGGTACTTGCTGATAATGATGGCAGCGAGGCTGATAACAATCAGCCCGGCCAATCGAAAACGCGAAGCAAGGTAAGTGCCTTTTGGCATCGCAGGCATACAAAGTTCTGGATGCCGGTAGAGGTAGCGCGTGATCAACATTGCGGAAATGGCCAAAAACATCATGTTGATGGAATAAAACACCTGTGAAAACCATGTTCCCGCAAATTCACCTGCCAGCGCCGAAGAAAAAGGCATCAGGCTGACAAAGCCGAGTTGCAGAATACACAAGGCCAACAGCTTGCCATCGATTTGCCGGACAAAGTGAAATAGTTTGTGGTGGGCGATCCAGAACAACGCCAGCACGAAAAAACTGATGAGCCACGCGATGAACTTGGGTAACAAGTGGCCGACGGCATTGATGAGATCGATTTGTGTTTTGACCGAATCATGCGCCGGCAATTTCAGCTCGATCACCAGCAACGTCATTGCGACGGCGAAAATGCCATCGGTCAGGGCTTCGATGCGATGCCTGGAAAGGAGCGATGAGTTGGCGCTTGGTGTCGTCACTCATTCACCCAAAGGATAGACGCCGACGCCAAAACGCGCAGCCATCATGATTTCGTTATGGTGCTGCCCGCCGATTTCGGCTTCGATGATACGTATCATTCTGCCATCGCCGCAAAGTGCGATCACGGCTTCGCTGCCAACATTCAGCATACCGGGATTTTGATGCTGAAAATGTGCCGGTGCGAGGCGCGTGCGGGTAATTTTTACCGTCTCGCCGCGAATCGTCGTTGTCGCACCGGGGTAGGGCGGCGCCACGGCGCGCACCAGATTGTGGATGTTTTGCGCGCTGTCCTGCCAATAGATAACGCCGTCTGCCGGTTTGCGCCCACCAAAATAGCTTCCGTCAGCGAGATTTTGTG
>JAYTUX010000579.1:0-9814 GCA_043744315.1 Betaproteobacteria bacterium | reverse complement strand
TCATTTACATGTTCGGATAATTCGGCCCGCCGCCGCCTTCGGGCACCACCCACTTGATATTTTGCGTCGGATCCTTGATGTCGCAGGTCTTGCAGTGCACACAATTTTGCGCGTTGATTTGCAGTGCCTTGCCGCCGCCTGGCGCATCTATGAATTCGTACACACCCGCCGGACAATAGCGTTGCTCCGGCCCATCATACCGCGCCAGATTGATGTTCACCGGAACCGCCGCGTCTTTCAAGGTGAGGTGCGCGGGCTGGTCTTCTTCGTGATTGGTGTTTGAAATGAAGACCGAGGAAAGCCGATCAAAGGTCAACACGCCGTCAGGCTTCGGATACGCAATCGGCGTCGATTCTGCCATCGGCAAAAGCGTTTCATGATCCGCATGTTGGTGATGAAGCGTCCACGGTGCTTTGCCGCCGAACACGACTTGATCGATGCCGACCATGAGCGTGCCGGTGTAGAGGCCTTTCGACATCCATGGCTTGAAGTTGCGCGCTTTGTGCAGTTCTTCACGCAACCAGCTTTTCTCGAAGCTCGCCGGAAATTTGGCAAGCTCGTCATGCGCGCGGCCCGCCTTCAATGCAACGGTCGCAGCGTCCGCCGCAAGCATGCCACTCTTGATCGCGGCGTGGCTACCCTTGATGCGCGACGCATTGAGAAACCCGGCATCGTCGCCAATCAACACGCCACCCGGGAAAGTGAGTTTCGGCAACGATTGCAAACCACCCGCCGCAATGGCTCGCGCGCCATAGGCGATGCGCTTGCCGCCTTCAAAAAAAGTGCGGATCGAGGGGTGCGTTTTGTAGCGCTGAAATTCCTCGAACGGCGACAGATACGGATTGCTGTAGCCGAGGCCCACCACAAAGCCGACCGCAACCAGATTTTTTTCCATGTGATACAAATATGATCCGCCGTAGGTGTCCGACTGCAACGGCCAACCGGCGGTGTGTACGACCAATCCCGGCACATGCTTTTCGGGGGTGACTTCCCAGAGTTCCTTTAGCCCAAGGCCGTAGACTTGTGGATCGCGGCCTTCGCGCAACCTGAATTTTTCCTGAAGTTCTTTGCCGAGATTGCCTCGACAGCCTTCTGCAAAAAAAGTGTATTTGGCGTGAAGCTCCATCCCCTGTGCGTAGCGGCTTGTATGCTCGCCGCTTTTCCCGATACCCATGTCACCGGTCGCGACACCTTTGACCGAGCCAACATCATTGAACAATACTTCGGCCGCCGCGAATCCCGGATAGATTTCCACGCCCAGCGCCTCGGCCTGAGTACCCAGCCAGCGGCAGACGTTGGCCAGACTGACAATGTAGTTGCCGTGGTTTTGAAAACACGCGGGCAGCATCCAACTCGGCGTGCGCAGCGATGATTTTTCGGAGAGAAATAAAAAGCGATCTTCGGTCACGGCCTGATTGAGCGGCGCGCCGTCATTTTTCCAATCCGGCAGTAACTCATTCAGCGCGATCGGATCCATCACCGCGCCGGACAAAATATGCGCGCCGACTTCGGAGCCTTTTTCGACGATGCACACCGTAATCTCGGCGTTCTGTTGTTTGAGGCGAATTGCGGCCGCCAGCCCGGCCGGGCCTGCGCCGACAATCACCACATCGTATTCCATCGATTCCCGGTCGCTCATATCGCACAATGCTTATTTGGAGGAAGTTGGCTTTATTATCCTAGAAACGTGGGCCGGGAAACATGTGCGCGCTAACCAAAATCCCGATGCCATTTGAATTTGAACATTGTCGACATCAACGGAGTGACAATTCAACCATGGAAAAGTTTTGGCTCGGTTTATTGGCAGTGGGTGGCGGTTCGGTGATAGGCGGCTGGCTGCGTTGGGGGCTAAGTGTTTGGCTCAACCCGCGCCATGCCAGTTTCTATTGGGGCACGTTTGCTGCGAATGCGGTTGGCGGATTTCTGGTGGGGCTCGCGGTCGCACACTTTTCGCGTCATCTGGAGTTGGCACCGGAATGGCGCCTCGCCATCATCACCGGATTTCTAGGCGGACTGACGACATTCTCGTCGTATTCAGCTGAAGTCGTTGGTCTGATCGAGCGCGGCGAAATAATGTGGGCCATGATTGTGGCGGCGGCGCATCTGGCGGCATCGTTGCTGCTGACTGCTGTTGGATTTTGGCTGTATCGGCAACTGGCGGCGTAACAATTCACGTCTATGTTTGTCGCTCAATGCTCGGGGTGCTCCAATCCGGCGTTCAGCAACATTCGCGCTTCAAAAATAACTTCCGATGCCGTCAGCCCCAGCGGTGCCATACCATGAGCGAAACACGCGTCGGCCGCCGCACCGTGCAAATACACCGCAAGTTTCGCGGCATCGAGTGCTGCGAGACCTTCGGCAAGAAATGCCACGATCATTCCCGATAGCGCATCTCCCATACCGCCCGATGCCATGCCGGGATTGCCGGACGTGTTGATGAAATAGCGGCCATCGCTGGCGGCGACGACAGTGCCGGCACCTTTCAGCACGACCACCGAGTTGAAGCGTTTCGCGAGTGCGATGCCGGCGGTCACGCGATCGGCTTGAAGATGCGCGATGGATACATTGAGTAACCGGGCCGCTTCGCCGGGATGCGGGGTCAATACAAAGGTCGATGACTGGTGCGGCGATTGGGGGTTTTCTGCCTGTGAAGGCGCGCCAGTGCTGGTGTTTTCCGAGTTTACGCCTAGCGCCGCCGCGAACCCGGGTGTGGACGCAATCAAATTCAAAGCGTCGGCATCAAGCACGGTCGGCAATTTGCGGGCAAGCACAGCTGAGAGTAATCGCGGCGCAGATTTATCGACGCCCAACCCCATTCCGATGGCAATTGCGGTCAATGATTCGTCTGCCACGAGTTCATCGGCTTTGCGCACCATTACCTCGGGATTCAACGGATCAAACGCGGGAATGTCCTTCGCAGCGATGCCTAAAAAAACCTTGCCCGGCCCCATGTAGAGTGCTGCGCGTGCCGCCAAGACGCCGGCACCGACCATGCCCTCTGCGGCTCCAATAATGCCGACACTACCGAACGACCCTTTGTGCGAATGGTGGCGGCGAACAGGAATGAGATCGCACACACTGTCGACCGTCAATAATTCGCCGGAGCAAATGCCGGTCGCGGACACACCCAGCATGTCCAGTTGCACGTCGCCCGCGAAGTCTCTGCCCTGTGCCGTATAGAGGCCGGGTTTCAATCCGAGAAAGGTCAGCGTGTAGTCAGCGACGATGGTGTCGCCAAGCGCGATACCGGTATCCGAGGCGAGCCCGCTGGGCACATCAATGGAAAGAATCTGCGTGACCGATTTATCGTCGCGGTGTTTGCGACGCAATGCATTGGCGCGGGTAATGGCGGCGGCAAATGCACCTGCCGGTGCGCGCGCAAGTCCGATACCAAAAAGCCCATCGATAATGAGGTCGAACGATTCATCATCGGGAAACGTCTCGCAAATATCGCCTTTCGCGCGTTTGAATTCGGCATGGGCAGTTCTCGCCGCGTTATCGGCAAATTTTTGGTCGCCCAACGCCAATACCGTCACCCGTTTGCCGGCTTTCTTCAGCGCGACTGCCGCCACCCAGGCGTCGCCGCCATTGTTGCCCGGCCCTGCCAACACCAGAATCGCGGCAACTTTTTTTCGGGTGGTGAGCGAAACTGCAAGTTTTGCGACCGATGCACCCGCGCGCCGCATGAGCGACGATTTGGGATGTTTTTTCGCATGCGCGGCTTCAATCTGGCGGATCTCACCGGTGGTGTACAAAAATTGACGCGGTACATCGATCATGGCGTGAGTATCGTGTCTTTGGCGAGCACCGCGGTATCGGGATAATCGAGGCTGTAATGCAATCCGCGCGATTCTTTGCGGGCGATCGCACAGCGTACAATCAACTCCGCCGTTTGCAACAGATTGCGAAGCTCGATCAGGTCATTGGAGACCCGAAAATTTGCGTAGTACTCGTGGACTTCGGCTTTAAGCAAATCGATCCGGTGCAACGCGCGAGCGAGGCGTTTATCAGTGCGCACAATGCCGACGTAATCCCACATGAAACGCCGCAGCTCGTCCCAATTGTGCGAAATAATGACTTCTTCGTCGGCGTTGGTGACGCGGCTTTCGTCCCAATCCGGCAAACACGGAATGGTTCGCATCGGTGCGTCGCGCAAGTCTTTTTCAGCCGCCTCGGAAAACACCAGGCATTCCAGCAGCGAATTGCTGGCGAGCCGGTTTGCGCCATGCAAACCGGTACAGGTGACTTCTCCGATCGCGTATAAACCATCGACGTCGGTGCGGCCTTGCAAATCAACCACCAAGCCGCCGCAGGTGTAATGCGCGGCGGGCACCACAGGTATCGGGTCGGTGGTGATATTGATGCCCAGCGCCAGACACTTCTCATAAATATTTGGAAAGTGTTGCTTAATGAATTCGGCCGACTTATGAGTGATATCGAGGTGCACGAAATCGATGCCGCGCTTTTTCATTTCAAAATCGATGGCCCGGGCAACGATGTCGCGCGGTGCCAATTCCGCGCGTTCGTCATGCGCCAACATAAAGCGTTCACCGGTCGCGGGAATTTTCAGGTGGCCGCCTTCGCCGCGCACTGCCTCCGTGATCAGGTACGATTTAGCGGCCGGGTGATAGAGGCAAGTCGGGTGAAACTGGATGAACTCCATATTGGCTACCCGGCAACCCGCGCGCCAACCCATCGCAACCCCGTCGCCGGTGGCAACATCGGGGTTTGATGTGTAAAGATAAACCTTGCCGGCACCGCCGGTTGCGAGCACGGTAAATTGCGCGCCCAGTGTCGATATTTTGCCGCTGCGGTTGTCGAGTACGTAGGCACCGTGACAGTAATTAACGCTACCGGTTGCGGGTTCGACATTGATTTTGTACGACATGATCAAGTCGACTGCGATGTGATGCTCGATCACCTCGATATTGGGATGCGATTTCAATTGCCCGGCGAGGGTTTTTTGAACCGCACTGCCAGTCGCATCGGCGGCGTGCGCGATGCGTCGATGAGAATGCCCGCCTTCACGGGTCAGATGCAGTTCGGCATGGCCACTTTCTCGCGTGAACGGCACGCCCTGCTCGACCAGCCATTCCACCGCACGCCGACCGTTTTCGACCACCATGCGCACGGCCTCATCCTTGCAAAGACCTGCACCTGCGATATGGGTATCGCGGATGTGATTTTCCGGCGAATCGTCGTCGCCAAGGACTGCGGCAATGCCGCCCTGTGCCCAAGCGCTGGCCGCGTCCAGCAATTCATTCTTGGTCACCAGCGCAACTTTTTTGGTTGCCGCCAGTCGCAAGGCCAGCGACATGCCGGCGAGCCCGCTGCCGATAATCAGGACGTCGTAGCGATTCATGGCCGCGCCGCACTCAGTAGCGCCCGTCTCGTCCGGAATGAACTATTTGCCGAACCTCCGGTCTGTATGGGGGAGCCAGAGGCGAAGTCAAAATCTCCGCGATTGAGGCAATGGGTCAAGGTGGGATTCTTAAATGAAACTGACATGGGGATAGGCGAATGACTGAAGCAATCGGAGGGTTGGCGTTTATAATACCCGACACCATCGGGTT
Organism: Betaproteobacteria bacterium; assembly: GCA_043744315.1. Taxonomy (GTDB): domain Bacteria; phylum Pseudomonadota; class Gammaproteobacteria; order Burkholderiales; family Usitatibacteraceae; genus UKL13-2. Next base: position 4,241 of record JAYTUX010000579.1, on the reverse strand, counting down.
AAACGACCATGAACCGTCGAGCGGCTCGATGTCGGCGCGCGTTTCAGCCGCGTCGCAGGCAACCTTGCGCGCGGCAAAGCAGGCAACTGCGCGAGCGGTTGCACGGGCAACAGACGCTGCCGCAAATGCGGTCGAAAAAAATCACAATGTCACGGCCGGCCAGGGAAAGGGTTCGATGAGCGATCGCGAAATCGATCAAGTGTTGGTGACGCGCGCTCAGTCCGGCGACAAGCGTGCATTTGAGTTGCTGGTCATCAAGTATCAGCGAAAGGTCGAACGACTCTTGTCGCGCATCATTCGCGATCAGACCGAAATTCAGGATGTTACCCAGGAAGCGTTCATCAAAGCCTACCGCGCGCTGGCGAATTTCCGCGGCGAAAGTGCTTTTTACACATGGCTCTATCGCATCGCCGTCAATACTGCCAAAAATTACTTGATGGGGCAGGGCCGTCGCGCGCCGACCACGACCGGTTATGATGCCGAGGAAGCGGAAGGGTTCGAGGATGCGAGCGGGCTTCGGGACATTGCAACGCCCGAGGCGCAGTTGATGTCGAAACAGATTGGCGAAATCGTCAATTCGACCATCGACAAGTTGCCGGAAGAATTAAAAACAGCGATCATTCTGCGCGAGATTGAAGGCCTCTCGTACGAAGAAATCGCCACGATCATGGATTGCCCGATCGGTACCGTGCGCTCGCGGATTTTTCGTGCGCGCGAGGCAGTGGCCGAGCAGTTGCGCCCGCAAATGGGCACCTCAAAGGATCACAGATGGTGATGTCGGATTCAATCGGAAGGAAACGTAAATGAGCGAAAAATTGTCCGCGTTGATGGATGGCGAACTGCCACGCGATGAAGCCATGAACGTGATCAAGGTACTCGGCGGCGACTCTGCGCAGAGGGAAAACTGGGATGCATATCACTTGATCGGCGCGTGTTTGCGTGGCGACGAGACAGTGGCAATGCCGGTGCGCACGTCAAAGGATGCAAGCGGCAATGCCTGTGCTGACGCGATTTTTGCCCGTTTGGCGCTTGAGCCGACGGTTTTGGCCCCGGCGGCCATTAGAAAAACGCCTTCCATCAATGGCCGCACGAGAGTGGCTTTGGCGATGGCTGCATCCGTTGCGACCGTCTCCGCCATTGGCGTGATCGCTTTCAAACAGCAACAAGGAGCCAGTGTTGCGCCGATTGCGCTCGTTCAACAAGTCGCACCGCAGCCGATAGCGGATCCTTCGATCCAGCGCGCACAGGCGGATTTGCGTGTCAACGATTATCTCGTTGTGCATCGGCAATTCGCCAATCCTGGCGCATTTCGGGCGGCAACGCTCAATCAATCGCGCGAATCAACCGATACCAGTCGGCGCGCGGCGGGCCGTTGAGTCATTGCGCGTCCGGCGTCCGTAATTCATAAATGTCCGATTTTGTTGACGAAAGTAACGTAGTTTGCATCGCATGAAGCGCATTGACCATTTCAAAAATATCGAACCTAAAAATATCCATCTGATGCGTGCCGTGTCGATTGGCATTGCCGGTGCGATGGTAGCCTTGGCGAGCTCCGTTCACGCACAGCCCCAGACTTCACCATTGGCTCCAGTACCGCTGCCGCATATCAGCCCATTGCAAACCGAGCTTGCGCTCGACTGGTTGAATCGCATTTCCCGTGCCGCGCGCGAACTCCCGTACACCGGCATTTATGTTCATCAAACGATTGAAGGTGCCAGCACAGCGCGCATCACGCACATCCTCGATCGACAAGGTGTCGAACATGAAAAGCTGGAATTGCTCGATGGCCCACTCACCGAAATCATCCGGCGCAATGACGAATTGATTTGCTATAAGCCGGAAGCGCGCACGGTCAGTATCGATCGGCGTGCCACCGGTCGGTTCTTTCCCGCCCTCATTTCCGGCAATGCCAAGACGATTGCGGATAACTACCGCGTGAAACTGGGGCAGCCGGAACGCATCGCCGGGCTCGATTGTCAGTGGGTAATTCTTGAGCCTAAGGACGCCATGCGTTACATGCAGAAACTCTGCGCTGAAGTCGGTACCGGACTAATCCTGCGTGCGAAGCTATTCAATGACCGCAATCAGATGGTCGAGCAATTCATGTTTACGCAACTCGACGTAAGCGGCGGTATCCCGAAGCACGCACTGAAATCCCGTTACGAACAGGCACCCGGGTGGCAGCGCCAGATTGCGGTGAAGTCCGCCAAGGATACGGATACCGGCTGGCAAGTCGGGAACCTTCCCGCGGGATTCCGGAAAATCATGGAAATGACGCGAAACCTGATCGGACGAACCGAGCCGGTATCGCATTTGGTTTTTTCCGATGGCGTGTTGAGTGTGTCGGTTTTTGTTGAAAGTGCACAAATCGCCCCCAACTCAATGGCATCAGTGATCGCAGAAGATGGGCCAACGTCGTTTGCGATGCGCGCGGTTGCGGATCATCAGATCACGGTGATGGGTGAAGTGCCGCTTGCCGCCGTCCAAAGCATCGCCGACGGTGTTGTGAGGCGCACACGCTAAAACAGCGCCGAAGTGTCAATGAATTGATTATCATCGCAGGTAATGCGCCGGTGCCGATTTCGAAGGCCCGGCGTGACTTTTTGTAAACGGAGAAATTATGTCAAAACGTAACCAGGTGTCAGCATCACGCGAAATTGCGCAATTCGATTCGCAAAAGACCGGATGGTTGGTCGCCACGTTGACGGCGGCCACTCTTTTGGTGGTGGCGGGAACGGCCAGTTTTCCCGCAAAAGCAAAAGACCTTCCCGATTTTGCCGATCTCGTGGACAAGCATGGTCCCGCCGTCGTCAATGTGAGCACCAAGGCGCGTGTCGGCAGCCAACGCCCGGGCGGTGTTCCGCAATTCGATAACGACGATCTGAATGAGTTTTTCCGTCGCTTTCTGCCCCCGGAAGCGCAGCCTCGCCAGAATCCGCAGACTCCCCAAAATCCAAATGCGCCGCGCCGCAATGCGCCGAGAAGTCAGCCGGATCAAGAGCCGCCGTTGCGGGATTACGGCCAGGGTTCGGGTTTCATCATGTCCGGGGACGGCTACGTGATCACCAATGCGCATGTCGTCGCGAAGGCCGATGAAGTTATCGTGACCCTCACCGATAAACGCGAATTCAAGGCTAAAGTCATCGGCAGCGACGAGCGCACCGATATCGCAGTATTGAAAATCGACGCGACTGGTTTGCCGAAAGTGGCGATCGGCGACTCTGATAAAGTCCGCGTCGGCGAATGGGTACTTGCCATCGGATCCCCATTTGGTTTCGAAAATACCGTCACCGCCGGCATCGTCAGCGCAAAAGCCCGCGAATCCCGCGAGGCGCTGACACCTTTCATCCAGACCGATGTGGCGGTCAATCCGGGTAATTCCGGTGGCCCGCTATTCAACCTCAGGGGCGAAGTCGTCGGTGTGAATTCACAGATTTTTTCCGGCAATGGTGGCTACCTCGGCATTTCGTTCGCCATTCCGATGAATATCGCAATGAATACTGCGAATCAATTGATTAAGAATGGCAAGATCAATCGCGGTCGCATCGCTGTCGTGATTAGCGCGGTCGGAAAGGATTTGGCCGAATCGCTGGGATTGCCGAACGACAAGGGGGCATTGGTCCAGGATGTCGAAAAGGACGGTCCGGCCGACAAAGCCGGCTTGTTGGCACAAGACGTTATCCAGAAAATCAACGGCAAGGTGATGGACTCAAATTCGGATGTTGTTCGCACCATCGCCGCGATCGCACCGGGAACCAAAGTCACCGCCACAATCTGGCGCAAGGGTTCGATCAAAGAACTGACCATCACTGTCGGCGAAACGCCGGCTCCGGTGCGCGACGTCAAGGCTGGCAGCAAGAAAACCCCGGATAAAAAAGACGCGAAGCCAAACAAAATTGGTCTGACCGTTAGTGATCTGGATGCCGAAGACAAAAAGGAACTCAAAGTCGATGGCGGCGTGATGGTCAACGATGTCGAGGGTGCGGCCGCACGTGCAGGCATACAAGCGGGTGATGTCGTCCTTGCGTTCAATACAACCGATATTAAAACCAGTGCGCAGCTAAATGAGTTGGCGTCAAAGGTCACTACCAAGAATATCGCGTTGTTGATCAAGCGCGAAGGCGTCACGCGTTATGTGGTGGTGAAGCCTGATGGCAAATAGCCGACGGTGAAAACGTTCACGGTATTGTCGCGAAATTATTGCCACCTTTGCGATGACATGATTGCGGCCCTGGAGGAAT
>JAYTUX010000578.1:0-2920 GCA_043744315.1 Betaproteobacteria bacterium | reverse complement strand
GAAACGGCAATCGCCGCCTTTTGATGATCCGGTCGCGCGCGCAAGGTTGAGCCGGTGATGGTTTGGCGCTTCATCATCAGCGGTCGAAAATCGATCGTTGCCTGCCCGCCTTCGAGAAACGCGATGAAACAATAGCGGCCTTCGAGTGCCAGCACACGCAGGTTTTTTTCGATGTAGCTGCCGCCGACCATATCGAGTATCACATTCACGCCTTTTTTCTGCGTGATCAAAGCCACCTCTGCGGCCCAATCCTGCGTCTTGTAATTGAAGACGTGATCGGCACCGATGTTCTTGCAGAACGCCGCCTTTGCTTCATTGCCGACCGTCGTGAATACGTCCGCGCCAAACGCCTTCGCCAATTGAATGGCGGTCAGGCCGATGCCCGAAGAGCCGCCATGAATCAGGATTTTTTCGCCTGCTTTCAATTTGCAGGTGTCGAACACATTCACCCACACCGTGAAGAAATTTTCCGGCACGCCGGCGGCTTCCAGCATTGAAAGTCCTGCGGGAATCGGCAGACAATGCGCGGCAGGTGCGGCGCAGTATTCCGCATAGCCGCCACCAGGCGTGAGCGCGCAAACGGCGTCGCCGATTTTCCATTGCGTGACCTTTGCGCCGACGGCCGCAACCGTGCCGGAGACTTCCAACCCCATGATCGGCGAGGCGGTGGGCGGTGGTGCGTAACTGCCTGAGCGTTGCAACACGTCGGGACGATTGACGCCGGCATGGTCAACGTTGATGAGCACGTCGTTTTCGCCAATCGTCGGCAGTGGGCCGCTGGATACGTGCATCACGTCAGCGGCGCCAGGGCCGGACGTTTCGACAAAACGCATACGGGTGGGAAGGGTCATTGCCAAATCCTAATTGAGTGATTGTTCGTTATTCCACAGCCAGGCCGCGCCACGCGCTCCGCTGGTTGCGCCAAACTTAGGCGGCAACAACCGGGTCGCGACATGGTCACTCAGAATGTAGCGCGACCAACGGCGCGGCACCGTATCGTACCAGCGCATCACGTTGGAAAGCCCGCCACCCAATACGATCACGTCGGGATCAATCACATTGATGATCGAGGCAAGGCTCCGCGCGAGGCGGTCTTCATACGCGACGAGCGCCGCTTCGCATTGGGCATCGTCCACCGCCTGCGCGACGATATCCTCGGCGGACATCGCACGACCGGTATCTTCCAAAAAGTGCTTCGCCAATCCGGTGCCGGACAACCACGTTTCAATGCAGCCGCGCCGGCCGCAATAGCAGGCGTGGCCGGGCAATTCGTTCGAGTGTGATGCAGCAGAAAATATGGGCAGCGGATTGTGGCCCCATTCCCCGGCGATGGAATTCGCACCGGTCAGCAATTGACGTTTGATCACAACGCCACCACCGACGCCGGTGCCCAAAATGACACCGAAAACAATTTCAGCACCTGCCGCCGCACCATCGGTCGCTTCCGACAAGGCAAAACAATTGGCGTCGTTGGCGATGCGAATGTCGCGTTGCAATGCGCGCTGCAAGTCTTTCACCAGCGGCTGGCCGTTAAGGCAGGTCGAGTTGGCGTTTTTGATGTTGCCGGTCAGGCGTGAGGGCGCACCCGGCGTGGCAATGCCGACGCTGCCCTCGCAACCTAATGCGGTCTCGGCCCCACGCACCAATTCAACCATCGTCGCGACGGTCGCGTCATAGCTATCGCGCGGCGTGGCGATGCGGCGTCGATGGCATTCATTGCCATTTTCATCGAGCGCGATGATTTCAATCTTGCTGCCGCCCAAGTCGATGCCAAGCCGGATCATGTCATTTGTGATGGGTGAAACGATGTGCGATTATGACGCATCGCCCATCCCAACTTTTCACCCGCGCAGGAACACGACCCATGGCCAAGACCGCGAAATCCGACGAGAGCAAGCTCATCCGCCCGATCATTGCCAACGGCAAAACCAAACTTGCCGGCATCGATACCCGATCGACGTGCGGATTCAAAGGCGACAAGGCGGCAACGGTTGCCGTGTTCGCCAAATTGAACGCGCAATTGGTGGAATTGCAGACGGTTCTCTATGCCGAACACAAGCACAAAGTGCTGGTGGTATTGCAGGCAATGGATACCGGCGGCAAGGATGGCGTGATTCGCAAAGTTTTTTCCGGCATCAATCCACAGGGTGTGCATATCGCCAGCTTCAAGGCACCAACGGCGGTCGAGCTGGATCATGATTATTTGTGGCGCGTGCATCAGCGCGTGCCGGCCAAAGGCGAAATGGTGGTGTTCAACCGCAGCCATTATGAAGATGTGCTGATCACGCGCGTCGAGGGCTGGATCGACAACGCCACCGCCAAGCGGCGATTCCGGCAGATCAACGATTTTGAAGCGATGCTGGTGGAAGAAGGCACGATTATTCTCAAATTCTTCCTGCATATTTCAAAGGACGAACAAAAAGAGCGCTTGCAGGATCGGCTCGACGATGACGCCAAGACCTGGAAATTCAATCCCGGCGATTTGGTTGCGCGCGAAAAATGGGACGACTATCAGCGTGTCTACCAGGATGCAATCAACGCCACCTCGAGCCCGCACGCGCCGTGGCATATCGTGCCGGCCGATCGCAATTGGGTGCGCGATGTGTATGTGTGTTCGGTGCTGGTTGAGACGCTATCGAGTTTGAAAATGCAATATCCGAATCCGCCACCCGGCCTCGAAAATATCGTCATCAAGTAGCCACCGGCTTACATCAGATTGCGGCACTGCACAAGTGCGGAAATCACTTGTAAGTCCTTGTGTTAAAATAACAAGTTATTAATTCGCCTGCGCAAATTTGCGCACGGTGTTATCCCTTTTTTAAGCAACCAAGCCTGCCATGCCGATTTACGCCTACAAGTGCTCCGCCTGCGCGCACACCGAAGATGCGTTGCAAAAAATGAGCGCTGCGCCGCTGACGGT
>JAYTUX010000577.1:0-9840 GCA_043744315.1 Betaproteobacteria bacterium | reverse complement strand
GGAACGACGGACTCTATTGGCGCGCTGTCATCCTGAGCGCAGCGAAGGATCTTGCCATTGTGACGAGATCCTTCGCTGCGCTCAGGATGACAGTATTTTTTGTGTCCCGCCAAATGGTCATCGTCACAAATCGGCACACTCCGCCGCGCGCGCGCAGGGATAATTCGACGTTCTTGCGCGCGTTGACGCGTTTGCCAATCAGCCTTTAACCCTTTCACGGGAACTAATCCGATGAACAAGCCCTTTGCCCTCCATTCCCTCGCCGCCGCCGTTTCATTGACGCTTGCCCAACACGCGCTCGCCGCCAGCGCGCCAAAACCCGCGACCCAAGTCCGCGCCGACATCCCTGCACAATACATATGGGATTTTTCACCCATCTACCCAAGCTGGCAGGCATGGGAGGCGGGCATGAAAGAAACCGAGGCGAAGATGGATGCGTTCGCTGCGATGAAAGGCACGTTGAAAAATGGCCCCGCCGCGTTGCTGAAGGCCTACAAGGCGTTCGATGAAATCGGCATGCTCGAGTACCGGATCTATCGCTATCCGCAATTGCAGCGCGATGTCGATACGCGCAACCAGGATATCTCGGGAAAGTTTCAACGGGTCGGCGCGATCTTTGCCAAATTCGGCACCGCCACCGCCTGGTTCACGCCGGAGTTGCTGAAAATTCCTCAGCCGACCATGGAGAAATGGATCCGCGAAACCCCGGCGCTCGCGAGCTACCGCTTCAGCATTCTTGACAATTATCGCCAGCAGAAACATGTGCTCGACGAAAAAGGCGAGAAGCTCTTGTCGTATGCGGCACGCTTCAATCAAACGCCGACGTCCACGTTTCAGGAGCTCTCTACCTCCGATATCAAGTTCTCGAAGGCAACGCTGAGCGACGGCCGGGAAGTCACGCTGTCGCCCGGTGTGTATCAGACGATTCTGCAAACCAATTATGTGCAGGCCGACCGCGCAAAGGCCTTCGATGCGTTCATCAAAGCCTACGCGGCCACCTCGAACACGTATGCAGCCATTTACAACGGCGTGATGCAGAAGGGCTGGTTCACCGCGCAGGCACGCAATTTTCCGACAACGCTGGAGGCGGCACTCGATGGCAACGCGGTGCCGCCATCTGTCGTCAACACGCTGGTGGATACGGTGCGCAATGGCACTGCCCCGTTGCAGCGCTATATGAAACTTCGCAAGAAATTACTGGGGCTCGAGACGAATCACCTGTACGACACCTCGATACCGATTTACAAAACCGACAAAACCTATCCGTATGACGACGCGAAGGAAACGGTACTGGCGTCGGTTGCTCCATTGGGGGCCGATTACACCGCGAAGTACAAAAAATTCCTCGCCGGCAAACAGATCGACGTGTATGAAAACGAAGGCAAGCGCTCCGGTGCCTACGTGGGCGGTGTCTACGGTGTCGGCCCTTATATGCTGCTGAATCACAACGATACGCAAGGCGCGTTGTTCACGCTGGCGCATGAAGGCGGCCACGCGATGCACACGGTGCTTTCCTACGAAACGCAGCCCTTTGTCACGGCGGATTACACCATTTTCGTCGGTGAAGTCGCCTCGACCACCAATGAACGATTCCTGTTGAACAAGCTGCTGGAGACCACCACCGATCCGAAACAACGTTTCCTGTTGTTGCAGCATGCCGTCGATTCGATTGTCGGCACGTTTTACACGCAGGTATTATTCGCCGATTACGAATTGCAGGCGCATAAATTGGTCGAGCAGGGTAAGCCGATCACGGCGGAGGTGCTCAGCAATATTTATCTGAAATTGCTCAAGGATTATTACGGCGACGCGCTGATCATCGACGACGGCTACCAATACACCTGGTCGCGCGTCCCTCATTTCTTCAATACGCCGTATTACGTGTATCAATATGCGACCTGTTTTGCCTCGTCCGCCAAGTTGTTCAAGGACATGACCACCGGCGATGCCGCTGCGCGCGCGGCGGCAACCGAGCGCTACTTGACGCTGCTGAAGAGCGGCGGCAACGATCATCCGATGAAGCAATTGCAAAAGGCGGGCGTGGACTTATCCAAGCGAGAAACGGTACAGGCCGTGGTCGATCAGATGAATGAATTGGTCGCGCAATTGGAAGTGGAGGCTGTTAAGATCAAGTAGCGGTTGTAAAAAATCTTGTCGTTCCCGCTTTCTCCGCGATGCGTCATTTCAAGTCCACACACTCACGAAGGCATGCCGGGGCAGGCTCGGCGCCGGTCAAACGCCTTGCGTAAATTTCCGCAAATTATTTTCCCGCCCCACCCATATCGCTCAACGGCGAATTGTCAGCAAATGCGAAGCCGCATTTTCCGGCACGTTTCACTTGATACATCGCACGATCCGCCAAACGCCGCAAGGTGACCAGATCGGCGGCGTCTTCGGGAAAAATCGAGATGCCGATGCTGGCGCCGCAAGGCATCGCTTGACCGGCGTAGGTTACGGGGCGGCAAATGCTGGCAACGAGTTTCTCGGCAATGGGAATCGCCTCGTCGCGGTGATTCAACTTGCCGAGGATGACGACGAATTCATCGCCGCCGACGCGCCCGACCGTATCTTCGCCACGCACACATTCACGCAGGCGTTCCGCGACGGTACGCAGCAATTCGTCACCGGCGTCATGGCCCCAGGTGTCGTTGACATGTTTGAAGCCGTTGAGATCGACAAACATGACGGCGACTCGGGCACCGCTGCGCAATGCCGAATGCACTTTCATTTGCAGTCGATCCTGCGTGAGTTTGGCCATAGGCAAGCCGGTCAACTGATCCTTGCCTGCAAGCTCGGTGATGGTATCGCGCTGCTGCTCGATTTCGCGAACCAAATCGACGATGGTTGCCTGATACACGCCAAAGGCGGTGAAGACCAGAAACGGCATGATCGCCGCGGAAATCAGCAACGACATCCAGCCCGACAGACTGGTCAGGTACAAATTGGCGTCGAAGGGAACCTTGAGAATGCCCTGCGTAAACAGGAATGCCGCGATTATCAAGACAACGTCCGATAGGACGACCACAATCACGCCGGTGCGCAGCGGAAAGAAAGTGCTGGTCAACAAACTGCACATGATGAGAAACCACACGCCAGAACCAAGCAGGCCCATCGTGAAGATTCCACTCGCGCCGATCGCCGCGAACAGCGCCAACAATATCTTCAGTTTGGCGGCGTAGGAAATATATTGTCGCGCGAGAAAAAAGGCGACCACCAGCGCGCCAAGCGCCAAATGAAATGCATACACCGGGTGCCAGCCGGTGACCTGCGCGCGCGCCACCGACGCGGGGGCACCCACCAGCGCGATCACCAGCATGCCGATCCAGAGCCGATCGAGAAACGCGTGGCGGATTTCCTGAATGCGATCCGGCGGGTCAGTCGATCCAGGCATCCCCGTTTCCAAAAAATCGGACTTATTCGCTGACAACACCGCTCCCGAGATTGTTCCGTACGCGGGAGAGCATAGCAAATGATTGGAAAGGCGACCGAGGCAGGTATTTTCTGCCCAATCGGACAATGAATGCCTTTGACAACGCATCCATTTGATCGCCGAATTTGTGCGGTCCAGATACCGCCACCCGCGATTCGTCCCATTAAAGATGATTGTTTCTGCGAGACAGCGCATATTCAAACTGCTTACTCGCCGCGCACCAGTGGCGCAAACAATAATTGTGGAAAGGGAGTTGCGATGAAATTTCTGCTCTGGTTCATTCTCCTGGTTCTCTGCTGGCCGCTCGCAATCATTGCGCTGGTGCTGTATCCGTTTGTTTGGCTGATCACGCTGCCATTTCGATTGATTGGCATTGCGGTGGATGGCGTGTTCGCATTGTTGCGCTCGATTGTAATGTTGCCGGCGCGATTGCTGCGCGGAGGTTGAGGGGCTTTGCGAATGTCGTGACGAATGCAATCGTTGCGACGCAACAGACGCAATGTTTCGATTCAAATGACTTCTTCCATTTCCCTCAAATTTTTGTCATTCCGGCCTTCGCCGGAAAGACGGATAGATAGACGTACCCAAATCACCTAGACCGCCAATTGGCGGGCAGTGCCCGGCAAAATCACCCGGAACGCCGCAACAGTACTTGAGTTTGACGTGAGATTGCGCTCGCATACGGTCGGAGTTAACCGAATCGGTATGGCTTTGCACGGCGGCGATGATTTCCGCCACATAGAGGGATAATGGCGTCGCGGAAACTATCCCGCGAACCATTTCTGCCAAGGCCCTACGTGAAAAAAATTCTTGCTCGAGCCCTCCCGCACCGGCTGCGGGTTTTGTGGATATTGCTGCTCGCATTCCTCGCATTCAATGCCGCCGTTAGGCTTGGCCTGGCGATATTCAACGGCGAATCGAGCGCGCTGATGCCATGGCGGCTGGTGCCGGCGTTGGCGATCGGGCTCGGTTTCGATGTTGGCGTGGCAACATTTTTTCTCGCCCCGATCGGGCTTTTGTTGCTGGCGTGGCCGAACGCGCGGCATGCGTCGCTACGCATCGTCATGCTCGCGTTGCTGTTGCCGTTGTTGCTGTTAATGGTGTTCGTCGGCTTCTCCGAATTCACGTTCTGGAACGAGTTCGCCTCGCGCTTCAATTTCATTGCCGTCGACTATTTGATTTACACCAACGAGGTGATCGGCAATATCCGCGAGTCATACAACATGCCGTTGCTGTTCGGCGGCGTCGGCGTGGTCGTGATGGTGCTGTGGTGGGTGCTGATGCGCGCGCTTCGGCCATGGTGGGCGGGCGCACTCGCGACGCGCCACCGCTGGATTGCCGCGGTCATTCTGATCGCATTGCCGCCGCTCGCGGTGTGGATCATGGAATCGAAGTACAAGGAATTTTCATCCGACGCGCAGGCCAATGAACTCGCCGGCAACGGTTACTTCGATTTCTGGCATGCGTTCTGGGCCAACGAAATCGATTACGAACGTTTTTACAAGACATTGCCGCGCACCAAGGCCGTTGCAAAATTGGCTGGCGACATCGCAGCCAAACGCGTGCCCGTCACGCTCTCGCAGCGCCCGTACATCCGCAATATCGTCGGCGCGGGCGAACGCAAGCCGCTGAACGTAGTGATGATTTCGGTTGAGAGTTACAGTGCCGAATTCATGGCGGCGTTTGGCAATAAACAAGACCTGACCCCGTTCACCGACAAACTCGCCACGGAAGGCATGTTCTTCACCAAACTCTACGCCACCGGCACGCGCACGGTACGTGGTTTGGAAGCCTTGACACTTTCCGTTCCTCCCACGCCCGGCCATTCGATCGTCAAGCGCCCAGACAACGCGAATCTATTTTCGATCGGCGAAGTGTTCAAAGATAACGGCTATGAGTCACTTTATCTCTATGGCGGTTACGGTTACTTCGATAACATGAACGCGTTTTTTTCGGGCAACGGGTACACAGTGATTGATCGCACCGCGTTGAAGCCGGATCAAATTCATTTTGAAAATATATGGGGTGTGGCCGACGAGGATTTGTTCAGCCTGTCACTGCGCGAACTCGACAAACGTCACGCGGTGAAAAAACCGTTCTTTGCGCACATCATGACCACCACCAACCACCGGCCATTTACCTATCCCGAAGGCCGCATCAATATCCCCAGCAAAACCGGGCGCGAAGGTGGCGTGAAGTATACCGATTGGGCAATCGGTAAATTCATCGAGGAGGCGCGCGCCAAACCGTGGTTCGACGACACCTTGTTTGTGATCGTCGCCGACCACACACACAAGGGGCGCGGTCGCCAGGAATTACCGCTGGAGAACTATCACATTCCGATGGTGATTTATGCGCCGAAACATGTGATGCCGCAGCGCGTGGAAACCATCGCCTCGCAAATAGACGTGCCGCCGACGATCCTCGGCCTGCTGAACATTTCTTACCGCTCGCGATTTTTCGGCCAGGATATCTTGCGCGAGGGCACCACGCACGAGCGTGCGTTAATGGCAAATTATCAGACCGTCGGCTATTACGAGAGCGGGCGCATCGTTGAACTGAAGCCTAACGCACGTTTTCGCGTGGTCGATGCCGAGAGCGGAAAACCGGCGCCGATGGATGCGCTATCAGAACATCTAGTTGAAGAGGCGATCGGCTATTACCAGCTTGCGAGCGAGGCGTATCGGGTGGGGGATTTGAAGCGATCGGTGAAGCATTGAGCGCTTAAAATTTAGCGCTCGTCAAGTAAGTACTTTCATCCTGAGCGCAGTGTGGGATCTCGCTCCCATTGCCGAGATCCTTCGCTGCGCTCAGGATGGCAGTGAAGTTGATTGAGTCCGCCTAAGCCGCGAAAAACCCCACCTTCGCCGCGCGCGGTAATTTCTTCAACGCCGCCTCCGCCCGCGACGCACTCGATCGATCCGGAAATTCTTTCACCGCCACCACGCGCAGCGGCGGATTGGATCTGGTGTAGCGCGCCCCAACACCAAACACATGTTCGGCGAAACGGCGCTCAAGATCGGTGGTGATGCCCGCGTAGTAGCTGCCGTTTTCGCATTCGAGCAGATAAAGAATCCAGTCGGCACTTGGGGAATTTGTCTTGATGTTCACGGCGATCATTGTCGCCGAACAGGATTCAAATGGGCATATCGATATTCAGCCGCCCGACCGACATGCCGCCAACAAGATTGCGCCAGCAATCGACCGAGTAGCCGTTGCCGTCGCATGCAGACTGCTGGTTGCGGATGCCGGGAGTCGGGTATGCGCTGAATGGCGCAGCAAGGGTTTGGGGTTGGCGCAAAAAACGCATCTCGCTGTCTGCTAACCCCTGGATAACCATGCGACCGCGCCTATTGATCGGCAATCGTTCGCCGGGATTGAGCACCAGATCCTCTTGCCAACCTTCGAACGTGATCCAGACGCTGCCACGCATCACTTCCAATGCCAAGCCACGGGCTTCGGTGGTCGATGCGACTTGATGGGCGTTCAAGGCAAGACGGATATCGTTGCCTTCGCCGAGATTGAAGTTCATGGATTTCATGGTCTGCCTCTTTTGCCAAAATGTGAAATAATTTGCTCGTTGATGGTTGGGCGGTTTCTCCGCTTGAAGGCACTTTAGGTTATACGCGCGACCGGCACAATCGATCATTTCTGACACGTAAATTGAATTTTTTTCACACAATATGGCCACCAAACGATTGCCTCCCATGACCACCCTGCCCGTGCTCGAAGCGGCTGCGCGCTTGCAGAGTTTTTCAGCGGCGGCGGAAGAGTTGCATGTCACGCACGGCGCCGTCAGCCACCAAATCCGTTCGCTGGAAGATCACCTCGGCGTGGCATTGTTCGCGCGTGAGGGCCGGCGCGTGGTCTTGACGCCGGAAGGGGCGGGGTTGGCTGACGCGGTGCGCTTGGCACTCGCTAAAGTGGCTGACGCAGTGGATGCACTGAACCCGGTGGAGCGCGAACGCAAACTGAAAATCAGCGTGTTGCCATCGTTTGCGAGCCGCTGGCTGATGCCGCGATTGGGCAAATTTCTGGAGGCGCATCCGCAATACGAAATCGCGGTGGAGGCGATGCAAACGCGCGCCAATTTCACCACCGACGGCGTCGATGTCGCGATCCGCTTTGGCGTCGGCCCATGGCCTGGTTTCCACAGTGAGCTGATCGCCGGCGATACCTATTTCCTCGCTTGCAGCCCGACATTCCGGCGCGGGAAGTTGCCCACCAACCCCTCACAGCTCGCGGGATTGCCGCTGATGCGCAATGAGCCAACGCTTTGGGAAAAATGGTTCGCGGCAGCCGGACTGGACATGGCGCCGCCAGTGAGCGGCATCGACTACAACGATGCTGCGCTGTTCATCCAGCAGGCGATCGCCGGTGAAGGCATTGTGCTGGTGCGCCGTTCATTGATTGGCGACGATCTGGCGAATGGCAAACTGGTGAAATTATTCGATGTCGAAGTTGAATCAGCCAACAGCTACCATCTGGTCTGCCTGCCACAGCACGCCAATAGTCGCAAGGTGCGGGCGTTTCGCGATTGGTTCGCAAGCGAAGTGGATTGGATGGCGTTGCCGCCAACGAAAATCAAGAAACGTTAACGGCCTGTCGGACTTAAGGAATCGAAGCGAAAACGAAGTTTCAGAGAAGGCTAACCTTTAGGTTATGCAGTAACTAAAAATGAGCTGGGCGAGAGCAGATTTTGACGATTTTCAAGCCAATGGTTGTTCCATTGGCGCAGAAAAGCGGCGGAATCTGCACCGGCCAGATCATTTTGCAGCCGATTGCTTAAGTCCGGCAGGCCGCTAACGCATCACTTTGGTGGTTTTTTCCACGGTTGGCCAGTTGGCATCCGCCTTGCCGATAAGGCCCGACATATCCTTGGTCCACATCGACTTCACCTCTGCATTGAAGTTGAGATAGAGCTTGCCATCGACGACCGTGAATGCGTCGGGTGACGTCACGGCCTTGTAACCGCGCGACACGCCGAACGCACAGTAGCCGTCATATTGCGGCGCGAATTTCTCGGGGTTTGCGGCGAATGTGTCGCGATTGGCGGCGCTCTTGAAATGAAACACTGAACCCTTGAAGCGATTGGTGAATTCGGCATGGCCTTTCGTCGCCTGTTTTTCTTGCAGGTAGGCGACCGGGTCGTAGCCGTCGATGGCAACACCATTGGTTTCGTTGAACGCCCCGGCTGCCGCACCAAACGCCGCCAATGTACCGATGATTGCAACGGCGATTCTGGCGGCACCTGTCGGCGATGACGGAAATTGTGTGCTACTTGAAAATGGCATCATGAAGTCGTCCTGTCTAAAATTGGTGGTGCGAAAATCGACCCTTTGGGTTTGTCGAATGTCTTTTCGCCCCCTTACAAATTGCGCGCAACGCAGACCCACCAGAAAAAGTTGCTACACTAAATGATGCCCGTCCGTCAAAATTATAGTCGCCGATTCACCCTCGAAAACCTCGATATCCGCGGACAGGTAGTGCGCCTGACTGACGTCTGGCGCGACATGCATATCAGCCGCCACTATCCCGCCAATATCAAACAATTTCTGGGCGAAATGGCCTGCGTGGCCGTGCTCGTTGGCGCGGGCCTGAAGCAGCCGGGCAAGGCCGCGTTACAGATCCAGCGCAAACCTGATGACGCGACAACGGCGAATGGCAAACGCGTCTATACCGGGCCGCTGGCGGTGCTTGACTGTACCGAGTCACTTGCTGTGCGAGGCATGTCCGCGACCGATTTCAAAAATGATGCGGTGAGTTTCGCCGAGTGGGTCGAAGGTTGCACACTCGCGATGACTTTGACTTACTCCAACTCGACGCAGATTTACCAAAGCATCGTGCCGGTCTCGGGCTTATCGGTGGCGGAATGTTTCGAACACTATTTCGACCAATCCGAACAGTTGCCGACGCACCTCTGGCTCGCCGCCGATGCGACCGGTGCCGGCGCGCTGCTGCTGCAAAAGTTGCCGAACGCGGACATCAAAGACGCCGATGGCTGGGCGCGCGTCGAGCAGCTCGCCGCTAGTGTGAACGAGCGCGAACTCACCACACTGGATGCCGAATCCTTGCTGGCACGGCTGTTTCACGAAGAAGATGTGCGGGTATTCGAACCAAAACTCGTTACCCATGGCTGCAAGCGCGACCCTCAAAAGGTCGATAACTTGCTGCGCTCCCTCGGCCGGGACGAGGTCGACGCAACGCTCGCCGAACTTGGGTATATCGAAGTACGGGACGACATCTGCAATCAGATTTACCGCTACGACGCAGATGCGGTGCGACGTCTATTTGAATCGTAAGCGTCTAGACACCACTCTGCATTGCGCCTGCAAAACCAGCGGATGACATTACCGCCAGCGATGATGTCCGGACCAACGGTTGCCGTAGCCGTAGCCCCAACGCCCAAC
>JAYTUX010000576.1:0-9915 GCA_043744315.1 Betaproteobacteria bacterium | reverse complement strand
TCCCGCAGTTTTGCTGGCCAAAACATTGGGTGGACAGTGCAACCAATAATAGCGCTGTCGAAGCTGCCAGTTTTGTGCGCATGACACCCTCCATATGTTGGTACTGCATTGCACATCGTGGCGAGACTGCTTGATCCTTTCTCACCAACTGCAACGACGGTGCATACGGAAAGAACATAGTATGCATTCAAGTTCTAATGCGTCACAAGTGTCATTCCGTCAATAGGTGGTGACATTTGTGACGCTTATGACGCTTGTCCGGCGTCTCTGCGTAGCATGATAACGCGCTGCGTGGAGGTCCGGCTCTGGTCCCAACTAATCCCTGTATGGCGCAGCGAAGGCGCGAGGCGGCGCAATGCATTGAGCAATCCCTTTGGCGATCGAGGCCACGATGGCGAGTTTGTATCAGTGATATTCGCTAGTTCACGCGTCAACTCAGAGACTGGGCCAGTCCAATCAGCACGCACTTCCATAAATTTGCGAACTGCCTGACCAACAGGCGAAGAGTCCAATCCCGATTCGATAGCGCCGTCCTGATTTGCGCGGTATGCCTCCAGAAAATCGTTAGAAGTAAATCCAAGCGCAGGAACACCCGCAGCCGCCCATTTGGCGAAGTCGGCCATCCGAGGCAGGTGGCCAATGTCGAGGCCGCTGGCATCACGCAGCGAGAGTTGGAGACCATCCAGAAGGGACGCAAAGATGGCGCCGGCATCGCGCAAAAAGCCGGCATCAAGGTCCTGTTCAGTGACGCGATGCGCAATTTGAGGTAGCTCAAGAACGATGCTGCGTTCAGCCAGGTCTGGCCGAGTTGCCAGATCATCAATACCGTTGAGGATGACGGGTCGCTGCACCTCGATCAGCGTCTCTTCGGCGTTTGTATATAACGTTCGTCCAGAAAGTGCGCCGCCTGTACTCAGCCGACAAAGAGCATCTGACATTTGTGGGCTTGCACCAGATAGGTTGTCGAGGGCAAGCACCCAACTAGAAATCGCCCCCACCACCAAGTCGAGTTCCTCCTTTGGCGGCGATCTGAGTGGTGATGCGCTTGGATCAGTCAACGCCTTGAGCGCGCGCGCGGTGCGGCTCTTGCCGCTGCCTTGTTCACCGATCAAAACCAAGACGGGATATGGTCCGCGTGGTCTGAGCGCGGATAGCAGCCACGCTGCAACAAGAACCCGATCAGCAGCTCGCACATTCAAATATTTCCAGAGGAAACTGAAGTCTGCATTGCCTGGCAGGGGGAGAGCCAGCGGCTTGCCGCTTCTCCGAAAGTGAACTGGCGGGCTTTCGCTGATACGCCAGCCGTTCACAGTGACAACATGGCTTACGTAATCATGCTGGCCGGTGTCAATGACAATGCCGCCGGCAAACTCGCCAACTCGCGTGAAGACCGGCGCAGCAACTCCGTCGAACTTGGCAATGGCAGCAAGTGTATTCACAGCATCCGCCAATGCGCGTCCGTTCGCACCTTTGCCGGTCAGCCGATAAAACTCGCCGCCTAGTATTTGCTTGTACTCGGAACTGTCAACAGCGCAGACTGCACCGTTTCCATGCTTGGCGTAAGCGTCACCTCCGAGGTCATAGAAGAGTGTGTGCTGATTTCCGATGTCGATCAATATTGCGGCCTGCGGACGCGGTTTGCCTTCATCCGTAGTCGTTGCAATTGCTGTTTTGTCGCCATCAGGCGTCAAGGGAGAAATCTTTGGGACGCAGTAATGGTTCGGTAAGTGTTTGCCCCTGACGCGTAAACCTGCGTAGCTCGCGTGGTGTTTTGAGGCATCTGCCTCACATTGCAGCGCTTGCTTCCTGGCAATTCCGACATCAGGCCGTCGTGTACCGCAAAACACAGGAATTTCATAAGGCGCCGGCGGCTCAGGCGCGCCACTCATTTCACGTCCGCTGAAGACGCTATGCGCTCCAAGTAGTCCAATGGCGGCTCGACAACGACGGTTCGCCGTCCAAGTTTCACCGTTCGTGGCCTTTGCACCAGCAAGTAGAACGAAGCACGCGAGATGCTAATTGCTCGCGACCAGTCGGCAATTTTCCATCCTGCGACCGTCTGGTCGGCTTGATTTGGAATATTCATTGGGCTTTCCTGTTTCTGTCTGAGTAGACACAATGTCATCTCTGTGGAACAGAATAGAGAAAGCAAAACCCGTCGCGAACCATGCGACGAGTATTCAGTAGTCGCTAAGTATTCCGACGGGTTGGCTTTCGCCCGCCCGCCGACTTTGGCCACCCAAGTCGCGAATACCATTCGCGATAATGTTTCTTGATCTGCGTTTTCTTGAGGTTGATGGCTGGATCTTTTGAAAACTTCTCGGCCAAATGCTCCCGCGTGAGCTTTGGATTCTTAGCGATTGCCGCGTCTGTCTTGGCAATCAACAGGTCACGATCCCCTGCCGCCCGCCTACCCAGTTTGGCTAACTTTGCTTGGGTCACTTTATTTACCTTTGTAAGTTTCAGCAGTACTTCAGTAGTAACGCCCATTTCCGCGTTGTGTTCCGCAAAGATTCCGAAAATGAGTTGATCGTAAGCGGTGAAAACTGCCTCGTGATCTCGGCCAGCGAATGCGAGAATTGCGGCAGCCCAAATTTGGGCGTCGCCGGCAACTGTTCTGGCCTTTTCTAGGAGAGGCGTTTTTTTCTCCCAAAGGTCAATGAAGAGGCCTAGTTTATCGTCAGCGTTTTCGCGCTTGATCTCTTCTTGGGCAAGCCACAGGTCTAGCAGCGATCTCAAATATTCTTGCAGTTCGAATCCTAGATTCCCATAGCTTCCTATCAGTACCATGTTCGGGCCGGTAAAATGATAGTCCCGTAGCTTTTTAGTAGCCATAGCTCCCCTACACTCCCTTGGTGAGAAGCCGCGCCAACCCGCAAAGGGGACGGGTTTTCGGTAGCGAACCTAGGCGGGTGTTTCTACCGGACTACGCCGCCCGCTTCAACGGCGCAATCGAAATGCGCAGCCCGGTTGCCTGCAAAATCGGAATCAGGCTTGACAATTGCGGATTGCCTTTTTTCGACAACGTGCGGTAAAGCGTTTCTCGATTCAGCCCGGTGGCCTTGGCGATCTCGGTGATCCCGCCGTGTGCCTCGGCAATGTCGCGTAGCGCTGCCATGAGGTCGCCGGGGTCACCCGTTTCCATTGCGGCTTCGAGAAATGCCGCCGCGTGCTTCGCGTCTTTGCGTAGCCATTCATGTTGTACCGGCTTGTACGGTGCGCTGCGCGACGCGGTGGTGCGCGCAGTGGCCTTGACGGGCTTACTTGCCGCGCGCTTGATAGTCTTTCCAGTATTCGATGGCATGAGAAATGTCTATCTGTTGTGTTCGTTTATCGCTGCCACAAAGTAGCAAGATGACGCGCGCGCCCGTTACGTCCAAAATAAACTCGATAGCCCGGCCCCCAATCGATTTTCAGTTCCGTAACGCCCTCACCGACAACCCTGACATCGCCAAATAGTCCACGCGCAAGGCGATTCAGGCGAACATCGAACCGGGCGCGAGCGTGCGGGTCACGCAACTGTTGCAGCCATTCGGTGAATATCGATTTTCCAGCAACGCTTTCGTAGGTTCTCAGTTCAAACATATTGTAGTGCCATTGTAGCCTAAAAGCGAATTTTGGATTTTCTGCCAATGCCGGCAACCTTGCCACGCGGCACTTCGCCAAAACTCGGAGGGCGATTCACTGCGTTGGCAAGTGTCTTGTCGCACAGGTGCTCACGGAACAAAATCCTCAAGGCGCGTGCCCGTGCGCAGCCCGTCGATCTGCTGAAAATGCGCGTCGAGCGTCAATAGCGCGGCACCGTGTTCAAGGCTGCTGGCAGCGATCCAGAGATCGTTGGTTGGGATTGGTGTGCCTTTGCGGCGGAGTGCTGCGTAGACCAGCGCATAAAAATCTGCCGTCGTCGCCGTAGTCGGAACCACCGTGACGCGCGAGCTATCGATGAACTTCGCCAATTCAAGGCGATTTGCCGCTTGTCTCTGACCGGCCGCGAAACCGCCCAGCAGTTCTCCCAATACCGTTGCGGAAATGAGAATCGAGGGGGCATGCCGCAACACCGCGACTATGTCCGATTGGCCGCGCTTGAATCCGGCATAGGCATTAGTGTCCAACGCGATCACGCGCATGGGTTACTTCCAAAGCAATGGATCGACGATGGCAAATGCGGCCGTGTCCCGCGCGAAGGCGCTTGCCTCCACTTTGCCCCACGTTCCTGCCAACTCATCAAGATCGTTGAAGGTTTGCAGGATTTTGGGTTTGCGTGCGGCATCTCCACCCTGCAAAACACGCAGTACCAAGCTATTGACGCTTCCACCATCCTGCGCAGCCTGTTTCTTTAGCCGCCTCACTGTCTTTTCGTCCAAGCCGCGAATACTCATGTTTGCCATGATCTCACTCGTGATATCAATGTGAAGGCAGAGATGATAGCACAAAGTATCGGATCAAGTTGTCTCAAAGCATACCCCCGCATACTTCCCCAGCCGAAAGAACAACGCCTCCCCCATCGCCGTGGAAGGCGTCCAGAATCCGCCGCCCACCGCCGATTTCGAAACATCGAGCGCCAAACATGTCGCCGCCTCGCCCAGCATCTTCGCGGTCGATCCGTACCCCGGATCGCGATCACCGGTGACTTTCACGTTGAGGTCGCGCCCGTCTTTCGTGTGGCCGATGAACCGGTAATCCCAGAAACCTTTTTGCTGCGCGTCCGCGCTCGGCCCGCTGCCCGGCGCGGGGAGAATGGTTTTTTCCATCAACCAGCGTGTCGGCGCGATGGCGGCACCGGCGATGAATGCGGCCAGTCCCGCCGTGAAGCCCAATGCGCGCGCCTGCCCCGCAAATCGCTTTCCCATCATCATGCCTTCGTCGTAGCGAAAATCGCTGCCATAGACATATCCCCGCAACGCATGGCTTCGCAGCACCACGCGGGTGTTGATCGCAGCCATGACGAACGGCGCCATCCAGCATCCGAAATCGGCGTCATGTTCAGCGCCTTTGATATTGTGTTGGCGCGTTTTTGGCACCGTTCCGGGTGGACAAAGTGAATAGGGATTTGCATACTCACGTCGCAAGGCCGGATCTTTCGTCGCTTCGCGAATGATATTCAACATGCTGGCGACGGTTCCGCCGGAGGCTGCGCCGCGCATCGCTTTCACCCGCATCTTCACGCGCACACACGCTTCGCCGTAATGCAACATCGATTGTTGCTGCAAATACCACACGCCCAAATCAGAAGGGATCGAATCGAAGCCGCAGCTCGGCACGATGCGCGCGCCGGATTTCCGTGCGGTGCCCTCGTGTTGCGCGATCATTTTGCGCACCCAATGCGCTTCGCCGGTGAGATCGCAGTAATCGCATCCGTTTTCCGCGCACGCCTTGACCAACGTATCGCCATAGAGCGCATAGGGGCCGACAGTAGAAACCACCACGCGGGTTTGGCGGGCGAGTATGGTCAGTGCTGCTTCGTCATCGGCGTCGGCGAGCAATACCGGCACTGCGTCTGCATCGACGCCTAATTGTGCGAGTAGGGCATCGAGCTTGGCGCGAGATCGCCCGGCGATCGCCCAACGCAACGTACGAGCGCCCGGTTTTTTTGCGCTGCCAAATTGTTCGAGCAAATACCGACAAAGAATCTGGCCAACAAAGCTGGTGGCACCAAAGACGATGACATCGAAACGAGGTGTGTTCATGGGTTCACTCAAGATTGGAATTGAACATTTTGCAAATCGAATTTCAAAAGAGGTTGTGTCATCGTAACGGCAATCATCTTTCGACTGCCACCGTTCGCCGGGATGACGAGTCAATAAAAAGTTTCAACGTATTTCAATCGCACATTCTGTGCGTTTCTTTTGGCCGATGAGCTTGCCATTTCAGAAAATCAAACGATGCAAGTCACGCGAACGACATGCCGATAACCGATGTATTATTTCTCAACGAAGGTCTCAGATTACAACGCAGCGATGGTTCAGGACAATCCTCCATGACAATAGGTGGCCAACACCCCCGCAAGCAAGCAGCGAGCGCAGCAGAGCCAGCCAACGCAATTGCACAGACGAGCGTGGTGGAAGACTTCATCAACCGCGCCGCCGCAAGCGGTTCCGGATCGGTGCCGCCGTCCGAAATTGTCAAACTCCTCGCGGCGCCGATGATGCAACTGGCGACGCACGCGAAAACATGGTTGCGCGCAGAACATTTGCAAAGCCGCGCCGAAGGCTATGCACGAAATCTCATCTACAGCGCATCAGACGGGCACCTTTCACTGTATGCGCTGGTCTGGTTACCGGGGCAGTGGACACCCATTCACGACCACGGCAGTTGGGGTGTGGTGGGTGTCGTCGAAGGCGTGCTGGAAGAACAAAACTATGTTCGCCTGTCACCCGACGATGGCCGCGACGAGGCGATCAAACTCACAAGTGGCGGAATCGTTTTATTGACGCCGGGTGCCGTCAGTACCTTTGTGCCCAATCCGGATCACATACACGTGACCGGCGTTTCTGCCAATAGCGCACACGTCGTGAGTCTTCATCTCTATGGCCGTGCGATGACGGACTTCAATGTTTACGATTTGGTGGCCGGAACACGTCGGCGAGTCGAGGCTGGCCGGATCGATAATTGATGTTTGGTGAGCGAAACACCAGCGCGGGTGGGCGTTTCGGAGCAAAAGTGGCTGGAAACGACCGCCAGTAGTCGAGTTTCGCAGTTCACCAAGCAGGACATCGCGCGGCCCCAAGTGCAATGCACTGCGCTAAAACGTCAGCGGGTCCCCCGCAAATGTTTCACCCTGGATCTGCCGCCAATTAAGCGCCACGCGTTCTTCATCGATCAGCGTTCGCGACACACTCTGCCCAACTGTAATAGTTGGTTTGGTGATACGGTCGTTCGCCATTGTCGGGAAAGCGGCACACCAGACGCGAGCGGTGCTCATCGATTTTGTTGCCATTCGGGTCATAGTGGCGATACCAGCCGTCCCATACGCCTTCGTGTTTGGAAAGCAACGGCAATCCACGCTTGATTGCACTGAGTTCGGCCGAGGTGTTTAGGTCAATCCTTGCGAAGCTCGTCGGCTTTGTCGAGCAAATCGTACTCATGCGCTGCGTTTCAAATCCATCACATAGACAAAATCGGCGGCGCGGTGTTGATTGACTGCCGCGAGTATCAGGCGGCCTTTGTAATCGAAGTGCCGACGCACAATCAACAGGCACGGTGATCTCAATGGGGTTCCCAGCGCCTTTGCACTGTCGGCGTCTACCAGACGCGCACTGATGCGCTGCTCGACGCGGCCGATATGCTTGACGGACAGTGTCTCCACAATAGCGAATACAGCATCCTTGAGGCTTGCCAAGCGTTTGCTCAACGCGTCGCCGGTATCCACGCGGTACACGTCGGTGACGCAGAAAGGCATCTTCTCATTGCGTTCGCTGCGGTGGCAATGAACCTGCACGCAGCCGGTACCCGGATCGCATTGAAGCAGCGCCGCGATCTCGGCATCTGCGGCGATGCGCGATGTTTTGATTGCAGTCAAATGCGTCGTTGCGCCGTATTGCATCAAATCCGCAATCGAGCTGATGCTGCGCTGGAATGCATGCGGCTCAGAGGCAACCACCCGGGTACCATGTCCCTGGTAGCGCTCGACCAAACCTTCTTCAGTGAGTACGCGTAGCGCCTCGCGCGCGGTGTGACGCGAGACTTCATACTTCGCGCAGATCTCGATTTCTGTCGGCAACAGCGTGCCGACGGCGAACTTGCCGCGCGAAATATTGGCGCGCAATTCGTTGGCGATCTGCCGGTAACGCGGGTTGGCGGTGGATTTCATTTATTTAGTATACTGGCTAAATGTCCGGACAAGTTGCCACTGCCCAGCGCGTGCGGTAATCATTGGTGACGCTTGCGCTGATTGCGTCGACGCGCATCACGCGCCAAATCAAACCGGTGCCCGCGACATAGCATTCGGGCAATCGGATACAAGGGAAATATGCCGCGCACATTGATCGATAAATTGTGGGACGAGCATCTCGTCGCCAATCTGGGCGACGGGATCAACCTCTTGCACATTGACCGCGTATTCCTGCATGAACGATCGGGAGCGGTCGCGCTGCGCAACTTGAAGTTGTCGGGCATTCCGGTGCGTCGTCCGCAACTCGCGTTCGCCACCATCGATCATATTGTCGATACCGATCCGGGGCGCGACGATGGCACCAAATTCAATGGCGGCGAAGAGTTCATCCGCGCGATGCGCGATGGCGCGCGCGATTCTGCGATCACGTTTTTTGATATCCGCGATCCGCGGCAGGGCATCACCCACGTCATCGCGGCCGAGCAAGGCATCGCGCAGCCGGGTGCCTCGATGGTTTGTGGCGATTCGCACACCTGCACGCTGGGCGGCCTCGGCGCGCTTGCGTGGGGAGTTGGTTCGAGCGGCATTGAGCAGGCATTGGCGACACAAACCGTGGAGGAGCGCCGGCCAAAAACAATGCGCATTCGCTGCGAGGGGCGGTTGGCTCAAGGCGTGTTCGCAAAAGACCTGGTGTTGTCTTTAATCGGCAAATACGGCGCATCAGGCGGCGCGGGCTACGCGATCGAATTCGCCGGCAGCGCGATTGCCGCGTTGCCGATTGAAGCGCGCATGACACTTTGCAATATGGCGATCGAATTCGCCGCCTTCACTGGAATTGTGGCACCCGATGCGTGGACCATTGAGTACTTGCGAGGCCGACCGCACGCGCCGACGGGCGAAATGTGGGACCGCGCGGCAGCGCATTGGCAAACGCTGCATAGTGATGACGATGCCGTGTTTGATCGCGATGTGCAGATCGATATTTCTGCGCTGGCACCACAAGTGACTTGGGGAACCAGCCCGCAGCATGTGGTCGCAATCGATGGCGTGGTGCCCGATCCGCGAAGTGCTGCCGAGGCTACGCAGGCTCGCGCAATGGAAGGCGCAATGCGCTACATGGATTTGCGGCCGGGTGACAAGATGAATTCGCTGGCGATCGAGGCTGCCTTCATCGGTTCATGCACCAATGCACGCCTGTCGGATTTGCGTGAAGCGGCGCACATTTTGCGTGGCCGCAAAGTGGCGGCAGGCATGAAAGCGTTGTGCGTCCCGGGTTCGACGTCGGTGAAATCGGCCGCCGAGTCTGAGGGCCTCGATCGCGTTTTCAAGGATGCCGGCTTCGAGTGGCGCGAATCGGGATGTTCGCTATGCTTCTACGTTGGTGGCGATAGTTTCGGCGGCGCGCGCCGGGTGATATCCACCACCAACCGCAATTTTGAAGGTCGGCAAGGGCCGGGCGTTCGCACCCATTTGGCCAGCCCCGCAACGGTTGCCGCATCGGCCGTGTTGGGCCGCATTGGCGGTGCGGGAGAGTTGCAACGATGAGCATGGAGCCGATCACGATCGTGCGCGGCCCGGCGGCACCGCTGATGCGCGCCAACATCGATACCGATGCAATCATCCCTTCGTGCGAAATGACGGCAGTCGGCAAGGCGGGACTGGGTAAGCGTTTGTTCGCCAACTGGCGTTACACCGATGGCCCGGTCGAGACGCGCATGGAACGTGCCGACTTCGTGCTCAATCGCACACCGTATCGCGATGCGCGCATCCTGCTGGCGGGTGAAAATTTTGGCTGCGGCAGTTCGCGCGAAGGTGCGGTGTGGGCGCTTTATGACTTCGGCATTCGTGTGGTGATCGCGCCTTCATTCGGCGCAATCTTTCGTGCCAACTGCATACGCAATGGTTTGCTACCGGTGGTGCTCGATGTCGCCATTGTCGATCGCATTGCGTCCCAGATGGAAAACCGCAACGGCGATACCGCCATCATCGTCGACTTGCAACAGTGCCTTGTGACAGATGTCGCGCGCGTTGCATATTCTTTTGAGCTGCCGCCGTTGCAACGCGAGATGCTGATGGAAGGGCTG
>JAYTUX010000575.1:0-2957 GCA_043744315.1 Betaproteobacteria bacterium | reverse complement strand
GTGATTTCAATCTTCTCGATTTTCTGCTCGGCGGCTTGTTGCGCATAGGCAAGCGGTGCGGACATCAGCGCGATGGCAATGCTGGTTGCAATGACACGCGGCGGGTTTGCAAATACCGTTGTGCGGTGCTTGTTGTTCATGTTGCGGCTCTCCTGATTGTTTTTTGACCATTGAGAATTTCCATTCCGGAGCGAACTCCTGGTGGGAATACTCGCCAACGACTTGCGGGAAAACGCGGCCAGCGATAACGACATTTCAATCGTCAAACACCGTCAATTCCCGACGTGGCCGAATCATGAAGTAGCGTGACGCTACCAATTGAACCTATCCATCCCGCATTGCTACTACCGGACACCACGATGTGTCGAATTTAAAATTCACCGCGACTGATCGTTACATTCGAGATTTATTAGTGCGGCGACGGCGACGATTCGCAACGCTGGACACATTTGCGACAGGTCCTGACCACTAAATGGCGCACTTTGTGTTGCATGCTTGCAACAGCGCGTTCGCTTGCGGGTGACGATATGTTTTTTGCGGCCCGAGAAATACCACATCAAGCATTGACGAGGCGTTCCGCCGCTTTTCGCCCCGAACCCCGCTCCAAATGGCGATCTACAAAAGCGGTCATGCTGTGTATGCCGCCACACGTCGCGTCGCACTGCTATCATCCACGGACAATAAATGCGAGGAGACCGCCATGTTGAACGCACTGGATTCGATGGTGCCGCAGCGCTACTGGGCCTGGACCATTTGCGGCATCTTGTGCGTTGCCTGCATCCTGCTATCGATCCTGTCGCCGTGGTGGACCTGGCCCGCGCTCGCGTTCGGCGCGTTGACACTGGTCGGATACGACGATTACTCGCAAACAAAGCAAGCGATCCGCCGCAACTATCCGGTGTTGTCGCACTTTCGCTTTTTCTTTGAATATGTGCGGCCCGAAATTCGCCAATATTTTATCGAAGCCGACAACGAAGAATTACCGTTTTCGCGCGCGCAACGCTCGATCATTTACCAGCGCGCAAAAGGTGCCGTCGACAAACGTCCGTTTGGCACACAACTCAATGTCTATCAGCCGCATTACGAATGGATGAACCATTCAATGTCGCCGGCAGAAATCGACAGCCATGATTTTCGTTTTACGATCGGCGGTACCGATTGCCAGCAGCCCTACTCGGCAAGCGTCTTCAATATTTCCGCGATGAGTTTTGGCGCGCTATCCGCGAACGCGATCCTTGCGTTGAATGAAGGTGCGAAGCGCGGTAATTTTTATCACGACACGGGCGAAGGTTCGATCTCGCGTCACCATCGTCAGAATGGCGGTGATCTGGTGTGGGAAATCGGCTCAGGATACTTTGGTTGCCGCAATGACCAAGGCGGTTTCGACGCAGCGACGTTCAAGGAGAACGCCGCCTCGCCGCAAGTAAAGATGATCGAAATAAAACTCTCGCAAGGTGCCAAGCCCGGCCATGGTGGCGTGCTGCCGGGTGCAAAAGTCACTGCCGAAATTGCCGAAGCGCGCGGCGTGCCGATCGGCGCGGATTGCATTTCGCCCGCGTGCCACTCGGCGTTTTCAACGCCGATCGAGATGATGCATTTCGTGGTGAAGCTGCGCACGTTATCTGGCGGCAAGCCGGTCGGCATCAAATTTGCAGTGGGCCATCCATGGGAATGGTTCGGCGTCGTGAAAGCGATGCTGGAAACCGGCATCACGCCGGATTTCATCGTTGTCGATGGCGGCGAAGGCGGCACCGGTGCCGCACCGCTTGAATTCACCGATCATGTCGGCGCGCCGATGCGCGAAGCACTGATGCTAGTACACAACACGCTGGTCGGCGTAAATCTGCGCAGCAAAATCAAAATCGGCGCGTCTGCCAAAATCGTTACCGCGTTTGATGTGGTGCGCGCACTCGCGATGGGTGCCGATTGGTGCAATTCGGCGCGCGGCTTCATGTTCGCGTTGGGCTGCCTGCAAGCGCAAACCTGTCACACCGGCCATTGCCCGACAGGTGTCACCACGCAAGATCCCAAACGTATGCGCGCCCTGGTGGTGCCGGACAAGGCGACGCGCGTGTTTCATTTTCATCAAAGCACCATGATCGCACTGAAGGAATTGTTGGCGGCCGCCGGACTCACGCATCCCAACCAGCTCGGCCCTGAGCACGTCATTCGCCGCGTGTCATCCACTGAAGTGAGATCGCTCGCTGCGCTGCACACTTGGGCAACACCGGGAGAGTTGCTTAATTCCGTTCCCGATTTGCCGGCGTTTAAAGTGTTCTGGGACGTGGCTCGCGCGGATACGTTTGCGGCACCGCCAAACGTGCTATCGATGCGCGGATCGAAAACGCAGTAGGGATATTGTGCGAATGCTCTACACCGCCATCACCTACGTCGTGTCGCTCATGGTGGTGGCCGCCATCTCATTGGTGGTGGTGTTGATCGCAGGCCCGCATGCGGGCGTACTGCCGGGTTTTTTGGAACCAGTGGTACTTTTGCTTGGCTGGCTCGCGGTGCTGGCGTTGCCGGCATTTGCGGCGTTTCGCGTCTGGCGAAGACTAGGTATACGCTCGACGAACTAATAACGGCAGATTGTTGTTTCATCCGATTAACCCATTCCAAAGGCACACCTTGTTTGAACCCTTGTCCCGCAGTTGGCAATTGGTCAACGCCAGTGGCTCAGACCTGATGAACGATAAATGGCTGCTGTTTATTTCCGCTCATCTCGACAATCGCAACGTTAATCGTTGTCGCGTGTTTCGTGCTGCCGGTCATCGGCGAGGGCCCGCTCTCCGGCATTTACGCCGCCACGTTGTAACGCTACCCGAGCGATGGTGAATATTCGGCGAGTGTTGATACGGGCATGATGAAACTGGCGTTCTTGCCAAAGCCGTATCGTTCGGCCGACAAAATTCGAAGAAACTCTAGCACTGGAGCGGCGTTTCGACACAAAATGTTCG
>JAYTUX010000574.1:0-10026 GCA_043744315.1 Betaproteobacteria bacterium | reverse complement strand
CACCACGCCGATTGCGTGGTCGGCATCGGCGGAGGTGCTGCGTTGGATGTCGCCAAAGTCGTCGGCTTGATGGCGACACACCCGGGCGATGTCATGGAGTACGTCTGGGATCACCCAAAGGTGCACGCAATCGACCAACCCCTGCCACATTTTGTTGCATTGCCGACCACCTCCGGCACCGGCAGCGAAGTCGGGCGCAGCAGCGTCATCAGCGAAGAGCAATCGCATGTGAAACGGGTAATTTTTTCGCCGTTGATTTTGGCCAAGGTGGTGTTCGCCGATCCGGAATTGACGCTTGGCTTGCCGCCACATGTGACTGCCGCAACCGGCATGGACGCGCTCACGCATAACGTTGAGAGCTATCTCTCGCCCGCCTATCATCCGCTGTGCGATGGCATCGCATTGGAGGGCACGCGCATCGCCGCACGCGCATTGTTGAGAGCCGTGAAAGAGCCGGGCAATGTGCAGGCTCGTGCCGACATGATGATGAGCTCCATGATGGGAGCGATTGCGTTCCAGAAAGATTTGGGTGCGGTGCATTCTTGTGCGCACGCCTTGGGCACCGTGTGCGATATGCATCACGGCCTCGCCAACGCGTTGATGATTGATACCGTGATGGCGTGGAATATCGAGGCTGTCCCGACGAAATTCGATGAGCTTGCGCACGCGGTCGGCATTGCGGGTGGCGGCAACGCGTTCGTGCCGTGGCTTAAAAGCCTTAAGCAGCAAATCGGTATCGCAGCGAATCTGTCGGCAGTGGGCGTAAAGCGGGAGCAGTTACCACGGCTGGTGGAAATTGCCACCGCCGATATTTGCCATCAGACCAATCCGCGCCCTTGTGTAGCGGCGGATTTTGAACGCCTATTTGCGCAGGCGCTTTAAGAACCAATTGGTTGAACGAACCTGGATTCCGGCGTTCACGGCAATGACGGATCTTTTCACACATGACGGCAAACCGAAAGTGACAAATGAGCAAACTGAAAATATTCAATCCTGCCAGCAATGAGTTGATTGTTGAAATCGACGCCGATGATACGGCAAGTGTCGCAGCCAAAGCCACGCTCGCGCGCGCCGCGCAACCGGCATGGACCGCGAAACCGCTGGCGGAACGCAAAGCCTGCATCGTTCGTTTTCGCGCATTGCTGCGGGAGCGCATCGAGCCGTTGGCTCACACCTTGACCTCCGAAGTCGGTAAACCGATCAAGCAATCGCGCAACGAAATCAATGGACTGGTCTCGCGCATTGATTTTTTTCTCGACAAGGTGGAGTCCGCCGCCGGTATCGAAACCGTGATGGCCGAAGCGGGCATGACCGAGCGCATCGGCCACGAAGCCCTGGGTGTCATCGGCAATATTTCCGCGTGGAATTACCCGTATTTTGTCGGCGGCAATGTGTTCGTGCCGGCACTGCTCACCGGGAACGCGGTGCTCTATAAACCTTCTGAATTCGCGACACTCACCGGCTGGCATATCGCGCGGCTGCTGCACGAGGCGGGAATTCCGAAGGATGTTTTCATCCCATTGATCGGCAGCGGCGAGGTGGGTGCGGCGCTGCTTGACCAAAAACTCGACGGCGTGTTTTTCACCGGCTCCTATGCGACCGGTGCCAGGATCGCCTCGATCATCGGGCCGCGCATGATGCGCCTGCAATTGGAACTTGGCGGCAAAGATCCCACCTATGTGCGCGCCGACGCCGATGTCAAGAATGCCGCCGAATCGCTGGCCGATGGTGCGATGTACAACACGGGGCAGAGCTGTTGCTCGGTCGAACGTATCTATGTACATCAAAGTATTTATGCGGCGTTTTTGGATGCGTTCGTGGAGACGGTGCAAGGATTCAAGCTTGGCGACCCGATGGATGACACGACCTACATCGGCGCCATCACCCGCGCACCGCAACTTGATGTGCTCGACGCGCAAGTGGCCGATGCGATTGGCAAAGGTGCACGGCTACTGGTCGGCGGCCACCGCATCAAACAGGCCGGCAACTGGTTTGAGCCTACCGTTATTGCCGACACGAATCATGAAATGGAACTGATGCGTGAAGAAAGTTTCGGACCCGTCATCGGCATACAACGTGTCGGCAGCGACGATGAAGCGATTGCGCTCATGAACGACACACGCTACGGCCTGACTGCAGGCGTATTCACGCGCGACTCGATTGCCGCGGAGACATTGCTGGCGCGTGTCAATGCGGGATCCGTGTATTGGAATTGCTGTGACCGCGTCAGCCCGCGATTACCATGGTCCGGTCGCGGCGATTCGGGTGTCGGGCTCACACTGTCGACCTACGGCATTCAGGCGTTCACACGACCGAAGGCATGGCATTTGCGCAAGCCATGACGGCACCGCCCAATACGCGGCTCGCGCTATTCGATCTCGACAACACATTGCTGGCGGGTGACACCGATGTTTACTGGTGCGACTTCCTGATTCAATATGGCGTGCTCGATGGCGCGACGTTTGCGATTTCGAATGAAGACATGGATCGCCGCTATCGTTCGGGCCAGGCGAGCGCGGCGGAGTATTGCGAGTTTTATGTTTCACTGTTGCGTGGCATCACACTCGCAGATGGCGAGATACTCCGACAACAATTTTTCACCGAGCGGATATTTCCGAACATTTCAGATGACGCGCGCGCCTTGGTGGAAAAGCACCGCGCCGAGGGTGACGTGCTGATACTTACCACGGCCACCAATCGTTTCATCACGGAACTGACGGCACGCGAATTCGGCATCGAGCATTTGATTGCGATTGAAACAGAAGTCAAAGGCGGCGTATTCACCGGCAAGACGCAAGGCGTGCTCAACATGCGCGAGGGCAAAGTGACACGGCTCGCGGAATGGCTGGATGCGCACCGCTGGGAACGATCACTGATGTCGCGCGCGACGTTTTACAGCGATTCGATCAATGATCTGCCGCTGCTGTCAGTGGTGGGAAAACCAGTGCTGGTGGATCCAGATGTGAAGCTTCGCCACGAAGCGAGTGCGCGCACCTGGCCGATGATTACGTTGCGGCGCGCCAACTGAACGTACGAAAGCCCAGCACTGGCGCAGCGTTCCGGGCACTTCACCTCGGTGCAACACAAAAAAAGCCCGCATTGCGCGGGCCTTTTCATTTTGACAGCACGCCGGAAATCAAGCCGCTATGGCCTCCTTCAATGTCAGCTCGGAACACGCTTTCTGAATCCGCGTACACGCCTGCTCAAGCAACTCGGTCGAGGCTGCGTACGAAACCCGGAAATGCGGTGAGAGCCCGAACGCCGCGCCGTGCACCACCGCGATGCCTTGCGAATCGAGCAAATAATTAATCACGTCTTCATCGTTCTTGATGACGGCACCCGTTGCCGTGGTCGCGCCGATCAGGCCAGCGCAGCTGGGATAAACGTAGAAGGCACCTTCCGGCGTATGGCAGTGAAGTCCTTGCGCCTGATTCAACATTTTCACGACGAGGTCACGACGCTTCTTGAATTCGGCGTTGTTCTTCGCAATGAAATCCTGCGGGCCGTTCAGTGCTTCCACAGCAGCCGCCTGGCCGATCGAGGAGGGGTTCGAGGTCGATTGCGATTGCACGTCGCCGATCGCTTTAATCAGGTGCTCCGGGCCGCCCGCGTAACCGATGCGCCAGCCGGTCATGCAATACGCTTTCGAGACACCGTTCATCGTCAGTGTGCGCTCATAGAGCGAAGGCTCGATCTGCGCTGGCGTGGTGAATTTGAAATCGTCGTAAACGAGATGTTCGTACATGTCGTCGGTCAGCACCCAGACGTGCGGATGACGCACCAGCACATCAGTGATTGCTTTCAATTCCGCGTGCGTGTACGCGGCACCGGAAGGATTCGACGGCGAATTCAACAGCACCCATTTGGTTTTCGGCGTGATCGCCTTTTCCAGATCGGACGCCCTCAACTTGAAGCCGGTTTCCTGTGTGCAGGGCACGATCACGGGCGTGCCTTCGGCGAGCAACACCATTTCCGGATACGAGACCCAGTACGGTGCCGGAATAACCACTTCATCGCCAGCGGATAAAGTCGCCATGAAGGCGTTGTACAAAACCTGTTTGCCACCGGTGCCGACAGTGATTTGCTTCGGTGTGTAAATGAGTCCGTTCTCGCGTTTGAATTTTGCGACGATCGCCTGTTTTAGTGCGGGTGTGCCATCGACGGCGGTGTATTTGGTGTCGCCCGAGCGGATCGCCTTGATCGCGGCTTCCTTGATGTTGGCCGGCGTATCGAAATCGGGTTCTCCAAAGGAAAGAGCAATCACGCTTTTTCCCGCGGCTTTCAGTGCGGCGGCTTTGGCGGAAATGGCGATGGTGGCGGAAGGTTTGACGCGGGAGAGGCGGTCTGCGAGGAAAGGCATGATCGGGTCCATGTGTTCAACCGGCATTATTTCGGTGCAACACGATTATACGATGACTCGCATATTGCTCAAGCCATTGCACAAAGGTAAGGCTGCGTTGCATTTGTCACATGTATAGATCATGGAACTGACCCCCGGATTTATTCCGAGGCCCAAGTTTCTCCACATCAAATTGGGCCCCGGAATAAATCCGGGGCGACAACCTCTTTGCTGTATCGCAATTGATGACTTGAGATCGTCTCCTTGCGCGGCAGATGCAAGGGCTCAATCGACCCCCTGTGTCATAATCTCTCGTTGAAGAATTCATGAAAAATATGCGAATCCTCCTATCGAACGACGACGGCTATTTCGCCCCCGGTCTCGTCGCATTGCATCAGGCACTTTCCCCGTTCGCGGAGCTCACCGTGGTCGCACCGGAGCGCGACAAAAGCGGCGCCTCGAATTCATTGACGCTCGATCGCCCGCTCAGCATGCGCCAGGCACCGAATGGTTTCTATTTCGTCAACGGCACACCCACCGATTGCGTGCATATGGCGGTTACCGGCATG
Source organism: Betaproteobacteria bacterium (assembly GCA_043744315.1). GTDB lineage: Bacteria > Pseudomonadota > Gammaproteobacteria > Burkholderiales > Usitatibacteraceae > UKL13-2. The sequence goes on along the minus strand of JAYTUX010000574.1, from coordinate 5,118 downwards.
ATCGATTTCATGCCCGACATGGTGGTTTCTGGCATCAATTCCGGTGCCAACATGGGTGACGATACGATTTATTCCGGCACCGTTGCTGCCGCTACGGAAGGATTCCTGCTCGGCGTGCCGTCGATCGCGATTTCGATGGCGGGGCATGAAGCCAAGCATTACGAAACGGCTGCGCGTATCGCAGCCGAATTGATACAGCGCCATCATCGCGTCGCTTTAAAGCCACCGGTGTTGCTGAATGTGAATGTGCCGGATGTGCCTTACGATCAATTGCGCGGATTTGAAATCACCCGCCTCGGCAAACGCCACAAAGCAGAGCCGGTGGTGAAAGCGACCAACCCACGCGGCGATGTCGTGTATTGGATCGGTGCCGCCGGTGCGGTGGCTGATGCCGGTCCCGGCACCGATTTTCACGCGACCGAAAATAATCGTGTCTCGGTGACGCCGCTGCAAATGGACCTCACCAATTATCAGCAAATGAAATACGCCGCGGAGTGGGTCAGCGCGTGATTGGCCCGGCACAATGAACGGCCCGGCCTCGAGCAATACAGGGCGATTTCAAGGTTCCGGCATGACGTCGGATCGTACCCGCGCGCGCATGATTGAAGCGCTGCGCAAAGGCGGCGTGAAAAATGAGCGTGTGCTGAATGCGATGGCGGAAGTGCCGCGCCACGTGTTCGTTGAGGAAGCTTTGCAGGAACGTGCCTACGAGGCCGACAAAGCATTGCCGATCGGCCATGGCCAAACCATTTCCACGCCGGAAATCGTTGCGATCATGACGGAACTTTTGCTGGAGAACGGTATCCCGAAGAAAGTGCTGGAGATCGGTACCGGCTGCGGTTACCAAACGGCGGTGCTCGGCAAATTGGTCAAAGAGGTGTACACCGTCGAGCGCATTGCGCCGTTGATGGACAAGGCGCGGCGCACGCTGCGCGATTTGCGTTATTTCAATATTATTTTCAAACATGCGGATGGACATTTCGGCTACCCCGATGGTGGGCCTTACGATGGCATTCTGATGACGGCGGCGGCAACCTACGTGCCGGATGAATTGAGGCAGCAATTGGCCTTGGGCGGGCGCATGGTGTTGCCGGTGGGCAAGGATGGCGAAACGCAAAAACTGCATGTGATCGACCGCACCGCCGAGCGCTTCGTTGAGAAGACTGTCCACGATGTAAGGTTCGTTCCACTGGTGCCGGGAATCATATGAAAAAGGACAACATGAGCAGGGTTGAAGAAATTATTCGATTGACGATATCCGCGACGATTGTCGCCGTGCTCGCGAGTTGCGCCGCGAATCGTCCCGCGCCGGTGAGTGATGCAAGGCCCACGTCGCCCACAAGACCACAAGTGCCCACCACTGCGGCAGTTGAGCCAAGCGCACCCATTGCGCCTGCCATCGCGAAACCACTCGATGCCGAAAAAATCCACGTCATCCAGAAAGGCGACACGCTTATCAGCATCGCATTGCAAAACGGACTCGACTACCGCGAACTCGCGGCATGGAACAACATTGAAAATCCAAACGTGATCAAACTGGGCGAATCATTGCGATTGAGCGCACCCGGTGCACCGCAAGTGGTCGCGGGTTCACCGCAAGCGCAACCGCAGCCGGGCCTGCCAGTGGCGACCCCGTTGATCCTCACGTCGCCGCCCGTCGCCGCGACCGGCCCCGGCAACACCGACAAACTCAAGACCGAACCCAAGGGCGGCAAAGTGCCGTACAGCGATGCGGCCTATGCAAAGCTGAGTGCGGAAGCGGCGGCAAGCGCAAGTTCACCACTCGTTGCATCGCCTGTCGTCGTTGCGCCTGCGTCATCCATTGCTTCGGCGCCGCCACCCGTCACGTTACCCACCGCATCCGCCGGTAACGACGACGTTGATTGGGCGTGGCCCATCCAGCCGGCGCCCAAAGGCAAGATCATCGCCAACTTCACCGACGCCAACAAAGGCATCGACATCAGCGGCACAAAAAATACACCGGTGCTCGCCTCGGCCGCCGGCAAGGTCGTGTACAGCGGCTCGGGCCTGCGCGGCTATGGCCACTTCGTCATCATCAAGCACAACAACACGTGGCTCTCCGCGTACGCGCACAACGAAAAAATTCTCGTCATGGAAGGCGAGACGGTCAAAAAAGGCCAGAAGATTGCTGAGATGGGATCAAGCGATACCGATCAGGTGAAGCTGCATTTTGAGATTCGCCGGCAGGGAAAGCCGGTGGATCCGGTGAAATTGTTGCCGAATTGAAGTGGGTGCGAAGGTGAATGGTCTTATGACCACCAAATTCTTATCCCGCCAAAACCCCAATCTCCACCTCCGCCATCCTCACCAAATGCCACTCCGGCATGATGGTCGCGCCGAGCGACTTGTAGAACTGAATCGACGGCTCGTTCCAATCCAAAACGCGCCATTCAAAGCGTCCGCAGTCGCGCGCCTTGGCGAGCCCCGCGAGGTGTTTCAATAACGCTTTGCCATAGCCGTTGCCCCGCGCGGCGGGCACCACGAACAAGTCCTCAAGATACAAGCCGGGCTTGCACAAAAATGTGGAAAAGGTGGTGAAGTAAAGCGCAAAGCCGATGGGCAATCCACTTTCCTCAGCGATCACACATTCGCAGGCGGGCCGCGCGCTGAACAAGGCGTCGTCCAGCATTGCATCGCTACCCGCGACCATGTGTTCGAGTTTTTCATAGACCGCGAGTTGACGGATCAGGTCGCGGATGACGGGTACATCGTCCGGGGTGGCGGGGCGGATGGAGAATGGATTCATGTTGTCAAATTGCCGCGTGACCGCGGCCTCAGTGAATATTCGGCTACAATAATTTGATCATGCACACGCCCAATTCGCCATCCAACGACGTCCCGGCAAACGGCTCGAATGCCAGTCTACACGACTGGTTTCAGACGCCGCTCGGTGCCTATTTGCTCGCACGCGAGCAGGCGTGGCTGGATCAGGTGGTGCCGGATATTTTCGGCTTTCACGCGATTCAATTGGGGTTGCCGCAATTTGACTTGCTGCGCGAATCGCGCATCGCGCATCGAGTGCGCGTGAGCCCGGAGCATGAGGGCGCCGATGTGTGCGCGCAGTGGCATGAATTGCCGTTTGACGCGCAGAGTGTCGATCTGTGTTTGATGCCGCACGTGCTGGAATTTTCCGACAACCCGCACGAGGTACTGCGCGAAATTGACCGCGTGATGCGGCCCGAAGGGCGCATCCTCATTCTTGGATTCAATCCGTGGAGCCTGTTTGGCACGCGCCGTTTGTTGTCCTCGAAAGGCTATCCGTGGCAGGGGCAATTTGTCTCGCTGGTGCGGATGAAGGATTGGCTGCAATTGCTCAGCTTCGAGCCTTCAGCCGGGCGGCTCGCTTGCTACATTCCGCCTTGCGAAAGTGCGGTCTGGCAGCAACGCTGGCGCTTTATGGAATCCGCTGGTGATCGCTGGTGGGGTGTCGGCGGTGGCGTGTATATGCTGGAAGCCATCAAACGCGTGCAGGGCATGCGCCTCATCGCGCCGGCCTGGAGCGACAAGCGCGTGCGTGAGCGCAAGTTTGCCTCGGTCGCAAAGCGGCAAGGTCAATCTTCCGCGGACGCGTCGCAAACCACCTCGACAGCGCATTTGCGGCTCGTGAAGTGAGCAAGGTCGTGATTTATACCGACGGTGCCTGCAAAGGCAACCCCGGCGTCGGCGGCTGGGGCGCGCTGTTGCAATTCAGTGCGGCCGATGGCGTCACCGAAAAAGAAATCTTCGGTGGCGAAGAGGCCACCACCAATAACCGCATGGAAATGACTGCCGTGATCGAAGCGCTGCGCGCGTTAAAGCGGACCTGCGATGCGGTGGTCTATACCGATTCGTCGTATGTGCAAAAAGGCATCAGCGAGTGGATTCACGGCTGGAAGCGCAATGGCTGGAAAACCTCTGACAAAAAGCCGGTGAAGAACGCCGATTTGTGGGTGCTGCTCGATGATCTCGCCAAGCAGCATCACGTCGATTGGCGCTGGGTAAAGGGCCACGCCGGGCATCCCGAAAACGAACGTGCCGATCAGCTCGCCAATTGCGGCGTGGAATCGATATTGGCAAAAAGAGTGAAAACATGACTCGACTGGTGATTCTCGATACCGAAACTACCGGCCTTGATCCTGCACAAGGGCACCGCATCATCGAAATCGCCTGCGTGGAAATGATCAACCGGCGCCTCACGAAAAACAATTTTCACAAGCGCGTCCACCCGGAGCGTGAGATCGATGCCGGTGCCACACAGGTTCACGGCATCACGCTGGAAGACCTCGAAGGCGAGCCGAAATTTGCCGACATCGCCGACGAATTTCTCGCCTATGCGGCGGGTGCCGAATTGGTGATTCACAATGCACCGTTTGACGTGGGCTTTCTGAATGCCGAATTGTTGCGCCTCAAGAAGCCGCCGATTACCGAAATTTGTAGCGTGACCGATACTCTCGCAATGGCACGCGATCTTCACCCGGGCAAGAAGAATTCGCTCGATGCTTTGTGCGACCGCTATGAGGTTGACCGCAGCGCACGCACCATGCACGGCGCACTGATGGACGCTGAATTGTTGTCGGATGTCTATCTTGCCATGACGCGGGGGCAGGATAGCCTTGCAATCGGGCTGGATGCATCGTCGGGTCGTGCCAATGGCGGAGGCGAGCGCGATGGTGCGAATGGCGCGCTGGTCTTTTCGCGACCCAACAAGCTGAAAGTGGTGCGCGCAAACGAAGATGAACGCCGATTGCATGCGGTTCAGATCGAGCAAATCAACCTGGCAAGTGGCGGTAAGGCGGTTTGGTCAGGTCTGGATGCTGTTTAGGGGTTTGTTGAAATTCGTTGTAACGCAAATTTTCGAGGTCACCGCATTCCACTTCCCTCTTTTCAAAGAGGGATTGAGGGAGATTTTCGGTCGTCACTATGCCTTGGCGGCCCAAAATCCGCCTCAATCCTCCTTTACGAATGAGGAAGTGCTCTGCCAGCAAAATTTGTTTTTTTGCTCGTTCGAATTTCAACAAATTCTTAAGTTGCTTCAGCCCGCGTGATTCCGTCATTTGCCTGAGCCCATTCCCGGCGTTCTGACCGGCCCGCAGCAAACCACACATGTTATAATTCAGC
>JAYTUX010000573.1:0-10029 GCA_043744315.1 Betaproteobacteria bacterium | reverse complement strand
CGGAAACCGTCAAACCTGTTGACATGCTGGTCGGGCCGGGCAACGCGTTCGTAGCGGAAGCTAAGCGCCAGCTTTACGGGCGCGTTGGCATTGATCTGTTCGCTGGGCCCACCGAAACCTTGGTCATATGCGATGACAGCGTCGATGCCGAATTGGTGGCGGTGGATCTTCTAGGCCAGGCCGAACACGGCCCAAACTCTCCGGCCGTTTGTATTACGACCAGCCGCAAGATTGCCGAGGAACTGCCAGGGCAAATTGCCAGCGTGCTGAGTCGGCTCGCGACACGCGATGTGGCAAGCGTTGCCTGGAACGATTACGGCCAGATTATTCTGTGTGATACCGACGAGGAAATGCTTCAGGAAGCCGAGCGCATTTGTTCCGAACACGTGCAGGTCATGACGCGAAATCCAGATTGGTTTCTTGAACGCATGACCAATTACGGCGCGCTTTTTCTCGGCCACCGAACCAACGTGGCCTACGGCGACAAGGTGATCGGCACCAATCACACATTGCCCACCAACCGTGCAGGCCGCTACACCGGCGGACTGTGGGTCGGCAAGTTCATCAAAACGCACACCTATCAACGCGTGCTGACCGATCAGGCGTCGGTGCTCATCGGCGAGTACTGTTCGCGACTGTGCGAGCTGGAGCACTTTGCCGGACACAAAGAGCAGGCGGATATTCGCGTGCGCCGATTTTCGTAATGGGCGAATCGGCTTCCACACTTGCCGGTCGCGTCGCACTCGTCACCGGTGGCGCGGGGGGAATCGGCTCCGCCATTTGTCATGCGTTGGCAAACATTGGCGCAAATGTCGTCGTTGGTTTCAACCGGTCGGCGGACTCAGCGAAGGCGCTGGCTGCCAACCTGGCTTCCACCAATGGCGGCCACGTTGCGCTCGCGGCGCCTGTGACCGACAGTACGGCACTGACGCGGCTGGCAGCGCAAATCGAGCAACGATTCGGTAGATTGGACATACTCGTCAACTGCGCAGGCACAACGCGTTTTGTTCCGCATGCCGACCTGGATCTGCTCGATGATCAATTGATTGACGAAATTTTTGCGACTAATGTACGCGGATCGATCGCCGCAGTGCGTGCAATGCGTCATCTACTCTCGCGCAATGCAACAGACGAGATCGGCGGCGGACTGATTGTCAATATTTCATCGATTGCGGCGGCGACAGCGATGGGCAGCAATATCGCTTATTGCGCCTCCAAAGCGGCCTTGGACAATCTGACCAAGTCACTGGCGCGCGCACTGGCACCGGCGATCCGTGTGGTGTCAGTGTCGCCGGGTCTGGTCGACACCGAGTTTGTAAAAAAGTTGGATCTGGATTGGCGTAACGATCAGGCTGCTCGTACGCCGCTCGGTCGTCTGGTCGCACCGAAAGAGGTTGCGCGGGCGGTTGTCGCCGCGGCAACGCATTTTACTTTTTCAACCGGAACCGTGTTCGCCGTCGACGGTGGGCGGCCGCTGGTTTGAGCACGCAAGAAGGAATTCAGATGTTCTTGTCACCTCAATTGCGCGCGCGACTGGTTCGCTACCAGGAATTACAACCGTGCACCAATGCATTTATTGATGCGCGCAGCCCCGGCAGCAATCAAAAGGAAAACTTCACCATCATCGGTCCCGGCGTTGCGGAAAATCCGCATCAGTACGTGCACATACGCGAGCCGCACGGCTTCAATATTGGCGGTGCACGTCAACCACCCGGTTGTACAAACTCGCTGCATAGCCACAATACGGCTGAAGTCTTCATGATTCACACGGGGGTGTGGCGCTTTTTCTGGGGTGAGCACGGCGACGCGGGTGCGGTAGTGCTTGAGCCCGGAGACACGATATCGATTCCTATCCACACCTTTCGCGGTTTTGAAAACATAGGGAAGGAATCCGGTTTCATGTTCGCGGTACTCGGTGGCGATGATCCTGGCCATGTGCACTGGGCGCCGGATGTGATCGAAAAAGCGCGCGACTTTGGTTTGGTGTTGCTCGACAATGGCACATTGGTGGATACCACGCTGGGCGAAACAATACCGGACGGCAACAAGCCGGTGAAGCCCTCAAGCCGCGAAGAGATCGCGTATATCCGCACCCCCACTGTTGATGAAATGATGCGCAATGTCGTGTCCCATGCGGCGCTGGTTGCAAATTCTTCATCGCCGCTGGCAGCAATTGGCGTTCGTGAATCGGCCGTCATTGGTGCCGATGCCACATTGGATGGGTTTGCCACCGCGCCTATTGCCCGGCCACACGGCTTCACGGTTCGTGTGCTTGAGTTTGACAAGGGGGCAAAGACTCCGATGCATTCGCGCAACTGCGTGGAAGTGTTGCTGATACAACGCGGCAAGCTCATTTGGCGCAACGACCTCGGCGAGACTGTCGAACTCAATGCCGGCGATACATTCACCGTGCCGCCGGGCATGGCGCGGCAGATCGAGGCAGCAACCACCGCTGAAATTTTCGTTGTCCGCGGGGACAACGATCCCGGTCCTGTGCAGTTATTGTAACCACGGCCATCACAACTTCGACACCGGTGCGGCCCACCTTGCTGTTCCTGCCAGGGACGCTTTGTGACGCCCGCGTATGGAGCAGCACAATTCACTCGTTAGGCAATGACTGGCCATGTGCGGCCATTGACTACCGATTCGATACCAGCATCGCAAAGATGGCGGCAACGGCGCTGGCGGCGGTAGACGGGACAATTATTCCGGTCGGACTTTCAATGGGTGGAATTGTTGCGCTTGAAATTTGGCGACAAGCGGCCGACCGTGTTGCAGCAATGGCACTATTCGATACCGATCCCGGCGCCGATAGCGACGAGCGTGGTCGCCGACGCGATGCACAGGTCCGTATGGCGCGGAGCGGTGACTTTCGTACGATGCTCGAAACGCAACTGCTGCCCGCCTATTTTTCGCCGACAAATGAGACTAACGCGACGTTGCACGAGACTGTTATCGCCATGGCACTCAATCAGGGTTTCGGCGCGTTCGAGGCCCAAGCACAGGCATTGGCAACCCGGCCCAATGCATGGCCGCAACTGGCGGGTATTTCCGTGCCGACATTGGTTGCCTGCGGCGACGATGATCGCATTTGCCTTCCGCAAACACACCGGCGCATGGCGGAATTACTTCCGGTGTCGACGCTTAGGACGATCGCGGGTGCAGGACATCTGGCACCGCTCGAACAACCTGCGCGCTGCACGCATATATTGCGTGATTGGTTGAACGGCTTGGCAACGGCAACCAGCGTATCGTACCCATGAGGAACCCACTATATTGCGCCGGATTTCTTGAGCAGCTTCGCCACGGTCTCCGCGATTTGCGCGTAGCCTTTCGCGTTGGGATGCACCAGATCGGATTTGAGGCCGTTGTCGCGCAGGATGGCTTTCAACGCATCGTCGTTGAATGGGAGTGAAAACTCTTTCGCAATCTCGGCGTAGAAATTCGGCGGCGTCAACGCCAATCCTGGCTTGGGTGTTGCGATCAACACCACGCCGATGCCTTTACTTTTTGCGAGCTGGATCATCGCGCGCACATTCGCGGCGGCGCTCGCCTCATTGAGCTTTTGCAATAAATCATTGCCGCCGTGGCAGAGTATCAATAGCTTGGGTTTGACTTCTTCCAATACGTCCGGCAATCGCTGCAATCCATCCGCGCTGACTTCACCCGGCACGCCGGCGTTCACCACTTTGCGGCCGATGAGCGATTGCAATTGTGCGGGATACGATTCAGTCGGCGCGGCACCGGTGCCAAACGTGAGGCTGTCGCCGAAGGCCAGCACTACGTCGTTGTTGCCGAGTGGCGCGACTTGCGGGCCTTTGCCGCAGCCGGCGATGAGCAATGTGACCAGCGTGCAGACGACAATTTGTGAGCGGAGATTCATGGCATCAGCCAAACGCGGATTTCGCAAAAGATTGGAATGCCAAAGTCTAGCACTGGCGCGGCGACTGGCGGCAATGTGGCCGAAGGCGCGCATCAATGCAGGTAGTTCTTTCCGTTCACATTGGCGAGTTGAGCATACGCTGCAATCGAGTCCGCACTTTGTGGCAAGCTAGCCGCACGCACACTAGGGATTTCCATGTACATCAGCCTCTTCGACATGTTCAAAATCGGCATCGGCCCATCGAGCTCGCACACGGTCGGGCCAATGCGCGCGGCGCGACGGTTTCTGGTGGAAATGCCGGAGACCGATTTCGTGCGCATCAACCGCGTTGAAGTCGAACTCTACGGCTCGCTTGCGCACACCGGCCACGGCCATGGCACCGACATGGCGATTTTGCTTGGGTTGGAAGGTGAATTGCCCGATCACGTCGATACCGCAAGCGTGCCGCAACGCGTTCACGATATCCGAGTGGCGCGCGAAATTTCATTGCTCGGAAAACATCGTGTGCATTTCGATTGTGACCGCGAGTTGATTTTCAATCGTGTCGATCTGCTGCCGGTGCATTCCAACGGCATGCGCTATGCCGCATTCGATGGCGAGGGAAAACTCATCCTTGAACGCGAGATGTATTCGATCGGCGGCGGTTTCGTGGTCGATACCGATGAAGCGTTTGTCGGCAGTCCGCGCGGCGTGGAAGCGCGGGTACCGTATCACTTTGAGACGATGGACGAATTGCTGGCGCTGGCTAAAACCGCGAACAAACCGCTGCATGACATGTTGATGGAAAACGAGATTGCGCTGCATGGCGAAGCCGCCACGCGTGAATTCATTGCGCGTATGAAAACGGTGATGTTCGATTGCATCGATCGCGGCATGAATACCGACGGTATGTTGCCCGGCGGGCTGAAAGTCAATCGGCGCGCGAAAGCCATCGCCGCGCGCTTGAACAAGACCGACGCGCATGTCAGCGAAGGTGCGATGAATTGGGTGAGCGTGTTTGCGATTGCGGTGAACGAAGAAAATGCCGCAGGTGGACGCGTGGTCACCGCGCCAACCAATGGTGCCGCCGGCGTGGTACCGGCGGTGCTTCGCTATTACAACGATTTTCGCGATGCCGATGACGCAGGCATCACACGTTTCGTCCTGGCTGCGGCCGCGATCGGCGCCTTGTGCAAACGCAATGCCTCTATCTCCGGCGCGGAAGTGGGATGCCAGGGTGAAGTGGGTTCAGCGGCGGCGATGGCGGCAGCGGGTTTGGCGGCGGCACTCGGTGCTTCAAACGAGCAAATTGAAAACGCCGCCGAGATCGCGCTTGAACATCACCTCGGCATGACCTGCGATCCGATCGGCGGCCTGGTGCAAATTCCCTGTATTGAGCGCAACGCAATGGGTGCCGTGAAAGCGATCAACGCCTGTTCACTGGCGATGCTGGGTGATGGCTCGCACATGGTGAGTCTGGATCAGGCGATTGAAACCATGCGGCGGACGGGGGCGGATATGCAGACGAAATATAAAGAGACTTCGTTGGGGGGATTGGCGATTACGGTTTCGGTTCGGCAGGTGGAGTGCTGATGGGTCGGTTGCGCTAAACTGTGGGTGTTCATTTTGCCCCGTTTGTTAATACCTTATAGGCTCAATGCCAAATGCCCAAGACCCGCTCCAGTCAACGAGTTCCGGCTCTTTGCTTCTGGAATGTTAGACAACACTTTGGGTTGTTAGGGGGCGTTTATGTTGTCTAAATCTAGTTAGGTTGCATGGGAAGGGTCTGGGAGAGCGAATCGACCGCCTAGACGAATTCAACAAAAACTAATGAAAAAGGGAAAGAACCTCTGATGTCGATAAATCTTATCTGCCCGATTCGAGGTCCGCTTGGTGCAGGGTATTTCGCGAAAGATGGATTGACCGTATCGGAGGAGGCAAGAAGAATTGATTGCCTCGAGTTCCTTCTGAAGAGGGGATATCCCGCATCGCATATAGAGTGCGAAACAACAATCATCAAGCACATTGGGAATCAGGGCAAGAATTCCCTCCGCGCTGACATTACGGTTTTCGAAGAGCCTGTGGCTCAGGTCAGCACGCTCACTCACGACGAGATGCTTCGCAAGATAATTATCGTTGGGGAAATCAAGCGTGAGAGCAAGTCAAAAAGCAGCGCTGTAAAACATCAGCTCGAACCTGCACTGCGCCAAATCGATAAGCCTGACATTTATGGCGTCTACTGGGACGACATCAATCGCCTACTCATTATCAAGCAGACAAAGAACAATCAGGTCAGCATCTCCAAGGATGACCTAGGCAACCTCCCGGAATTCGGCAACCCATACAAATATAAGAAGCTCAAGTACAAGGACCTGATTAAGCCAGAGGATATTTCCGCAACTTTGATGGAAATTGCGAATGTTTTGAGATCCAACAAAATCAACGACGACGCAACTCGCTATCGCGAGACCGTTAAGTTACTTCTCGCGAAGTATATGGACGAGCGTGAGGCGAAGGAAAATGGCAGCGATCTGATTTTGCAATGCCCTCCTGAGGGAGTAGACCCTACATTCAGGGACCGCGCTGACAAGCTGTATAAGAGAACAGCCAGTTTCTACTCGAAGGCGAAGACGATATTTTCCCATCAGTCATCTGAGCTGGACGAAAAGACTCTTCGCTTGATGGTTGAAAAAGTTCAGGGCTTGAACCTCTTGGACTCTTCAACAGACTCCATGCAGCAGGTCTTCATGACCTTCGTTCCCGCCGTGTTCAAGAAGGAGCTTGACCAGTATTTCACTCCTCTGACGCTGATTAACTGCATGGTGGAAGTCCTAAGACCAGGCATCAACGATAAAGTTGTTGATCCTGCCATGGGCACCGGAGACTTCCTTACTGCGACCATGCAGTATCGTTTCAAGTTGAGCGATAGCTCTGTCGTTAGTCGCGTCTATGGCATGGACAAAGACCCGCAAGCGTACGAGCTTGCGATAGTCAACATGATTTTGAACAAGGACGGGCAGACCTACCTCAGAGAAGTAGATTCGATTGCGAACCCCACCATCTGGGAAAGCGAAATGGGGATTGCACTCTGCAATCCACCTTTTGGAGCGCGAACAGTTGAGACCGACCCTAAGGTATTGGCCAAATACGACCTTGGCCATGTTTGGAATAATGTGGACGGCAAATGGAGGATGACAGACCAACTACTTGATTCGCAGCAACTGGGGATTCTCTTCATCGAACGATGCTTCAAGCTGTTGGTGGAAGGCGGAAGGATGGCAATCATCTTGCCGGAAGGCTACCTGTGCACTGCAAGTTATGGATACGTCCGCCAGTGGATTCTAGACAAGTTCCAAATTGTCGGAATGGTTGAGCTGCCACGACGCATTTTCCTTAAGTCAGATGCCGATCTTCGGTCGAACATCTTATTTGCAGTGAAAAATGAAGGGGAGAAGGGCAACTACCCAATTCACACTGAGCTGGTCCGAAAAGTGGGCTACAAACTTGGCAAGGGGTTCTTCCCGGCGCTCCTGCGGGACGCGGATAGCGGGCTGGAAGTACGTGATATGTCAAACAAGCCACGAATTGATACCGATTTCGAAAGGGTCAAGAGTAACTTCACCAACTTCATCAACATGGAGAGAGATGGCAACCTTTTGTCATGGCAAGGCGCTCGTGTTGGCGATATCCTGAATCACCTCCTCCTAGACATGAAGCCAAGGCGTCTGAACTACAAGGCGCTTGCCAATATCAAGAGCATCACGGGCGGCAACTTTGCTCGTTTGTCGGACATTGCAGACGTGGTGGAGGAAACCGCTGACCTTCATGCAATGTTCGATCCGTCGAGCACGCTGTTTCTGATCGAGGGACAAGATATCCGCGCTGTTGAGGGAGTGGTGGCCCTTAAAGATGCAGAGAAACGCTGGCAGGTTGAGAATCGCAAGACGAGCAAGGCTTACGCAGTGAAGCAACGCGATTTAGTAATCGGACTCGTCCGACCAGAGCGCCGTAACATTGGTTTTTTTGCGCACGATGGATTGACCAATGTTTTCGCAAGTCCAGACGGCGTGGCCCTTGTCCGTGAACGAGAGGATCTGAAAGAGCAGTTTCCGATAGAGTGGATTTTTCAGGTCTTGCGTACTGAGCGTTGCCGAATTCAGTTTTGGACAGAATCAGGTGGCACAAGCTACGGAAAGCTTTCTTTGGAACAAATCAAGAACGTCTTGGTACCTATTCCCGCGCCAGCGAAAATCCATGAAATTACCATTGCTGTTCGAAATTGGTCCGACTCGGTCTCCCAATCGTCCAAGCGTTTCCATGAGATTTGGGAGGCGCATGACAAGGTTGTGATTCTCAATTCGCCTGTCACGGGGCTGGAAGGCGGCTCGATTATTTCGGGAGAGGAAACTGAAGACGAAGCGGTTGAGTAGCACCCTGGGTAGCCAGTGCAACCTAACAAGTCAATCCAGCGGACGCCGTTCCGGCGCCGCTGATTTCCGACGTTAGCCTGCTCTCTGGCACCATGGCAACCCGCGCTCATACCGTCCCTCGCTTCTACTTGGCTGGCTTTGTGTCAGCAGCCGCTCAGGCCGGCGTGGAACCGTTCGTTTTCGTTGGCTCAGTTGCCGATCTCGGCATAACGCGCCGGGCACCCAAGAACCTCTCGATCGCGCGTGGGTTTTATGATGGACCTGGAGGTTTCAAGAGCCCGGAGGCATCCATCGAAACACACCTTTCGCGGATCGAGTGGGCAGCGGCGTCAGCGATCAAGCGATTGGCGTCCACCCCAATCACCAGCGCGCCACAGGTTCCTTCGGACGTTTGGAGATTCATCGCGTGGCAAGCTGCCCGAACCCCGGCTTGGATTTCCATTGAGGAAGACATCATGCGCGATTGGGACTCGAACGAGGTTCCGTACTTGGTCGAGTCGCCGCCAGCTGAAATCGAGAACGTCAAAGACCGCGTGCGCACAATTTCCCTTGAGCACATAGACACCGGCGAAACGCGGGCCGCGACATTTGAGGACTACAAGAGGTTGTTTGAGCAAGGTTGGCGGTGGGCACGAAGTGCTGCCGATCGCCTTGAGATGATCCACATGCAAGCGTGGTACTTCCAGGTACGGCATTTCCCAAGGTTGCACTGGAAGCTCATTTCTCCGCCAAGTGGAATGTCTTTCATCACTAGTGATCGTGCTGTTTCATGGAGCGCAGATGGCGAATATCACGTCCCGCCAAGCGCGCTCAGGCACCCATCGGCAGAGGTCCTCGCACCTATTACGGCAAACCTTGCACTGGTGGGTCGTGCGGCAGCAAATTCAACACCTGTCAGCGCCGAAGAGGTTAACGCTCGTATCGCGCTGTCTGCGGTAGCTTGGATCGCCGGCGCCTCGGAACTTGTGGTATCGGAGGCGTTGCGCGCCCGATCAGCGAATGACGAGTCAGCTACATGAGCCGCAGGCTAACATGGCAGTTGAGACCGACCGCCTGCGGCGGCGGCTCACTTCTACGTTCAAGGTTTATCTGTCGCGGGAGACGATCGTGACTCAAATCAGTTCGGTAGCGCGACAGATAAACGCTAATCGTTAGACGCCACAAGTACGATCCGACTTCCCTTACCAGAAAGACACAAATGCGTGCCACAGCCGTCATTCTTGCCACCGCTCTTTCCGCAGTCGCGCTCGGGAGCCTTGCTCCGGGAGCCACCGCGCAGTCAGTCGGAGTCTCCTCCAAGCCATTGCTGCGGTCTACTGTGAGCGGTGACAGCGCGAAGGAGTCAATCCTTCTTTCCATCGAATTCGCGCCTGGTGCCACCACTGGCCGTCACTCTCACCCCGGAGATGAATACGCAGCCGTGCTTCAGGGCACACTTGAACTTCGGATAGAAGGGCAAGAGCCGCGCCGCGTTACCGCAGGCGAGGCTTACCACAACCCCCAAGGCGTGGTCCACGAAACCCGCAACGTCGGGGATTCCGTGGCCAAGACTGTGACCACATTCATTGTCGAGAAGGGCAAACCGCGCACCGTACCGGCCCCGTAGCTGCGCCAAAGCACGAGGTTTAGTTGTGGCGTCTAACGAATAAGGTTAGATCGTGTGAGCGCAGCGACGCCACGATCTGAACCGTTTGTTGGACGAGCCTGGCCGATACGGGCAATTTGTGCCGTACAGAA
>JAYTUX010000572.1:0-2968 GCA_043744315.1 Betaproteobacteria bacterium | reverse complement strand
GACGCGTGCATGCTGACGCCGGACCAAGATTCGGGCAGTCTGCGCATGTTTGAAATGCTTGGGGTGATGGCGCGAATGGGTGCCAAGGTAACTTTTCTCGCCGACAACCTCGAATATCGAGAGCTGTATGTCAGCCAGATTCAGGCGCTCGGCGTCGAGGTCATCTACCATCCCGTCGAGTCGAACGTCACGCGCTTTTTGGAACGACACGCCGCCGAGTACGACGTCATCTTGCTATCTAGGGCGACCGTTGCGGTCAAGCACATCGATACGGTGAAGCGCGTCGCGCCACGCGCCAAAATTCTGTTTGATACCGTCGACCTGCACTTCTTGCGTCAGGAGCGTGAGGCGGAACTATCTGACAGCGCCTCACAACGCGCGGCCGCCATGAGCATGAAAGCGCAGGAGTTGGATATCATGTCGAAGAGTGATGTAACGATGGTCGTGAGTCCGGTTGAAGAAAAACTGTTGGCGGAAATCGCACCGACCGTGCGCGTTTCCATCGTGTCGAATATCCACGTCAATATGCCCGGCCCCAAAGGTTTCGCCGAGCGCAGCGGGGCGGTATTCATTGGCGGCTTCCGACATCCGCCAAACCTCGACGCGATCACTTGGTACGTTGAGCAGGTGCTGCCAGTGTTGCGTCGCAAAAATGCGGGTATCGTCACGACCATCATCGGCAGCAATGTGCCACCAAGCCTACAAAAGCTCGCGGCGGATGATTTTGTGATCGCCGGCTTTGTGCCCGACCTCTCGCCGTTCTACCACGACACTCGCCTCTCGATTTCACCGCTACGCTATGGTGCGGGCGTCAAGGGCAAGGTCAATATCGCGATGCAGTACGGTGTGCCGGTAGTCGCAACAACCCCGTCGGTGGAAGGCATGTATTTGCAAGCTGACGTCGACGTTTTGCGTGCGGACGACGCCGAAGCGTTTGCGGATGCGATGATATTAGCCAACGCAGATGCGGCGCTGTGGGAATCGCTACGCGCCAACGGGCTGCGCAATATTGAGACCTATTTTTCCCGGGATACGGCAGCGAGGGCGCTCGGCGGCTTGCTCGAAATCGTACGTCCGTAGCCACTCGTGGCGAACGAGGCTGCTTGCTGTTCTCAGCTTCTCGTTACACTCTGCCGATAATCGCCGCGGTCGAAATCAACTCTTCCAGTAACGCCATCGAAACGTCTCCCGAGACGGAGTAGGGGTCTAGCACGGAGCGCGCCGAGTACTTCAAGAGCACTGATGGATTGATCTTGTCGGTGTTGACCTGGCCCATGGTCCACCCGGAAAAACGCCGTTCGGTGATTTCTTCGTATTTCAGTACGGCGACATCCCGATGACGGGGGTCGCGCGCGATATGGCCGTACAGTTCGTTGACTTCCATGCGGCCGCCTTCGAGAACTTGCATGAAGATATTGCCGCCGTAGCAAAGCAGTCCCGTGATGCCGCGCTCGGGATTGTGCGCCTTCGATTGCGCCATGATCGATTCGATGGCTGCCGCCGGATTGGCGTCATTGGCGCGGCTCACATACAAAAGTCTAACGAGCATACTGCCTCAGGATTTCCGGTTATTCAGGAGCGATAAGAACTCGCGCCGCAGGTTGGGGTCTTTCAGGAACACACCGCGCATCACGCTGTTAATCATCTTGGCGTCCGTATCTTTGACGCCGCGCCAGTGCATGCAAAAGTGATCCGCTTCCATGACGATGGCCAGACCATCAGGCTGCAGCTTCTCCTGCAGTAGCGCCGCCACTTGGGAAACCGCTTCCTCTTGGATTTGCGGTCGGCTCATGACCCAATCAATCAGGCGTGTGTACTTTGATAGGCCGATTAGATTCGAGTGCTCGTTCGGCATCACACCGACCCAGACCTTGCCGATAATCGGGCACAAATGATGGGAACACGCGCTGCGGACTAGAATCGGCCCGACGATCATCAACTCGTTAAGGTGGGAAACGTTGGGAAACTCGGTCGTTGAAGGTTGCGGGACATAGCGGCCGTGGAACACCTCACGGACGAACATCTTGGCCACCCGGCGCGCGGTTTCGTTCGTGTTGTGATCGCTTTCAGTATCAATGACCAAGCTTTCCAAGACTCCCTGCATCTTGGACTGCACCTCGTCTTGCAGCTTATCCAAGTCGCCCGGCTGAAGGAATTCAGCAATATTGTCGTTGGCGTGGAAGCGGCGCGATGCGCGTTTGATGCGGTCACGAATGGCGACCGATAGCGGAATGCCCAAGTCTTCGATGGGCGGTAATGAGGAGTTGTCCATTGGACTCAGAACAGGAGCAGAGAGATTAGTTGCATAGGCTTGGTGAAGTATTTGATTATAAAACGAAATAGACAAACTCCGAACAAATATTAGCGGCCATATTTATATTATGTCAACCAACTGATGGTGGCGTTTGGAGAAACCTAATCTAGCCGAAGACAAACTGAATCCTATCCTCTCAGTGGTCAGAGGTATGCTTCATGCCCGCGTAAGCCTCGCCTAAGCACCCGAGCACCCGAACGCTAAGCTTACAGGATCGCGACGGGCGTTCTATCATCGGCAGAAATCGCAGATTTATCTGAACCACATCACCTGTCTGCCACTACTGAATCTCGCTGACTGACAATGAAACTCGAATAACGGCGGGCACTTTGAGCCGATATTGCTTGGAAATGCCCGCCAATTAACGCGTTTGGTAATTTTTCCCCTTACGCAGTTCGTGCGGCTCATAGAGAAACTTCGGGCGTCGAGTAAACTCTGGCCATATCAACTCGGAGCTTGTTCGCTTGAACTTCGCCGCCTCAATCGCCCGTCGGAACCAATACGTAACCGGACTCGCGCGGGCAACCGAATCGGACCAACCGCCTCGCTTCCATCGACGATGTGCGGGATAAGCGGCTTCGTATCGATTGGTGAGCCGATCGCCGACGCGGATGTGATTATCCGACGCATGAATCGGCGCCTTGCGCACCGCGG
>JAYTUX010000571.1:0-10043 GCA_043744315.1 Betaproteobacteria bacterium | reverse complement strand
ATGATGGCGCACTTCTGGGAACACGCGACCAGCTATCAAGTACATGTGAGTGGTGGGTTTTCTCAGTTGAAGCCTTGCAACTACACTGCTGCGGCAGGCCAGGCGCCTGCGCACTTCCGGGAGACGGTCGCGGACCTGAGCAAGATCAAGCAGATGCTGTTCGGTGGCTTTCAGAAATGTCTCTACCCGCAGCAACGATTTCATTCCGACACCGAGCGGCGGTTTTCGGTGATTCTGGAGCGCGACTCACTGAAGTGGTTCAAGCCGGCGAAAGGCCAATTCCAGATTTACTACAAGTTTGGTCAGGAACAGCCGGAGTACATCCCGGATTTTGTTGTTGAGACGGAGTCGATGATCCTGATGGTGGAAACGAAGGCGCGGGCGGATTTGGAATCGCCGGAAGTAAAGTCTAAAGCCGCTGCCGCGAGCCGCTGGTGCCAATTGGCGTCTGACTATGCGAAATCAGTGGGCGCAAAATCGTGGCGGTATTTGTTGATTGGACATGACGAGGTAAGTGAATCGAAACGCCTCGTTGATTACTTGCGGTTTGAAGTGAAGCGGTAAACTCATGTACTCGCGAGCAAGTTGCGCTATGCGTTATTGTAAAAGTCAAGCACTGGTGCGGAGTTCAGGCCGAAAAGCCTTGGAAAGCCCCGTCCATGCTTGAGGTTGTCATCGTCATTTGGCGTCCCGCCGCGTGCGACTTGTCGCGCAAATCGGGTCATCTACTTCTTCCATGAGTTGGCTCGCGCTTTATGCGTTGACCGGTGCCGCTGTCGGTTTCCTCGCCGGCTTGCTGGGTATCGGCGGCGGCATGACCCTGGTGCCGGTGCTCGCGGCGCTATTCACCGCGCAGATGCTCACCCCGGACTACAACGTGCACTTGGCACTCGCCACCGCGATGGCGTCGGCCGCCTTCACCTCCAGCGTCAGTGTGCGCGAGCATCACCGCCATGGTGCGGTCGATTGGACGCTGGTTGCACGGGTGGCACCGGGCATGGCGGCAGGCTCACTGGTGTCCACGTTCGCGACCGGTTGGATTTCACAGCGCAATCTTGCGTTGGCGTTCGCCGTAATTGTCTATTTAGCCGCGACGCAAATGTTGCTGGGAAAAAAACCAACAGCCGCACGCACTTTGCCGGGCACCGTGCCGATGTTTTCAATCGGACTGGTGATCGGTGTGTTGTCGGGTTTGGTGTCGGCCGGCGGTACGTTCCTGATCATGCCGGTGCTGCTGTATTGCGGCATTACCATGCACGTGGCGATTGGCTCAGGTGCGGCGATCGGCATTCCGGTGACGGTGATTGGTACGCTGGGCTATATTGCCGCCGGCTGGAGCGTGCCGGGCCTTCCCGATCATCACCTGGGATTCGTCTTGTTGCCCGCCTTGGCGGCGATTGTCGCGGGCAGCATCATCACCGCGCCGATGGGTGCCCGGATGACGCATCGATTGCCCGTAACAACATTGAAAAAAATCTTTGCCGTGCTGATGTTTGCGCTGGCGACGAAAATGGCAGTCACGTATTGGTAGCATTTGTTCGCGGCATTTCCCGGGAGATGGATCGATCTGTAAGTTCCGAAGGCGCTCCGCGACCAAGTACGTGCGCCTTCTCGTTGCGCGGTTTGGGTCTCATTGGCTAATGACCGTGTTGCACTGCTAGAATCCAGACGCCGAAAACCTGCGTATATCCCGCAACAAAACAATAATGAGGCATCACCCGGTTGAAAAATATTCTCGTTCTGTTTGATGCTGACTGGGATCGTTTGCAACTTCAGCGCGCCGCCGCATCCGACGGCGAAGGATATCGTTTTCACTACGAAGGTTTTGACCTCTTCAGTTTTCCGAGCAATGCACAACTGCTGACCTTCGACATGTTTCGTTTTGTCGATAAGCTCGCGCGGAAATACCAGCACTTGCCGTTGCATGGTGTGACATCCAGCAACGAACAATTCGGTGCCCTGGCAGCCGCATTGCTGGCGCGCAAGCTGGGGTTGCCAGGTGCCGACCCGGGCGCGGTGATTGCATCGCAGCATAAGTATGTGGCGCGGCGAATATTGCAACGAGAATTACCCGAGGCCAACGTCGCCTTCCGTGCGTTTCCCTATACATTCAAATCGGCAAAAGAAATTCCGCTTGCGTTTCCGTTTTATGTAAAGCCGGTGAAAGCGGCGTATTCGGTGCTGGCGCGGCGCGTCGATAATTTCGCGGCGCTTCAGCAACACATGCGATTTCATCCATGGGAAAAATACATCATCAAGCGCCTGGTGCGCCCGTTCAACGATGTGGTGCGCCGCCTCACGGATTTCGACGTCGATGCACATTGGATGCTGGCTGAAGAATTGATCGATGGTGTGCAAGTGAACGTCGACGGCGTGGTGATCGATGGCGAAATCAATATGCTGGGCATCGTCGATGCCGTCATGTATCCGGGTACGGATCAATTCATGCGCTTCGAATATCCCACACGGCTGCCGCCCGACCACGCGATTCGGGCACGTGAAACAGCGCGAAAAATTATCGCTGCAGTCGGACTGGATCACGGCCAGTTCAATGTGGAAATGCGCGTTTGCCCGGCAACCGGCGAGTGCCGCATGATTGAAGTGAATCCGCGCATGGCCGCACAATTTTCGGACTTGTATGAAAAGGTCGATGGCATCAATCTTCACGATGTCGCATTGAAGATCGCCAGCGGCGTGAGACCCGACCTGTCGCCTGGACGCGGCAAGTACAAGATGGCGACAAGTTTTGTGTTCCGCAAATTCGACGGCACGCCGATGGCCAATCCGCCGACGCACGAAAATCTCAATTGGTTGAAAGAGTTCGATCCGGATGCGTTTCTGGCGCTCTTCATCAAGCAAGGCGGCGGACTCAAGCGCGAAATGAAATGGCTCGGCAGCCACCGCTATGCGACGCTCAATATGGGCGGCCATTCACACGAGCATCTTCTCGACAAATTTATCACCGTCAAGAATACGCTAGGCTTCGAGACCGGCTGAACGCGCCACTGATCGGGTGCCGTCTCGTCTTGCGCGGTCTGCTCGGGTAAAATCTCGGTTTTCTCCCTGCGCGCGGCGGCAACGCCACGCCGTCCCTTAGGCGCCATGAATCTCACCACCGTATCCGGCATCCGTCAGGCCTTTATCGACTATTTCGTCTCCAAAGGCCACACCCACGTTGCATCGAGTTCGCTGGTGCCGGGTGATGATCCGACATTGCTGTTCACCAATGCCGGCATGAACCAGTTCAAGGATTGCTTCCTCGGCAAGGAGAAGCGCGCCTACATTCGTGCCGTGACCTCGCAACGCTGCGTGCGCGCCGGCGGCAAACACAACGACCTTGAGAACGTCGGCTACACCGCACGCCACCACACGTTTTTTGAAATGTTGGGCAATTTCAGTTTTGGCGACTACTTCAAGCGCGATGCAATCAAGTATGCGTGGGAGTTATTGACCGTCGTCTACAAGCTGCCAAAAGAAAAACTGCTCGTCACCGTGTACGCCGATGATGGTGAGGCCTACGATATCTGGGCCAATGAAATCGGCGTGCCAAAAGATCGTATTGTGCGCATTGGTGACAACAAGGGCTCCCAGTACGCGTCCGACAATTTCTGGATGATGGGCGATACCGGGCCATGCGGTCCTTGCAGTGAGATCTTCTACGACCATGGCGCGCATATTCCCGGTGGCCCGCCCGGTTCGCCGGACGAGGACGGCGATCGCTTTATTGAAATCTGGAATCTGGTCTTCATGCAATTCAACCGCGAAGTCGCGGATGGGCCGATGATTCCATTGCCGAAGCCGTCTGTTGATACGGGCATGGGGCTGGAGCGTTTGTCGGCGGTGTTGCAGCACGTGCATGCCAATTACGAAATCGATTTGTTCCAGGCCTTGATCAAGGCGTCCGCGCGCGAGACGGGTGTATCGGATCTCACATTGCCCAGCTTGCGCGTGATCGCCGATCACATTCGTGCGTGTGCGTTTTTGGTGTGCGATGGTGTGATCCCCGAGAATGCCGGTCGTGGTTACGTACTGCGACGAATCGCCAGGCGCGCCATGCGCCATGGCTACAAACTAGGGCAGAAGAAGCCATTTTTCTACAAGCTGGCGGATGACCTCGCCAAGGTGATGGGCGATGCGTTTCCCGAGATCGTCCAGTCGCGTGATCGCGTGATGGCGGTGTTAAAGCAGGAAGAGGAACGATTCGGCGAGACGCTGGAGAAGGGCATGGAAATCCTCGGCGCCGCATTGCAATCCGATCCCAAGCGGCTCGACGGTGCCACCGCCTTCAAGCTCTCCGACACCTATGGCTTTCCGATCGATCTCACGGCTGATATTGGCCGCGAACGCGGCTTTGAAGTCGATATGGCGGGTTTCGACAAGGCGATGGCAGAGCAGCAGGAACGTTCACGTGCAGGATCGAAATTCAAGGTCGGTACAACGTTCGAATATAGCGGCGTCAAAACAAATTTCCGCGGCTATGAAACGCTTTCCGAAGAAGGGCGTGTCGTTGCGCTGTATCGCGGCGGCTCGCCTGTCGATCGATTGCATCAGGGCGATGAAGGTATTGTGGTACTCGACAAGACGCCCTTTTACGCGGAATCTGGCGGGCAAGTCGGCGATGCGGGTGAGTTGACCAAAGGTGGCACTTGTCTTACGTTGTTTCAGGTGCGCGATACACAGAAAATTCAGGCCGATGTGTTCGGCCATATTGGGCAAATCATCACGGGCGAACTCGCGGTGGGCGACATCATTGCTGCCGAAGTCGATATGCCTAAACGCCAACGCACCATGCGCCACCATTCCGTCACGCACCTGATGCATAAGGCGCTGCACCATGTGCTGGGATCGCACGTGCAACAAAAAGGTTCGCTGGTCGATGCCGACAAAACGCGCTTCGATTTTGCGCACAACTCGCCGATGAGTGCGGATGAAATTGCAAAGGTCGAAGCTATCGTCAACGTGGAAATCCTGAAGAACGAAGCGACCCGCGCGCGCGTAATGCCGATTGAAGAGGCGCAAAAAACCGGTGCCATGATGCTGTTCGGTGAAAAGTATGGCGATGAAGTGCGGGTGCTCGATATCGGTTCCTCTCGCGAATTTTGTGGCGGTACGCATGTTGCGCGCACCGGCGATATCGGACTTTTCAAGATTTACTCGGAAAGCGGTGTAGCTGCTGGCGTGCGGCGCGTGGAAGCAGTCGCGGGGTCGGTCGCGTTTGAGTATGTGCAGAAATTGGAAGCACAACTCACACACGCGGCCTCATTGCTGAAAACGCAGCCGCAGGAAGTGGAAGCGAAAATCGCACAGATGCTTGACACCGTCAAAGCGCTGGAAAAACAATTGACGCAATTCAAATCCAAATTGGCCGCAAGCCAGAGCGACGATTTGTTGAACGGCGTCATTGAGGTGAATGGCGTGAAAGTACTTGCCGCAAAACTCGACGGCGCAGACGCGAAAGCACTACGCGAAACGCTGGACCAGATCAAGAACAAGATCGGTTCGGGCGTGATCGTATTGGCAGTCGCAGAGGGCGGCAAAGTGAGCCTCGCTGCCGGCGTGACGAGCGATCTGACCACGAAGTACAAGGCGGGCGAATTGGTCAATCATGTTGCGCAACAAGTCGGCGGCAAGGGCGGTGGCAAGCCGGATATGGCGATGGCGGGTGGCACTGACGTGGCGGCACTGCCGGCAGCGTTGGCGAGCGTGAAAGCGTGGGTTGAATCAAGGTAGTACCTCGAAGTATTCCGCGCACAACCTGAAACCCGCATCGGAAGTCCATGTTCGAAGTCTTTAAACACTGCCCGCGTTGTGCGGCCGAATTGATCGATCGCGAAATTGCCGATGACGGCGGTTCGCGCATTCGCCGCGCGTGCCCGGCCAATGCTTGCGGCTTTGTGCAATGGCAAAATCCAACACCGGCCGTCGGCGCACTGGTTGAGCATGAAGGCGAAATCATCCTCGCGCGCGGCGCAGGCTGGCCGGAAGGTGCGTTTGCCTTGGTAACGGGCTATCTTGAGCGAAATGAAGATCCGAAGGTGGGCGTTGCACGCGAAGTCAAAGAAGAGCTCAATCTCGATGTCGTCGAGACGAATCTCATCGGTAACTATATTTTTGAGCGCAAGAATGAAATCATGCTTTGCTATCACGTGGTTGCGACGGGTGTGGTGAGTCTGAGCCCCGAGTTGATCGACTTTCGTCGCTATCAACCGCATGAATTGCGCCCTTGGCCGCGTGCCACCGGATTTGCCGTCGCCGATTGGATGAGATCGCGTGGGCTCGAGGTGACCTTTCGCGATTTGCCCCTACGGCCCGCCACACCACCGACTAAGGGAGGCTGAGATGGACGCAAAGCGCGCCATGCCGGAAACCATTGCTGCGCAGGCCTTAGGCTGGATTGACGACACCACCAAGGCAATATCGCCGCCGATTCACACCTCCACCACCTTCATCCGCGACACCGACAATCAGTACCGCAGCGGTCGCGTCTATGCGCGCGACCACAATCCCTCATTCGATCAAGCCGAGGCGGTATTGTGCGCGCTGGAAAAGGGCGCGCAGGCAGCGTTATTCTCCTCCGGCATGGCGGCGGCCACGGCGGTTTTCATGGCGTTGAAGCCGGGCAACCATATCGTCGCACCGAAGGTGATGTATTGGTCGCTTAGAAATTGGCTGGCTAATTTCGCGACACAGTGGGGCTTGCAAGTCGAATTCATCGACATGTCGGACTTGGAAGAACTGAAGCGCAGCATGCGTTTCGGCAAGACCAAACTGGTGTGGATCGAGACGCCTGCCAACCCCTTGTGGACGATCACCGATATCGCCAAGACCGCGGAGATTGCGCATGCGGGCGGGGCATTGCTGGCGGTGGATTCAACCACCGCGTCGCCGGTGTTGACGCGCCCGTTGACATTGGGTGCTGATATCGTCATGCATTCCGCCACCAAATATTTGAATGGTCACTCGGACGTGATCGCGGGTGCGTTGATCTCGGCTGCAGATTCGGAATACTGGAAGCACGTGAAAGCCGTGCGTGCGCAAATGGGCGGCACCCTGGGATCATTTGAAGCATGGCTGTTGTTGCGCGGCATGCGAACGCTGTACTTGCGGGTCGATGCGGCCTCGCGCGCGGCGCAACGCGTCGCCGAATTTTTCACCGGGCATTCGCTGGCGAGCGAAGTGCTTTACCCCGGTTTGCCCACCTTTGCGGGACACGACATTGCGGCGCGCCAGATGTCGGGTGGCTTTGGCGGCATGCTGTCCATTCGCATCAAGGGCGGCGAGGGGCTCGCGATCGGCACGGCCGCCAACGTGAAAATCTGGAAGCGCGCAACCTCGTTGGGTGGCGTCGAAAGTCTGATCGAACACCGCGCCAGCGTCGAAGGCGCGGGCTCTCCGGTGCCTGCGGATTTGCTGCGCCTGTCGGTGGGTATCGAGAACGTGGATGACCTGATCGATGACCTCGATCACGCGATGATCCGGGCGGCGGCCAGTGTTTAATTGCATAAGTCTGCGTATCACCGAAAACCGCGTGGCGCGTCCAGTGCAAGGCGCAAACCACAGCCCCCGGCTTAATACCTGCCGGGGCGGCAGGTTGCGCACCGCTATGGCACGGTTTTGTAACGCCGCACTGGGGGATGCCAAGCGGTTTGAATGTCGCATGACTTATGCAATTGGACATTAGATGAGTGGCGCGGAGAAAATTCGCCACTACCTGTTCACCAGCGGCCTCGATGCGCTGGCGGATCACATTCCAGTGATAGAGAAATCGATACACGATTTCATCGCACAACTCGGCACGCCGATGGACGTTTCCAACGACGCGTTGTATCGATACGAGGTGCCGCTGATGTCGGAAGATGGCACCTGTTCGTTGATCGATGAAATGAATCCGGTCCCTTATGACTTGGCGAAAATTCTCGGCGGCGAGAATGAAGCCACCACGCGCAAGCTGAAGCTGCTGAACATTCTCGTCACGCGGGCGACGATGGTGACTGGAACTGATTGGATTGGCGTCTATCAGCGTCGGCGACTATCGTCTGGCATTGAAGGGCTGGTGAAACTCGCCTATCGCGGGCGGCCAAGTCGCGCGGAATTTCCGTTGAATGCCGAGTTTGCCGCACACAGTACCAATAGCACCGTGGCGTTGTCGGGCCAGGCAAAACGCATCGACGACGTGTCCGCATTTGTGGCCGAAGGCGGTGGATTCTATGTCTGCGACGATGCCGTGCAATCGGAGTTTTGCGTGCCGTTGATTGACGCCGACGCAGCGGTGATTGGCATCATTGATGCCGAAGCTTCACCCAAGGCGTTCTTCAATGCTGACCGTCAGGCAGTAATCATCGCGATGGCGCTGGTTGCGCCGGCACTTCTGCCCTGATCGCCGGCTATTTTGCGAATTGAGCGCGAATCGAATCAATCCGCGCCCGATTCACGCCCAAATCGCGAATGCCCAGCCGCGATGCGGATCGAACCTGAATCACCCCCGCCGCTTCATCCAGCGCGAACTCAACGTCGTCAACAAACCCCATGCCCGCACTCTTGAACTCGGCGTACAAATAGCCGGGTTTGTCCGCGACGACAGTGACGCGCGGCGACGATTTAACGATCGCTTGCAATTTTGTCCAGGCGTCCGCCGACGCGCCGCTGAATTTGAGCGGCTCAATGTAGTGAGGATCGCTTTTTTCAACGGTGGATGACACGCTGTTGGGCTTCCATACCGGCGGCGCAAACTTGCCGGCGGAATAGCCCAAATTGGTGGGACGCGATCCTGCGAATAGGCCCATGGGTTGTCCTCCAAAGTACTCGAGGCCCGTAAGCGCGGCGATGAGCACGACAATTGCAAGCAAAACAAGTAGAAAGCGGATGGCGAATTTTTTCATGATCGTAGTTTAGCTCATCAGGGTTTTTACACCTTGCGGCGTACGGATGTAGGCGCACATGGTCATGCCGGAGTAGGGCGGTGTCGCCGTCAGTACCAGCGATTTTTCGAGGCCCAATTCGCTCAGCAGATATTGCACCTTGGCCGGATTCGGATGCGCGGCTTCCATCCATTCGAATCGACAACCCTGGTCGGGCAACCGATCACAGGGATGGAACGGCACGTCCCACTGGATCAAGTTGGGCACGAGGCCGCTTTCGATCGGATAGCCATCTTCCGGCAGCGTGATGCGCCATTTGAATGCGTTAGCCTCCTCGCCGCGAGACATTGCATGAACGCCACCCAGCAAGCCGCCAGTCTTTGCGCTCAACGCGTCGATCGCATCGGTGCGCGCGACCCAGCCTAATAACCGTGGCCGCAATGCGATGCGTTCGCGCACGTCGGTCGTATCGAGCCCAAACCAGCGCGGCATGACCGGATCATTGCCGGCCGGATCAATGGTGATCAATTCAAGATAGCAATCCGGTCCCAACGACAAAAGCCGGTTGTGTGTCCCCATGCGCTCATGTTTTCCGGGTGGGGAAGATAGTGTGACGCCCAAAAATCGTTCGAGCCACGCGCTGCCACGATCCAGATCTGCCGTACCCAGTACCAAGTGGTCCAGTACGGTTGGCATGCTACCGACGATTGACGGGCTCGCCACTTGCCGCCGCGCCGAACCATCGCCGTTCGATCGACATTTGCACCGTCACGACCAACCACGCCGTGATGACGCCTGACGTATTGGCGACCATATCGAGAAATTCAAATGAACGCGTCGGCGTGAAGTACTGGATGCACTCGATCACCACGCCAGTGGCGATAAGCCCGATCGCGAGACGCAGGCGTTGCACGGGAAGAACATACACGTGGCCCCAGCAATACATGCAGGCAAAATAGGCCAGCGCGTGATGCAATTTGTCGCTGCCGGGAATATCCGGGACATCTGGCCCAGGGAGCAGGGAAAGAATGAATATTGCTGCGAGTGTGCCGAATCCGGCGAGTTTAAAGAATTGTTGTCTTGTCATTTGAGTATTTTACCGGGCCAATCGACACCTGCGACATCGTCAACTAAGATGCGAGTGCCGGTTTGAAAGGAGATCGCACTTGGCAATGCCAATTGCGG
>JAYTUX010000570.1:0-2979 GCA_043744315.1 Betaproteobacteria bacterium | reverse complement strand
GCGCGATCTGGCGAGCCACCTGATCGATATTCACGGCCAGCACGAACACCAAACCTTGTTGAAGCGCGATGCGCAACTCGCCTTGCTCGATGCTTTTGCGCAAAACGAGGCGCTGCAAATCGAGGTGCGCGAACGCCATAGCGGCTGGTCGCAACTGGCCAACATCCGCGCCGCGCGTGAAGCCAATGAAGCGGCGATCGCGCGCGAATTCGAGGATCTCACCTGGCAAATCACTGAGGTCGAAAAACTCAATTTCAGCGGCACGCGCTGGGAAGAAACGTTGGGTGAACAGCGCAGGCTTGCCAATGCGGCCGGCTTGATCGCCGCCGCCGAGGCCGCTGTCAACGGACTCGCGGAAGCCGACAACGATGTTCTCTCGCGCATTGATGAATTGTCCGGTCAATTGTCCGACGCCGCCGAAACGGATCCCGCATTAAGCGAGCCGGTTACGTTGATCAACAGCGCCAGCGTGGAATTGCGCGAAGCCGTGACGGAGCTGCGGCACTACCTTCGCAAACTCGATGTCGATCCGGCACGCCTCGCGGAACTGGATCGTGACATTGCCGACGTGCATGAAATCGCCCGCAAGTTCCGCATTGATCCCGCACGCTTTCCGGAATTTTTGCAGCAAAAGCGCGACCGCCTGGCAGCGCTGGGCGGTGGGCAATCGCTCGATGAGTTGATCGAAAAAGAGCGCCTCGCCTTGGCCGCATTTATGGACGTGGCCAAAAAACTCACGCGCTCCCGCCAGACTGCCGCAAAAAAATTCGCCGGCGATGTCACGAAATCGCTGCAGCAACTCGCCATGGCGGGCGGCAAATTTGCCGTTGAATTTTCAGCGCGTGAACCCTCCGCCCACGGACTCGAAGCCTGTGAATTCCTGGTTTCCGCCCACGAAGGCCAACCGCTAGGCCCGCTCGCCAGAATCGCTTCCGGCGGCGAACTTTCGCGCATTTCGCTTGCGATACAAATGATGACCTCGGCCAAAGGCGGCGTTGGCACGATGATTTTCGACGAAGTCGATGCCGGCATCGGCGGGCGCGTGGCGGAAGTGGTGGGGCGATTGTTGCGCGCGCTCGGCGAACATCACCAAGTGCTGGCGGTCACGCATCTGCCGCAGGTGGCCGCGTGTGCCCAGCAACAATTTCAGGTGGCGAAGGCGGCGAAGGAGGGCGTGGTGACGACGTCTATTTCGCCCTTGTCCAGTGCGCGCCGGGTGGATGAGATTGCGCGCATGTTGGGTGGGATTACGATCACGGCGGCGACTAAGCGCGCGGCGGCGGAGATGCTGGCGAGTGGGGCGCGGGTTGGGTGATTTGGCAGTTGGCTGAGTGGCGAATGAATGCTATTTTGCAAGACGTGACCCCGATGCGCTATTTTGTGACCCCGATGCGCTATTTTGCAAGACGTGACCCCGATGCGCTGGCGCGGCTTTCCAGACATTTTCCACCCGCACACTCCGCCAGCGCTTGTGTTTCGTGAATCAAACCAAGACCCGGCAACTACATCCGATCAAACGGGCTGATCACGCCACCGCCACCGACCTTCAGCACATGCGTATAAATCATCGTCGTTTTCACGTCGGCATGGCCCAGCAATTCCTGCACGGTGCGGATGTCATAACCGGATTGAAGTACCTGGGTCGCGAAGGTATGGCGCAGAGTGTGCGGCGTGGCGGGCTTGTGGATTTCGGCCGCCTCGACGGCGCGCTTGAACGCGCGTTGAAACGTTGTTTCATAGACATGATGCCGCCGCTCAATGCCGGTGCGTGGATCAGTTGCGAGTGTGGATTGCGGAAACACCCAATGCCACGCCCATGACTGCCCGGCGCGGGGATATTTCCGATCGAGCGCATCGGGCATGAACACCCCCGGTCGCCCCGCCGCGCGATCCCTTGCCCAAAACGAATTCGCGCGCCGCAATTGCGCCTGTAGGGAATCGACCAATTTGGCGGGCAACATCACGGCGCGATCCTTGTTGCCCTTTGCCTCGCGAACGATGATGGTGTTGCGCGTGAAATCGATATCCTTCACGCGCAAGCGCATCGCCTCCAGAATGCGCAGTCCGGTGCCATATAAAAGCTGGGCAATGAGCAGGAACTCGCCCTCCATCTGCAGAAATATCCGCGCCACTTCATCGGGGGAAAGGGTGACGGGCAGGCGCCTGACTTCGCGCGGACGCCCGATCGTTTCCAGCCACGGAAGCTCGATCTCAAGCACCTTCACATACAAAAAAAGCAACGCGGACAATGCCTGCCGATGTGTCGATGACGACACATTTCGCTTCGCGACCAGCCACATCAAGAACGCCTCAACCTCGGCCTTGCCCATTTCCGCCGGGTGGCGCAATTCATGAAATCGGATAAATCCCCGCACCCAGTGGACATATGCTTCCTCCGTCCTTAAACTGTAATGCAAGTACCGAATCCGCTCTCGCAACTGATCCAGAATGCGCGCAGACTGCAAGGGTGGCAGGTGTTTTTTCACGCTTTTGTTAGTACTATACATTTGTACAGTATATTGATCGAAACCCGCACCTGTCAAGGGTTTCAAGGTCGCTGGTTCCGGGATGTTAGACACGCGCCCGGGATGGTAGACAGCGTATTAGTGTCGAAAACTAGTTAGAAGCGCAAATCGATTGGCAGTTTGATGCCAATTACGGTATAGTTTCTATACCATGAATTCCTTCGAGTTTGACGTCGCCAAGAGTGAGTCCAATCGCGCGAAACACGGCATCGATTTTGTTGAGGCACAGGTTCTCTGGAACGACCCGATGCTGTTGGAGATACCTGCAAAAACGGATGATGAGCCGCGTTACCTCGTCATTGGGATTATCGATGACATGCATTGGTCAGCAGTCATTACCTACCGCGGGGCAAATGTCCGATTGATATCCGTTCGCCGCGCACGCACAGAAGAGGTGGCACTTTATGAAAGCTAAAAAGTTTGAGCAACAGTTTGACGAGGGCGTCGACATTAC
>JAYTUX010000569.1:0-2982 GCA_043744315.1 Betaproteobacteria bacterium | reverse complement strand
GCATGAGTCCCACCAGGCCCATACCGACAATTGCGCCACCGGCCACGACTCGTACCCGTGAATCGCGCGTCCAGCGTTGGAGGCTGCCGATCGACAATCCGGTCAACATCATCGCCGGCAATGTGCCGAGGCCGAATGCAAGCATCGTCATCGCACCCGCTGCGGCACCGCCGGCACCGATTGCCGTCAGCAGCATTGCATACACCAGCCCGCACGGAATCCAGCCCCACAGTGCGCCGAACATCGCTGCGCGCGGCAACGTATTCATGGGCAAGAAGAGTTTCGAATACCGCGACAGGTGTGCCCAGAATGCGCCACCGGCACGCTCCAGCGGTGCCAGCAATTGCGGCAAGCCCATCACATACAGACCGGTCAATACAATCATCAGGTGGGCGAATACAAACATTGCCGCGCGCGCATCGAATGACGCACCGACAACCCAGGACTGACCGAGCAACCCGCCCGCACCGCCCGCAATGGCACCGGCCACCGCGTAGCTCGCGACACGTCCGGAATTGAATGCGAGCACCGTGGCACTGACCGCTCTCGCCGCGTGTGCGGGCGTGCGATAAATCGTCGAGGTCGCATACGCCACCGACGCAACTGAGCCAGCCATCAGGCCGCTGCCGACGTCGAAATCTTGTTCGTGCGGCCGTGCGGCCAGCGCGATGCCGGCCGATGCCGTGCCGCACATACCGATGCAATGCAAGCTGCCGAGAAAGCCCGCCGCCAGCGCGGTCAATGGCAGCATCAACGACAGCGCCGACAAAGTTGCGCCCGCGTCCATCATCATCAAGAGGCCTTGGGTCAGATGACCTTGGAAAAGCGTTCGCGTGCCTCGCCGCGCGTGAGGTAGCGGTCGAAGATCATCGCCACGGTGCGCACCAGCAGGCGACCGCGCGGTGTGACGACGATCCAGCCGGGTTCCATCGCCACCAATCCTTCGTCTGCCAATTCCTCGAGTCTCTCGATTTCATCGGCGAAATATTCGTTGAAACGGATCAGGTGACCGAGCTCGACCTCTTCCGTGGACAGTTCGAAATTGCACATCAGCGAATGGATAATCGAGCGCCGCAAAAGATCGTCGGCCGAGAGTTCAATTCCGCGCAGCACCGGCAATTGCACGCGGTCAAGGCGATCGTAATAGTCACCCAGTGTCTTCACATTTTGGCTATACGTCGGGCCGATCTTGCTGATCGCGGAAATACCAAAGGCCAGCAAATCGCTGTCGGGCCGTGTGGTGTAGCCCTGAAAATTGCGATGCAAACGACCATGTTGCGCGGCGATCGCCAATTCGTCATGCGGCAACGCAAAGTGATCCATGCCGATATACACATAGCCGGCCGCCGTCAATGTGCTGATCGCAAGCGCCATGATGTCCAGCTTTTCTGCAGCACTCGGCAGCTCGGCGGGATTGATACGCCGCTGCGGTTTAAACATCGCCGGCAAATGCGCGTAGCTGTAGAGTGCGATCCGGTCGGGCTTGAGGGCGATCACCCGCGCGAGCGTACGCTCGAAACTTGTCGCGGTTTGCAGCGGCAAACCGTAGATCAGATCGAGGTTGATCGAGGTAACGCCGTGTTTGCGCGCGGTGTCGATGGCATCTGCCGTTTGCGCTTCGCTTTGAATGCGATTCACCGCTTTTTGGACATCGGCATCAAAATCCTGCACGCCAAGGCTCATGCGATTGAAACCTAACTGCGCGAGCGCTGCGGTTTTTTCATTGTCCACGGTGCGTGGATCGATTTCGACCGCGTACTCGCCGGGTGCCAGTTCAAAGTGACGGCCCAGATCGCGCATCAATGTGCGCAATTCCTCGATCGACAGAAACGTCGGCGTACCGCCACCCAGATGCACCTGCTCCGCGCGGCGGCTGCCTTGCAAAAGGCCGGCGGTCAATGCAAATTCATGTTCCAGATAACGCAGATATTTTGCCGCGCGCGAGCGGTCTTTGGTAATGACTTTGTTGCAACCACAGTAATAGCAAATAGTGTTGCAAAACGGCAGATGAACGTACAACGATAGCGGCTGCAAATTGGTCGCCGGGCCCCACGCAACATTGCGTTGTTCGAGTGTGGTGCGGTGCGATCCGGCGTCGTAGGCTTCGATGAAGCGGTCGGCGGTCGGATAGGATGTATAGCGTGGTCCGGGCTTGTCGTGCTTCTGCACGAGAGTGGTATCGATCAAAAGCGGCGGCGCGGCGCGTGGTGCATGGCCATTGGAAAGGGCGGTAATCGTCATGCATCCATGGTCGCGCAGCGAAAAAGTGGTATCTTGATATGGATCAAACAGGCGAACGCCTGTCCGAAAAATAACCGGATTATTGAAGAGCAATCATGCCCCGAGCGGAATTCCTGCGACAGCAAAGTCTTCACCTTTCGCTCGCCGAGCTGAAAGCCGCCTGCGCGAATTGCAATCTGCGCGAGATCTGTCTGCCCGCCGGACTTACCACTCAGGAACTCGACCAGCTTGATACGCTGGTAAATATTCGCCGCAAGGTGAAGCGCGGCGAAGCACTCTATCGGGCCGGCGAAACCTTCGACGCGATCTTCGCCGTGCGCAGCGGTTTTTTCAAATCGCGCGTGACCTACGAGGATGGCCGCGATCAGGTGACGGGTTTTTTCATGGGCGGTGAAATCCTCGGTATGGATGGCATCGGCCATGGCACCCACAATTGCGACGCGGTCGCACTCGAAGATAGCGTCGTGTGCAGCATTCCCTATGAGAGGCTGGAGGAGCTTTCACGCGAGGTCACGGCATTGCAACGGCATTTTCACAAAATGATGAGCCGCGAAATCGTCCGGGAGAGTGGCGTGATGATGCTGCTCGGCGTGATGCGCGCGGAAGAGCGCATTGCCGCGTTCCTGCTCAATCTTTCGCAACGCCTCGCCGCGCGCGGCTACTCGCCGCTCGAATTCAACTTGCGCATGACCCGCGAAGAAATCGGCAGCTACCTCGGCCTCAAACTAGAAACCGTCAGCC
>JAYTUX010000568.1:0-2996 GCA_043744315.1 Betaproteobacteria bacterium | reverse complement strand
GACGACATTGAGTTGTCGGAACAATTCATACATGTACTGAAACGTTTTTCGCAACGCGCGGTCAACTGCGGCCGCATTGGCTTTGATTGACTGCGATCGCTCCGCTTCCTGATTCTTGAGGCTATCCGCCTCTTTTTTAAGGTCGTCGAGCAGGCCCATGTATTCTCCGGAAAAACATTGGTGCGTCAGGTTAACGCGCCGATTGGACGCGTTTACCTAACTTGTTGCGGTACACATCGCCTTGCAGACTAGAATAATGGCACAACGATGCGACAGCACTATTTATACCATTATTTTACAGTACGCAATCCAGCCGTGTCAGCCTTTGCCGTCAGATCCATTCAACTACCACCATGAAAATCATTCTCGCCCTCGATCAGGGCACCAGCAGTTCGCGTGCAATCCTGTTCGATCACGCCGGCAACATTCGGGCTTCCGCCCAATGCGAATTCACTCAGCACTTCCCGCAGCCCGGCTGGGTCGAACACGACGCCATTGAAATCTGGCGAAGCCAATTGGCGGTCGCCACCGAAGCGGTCGATCGGCTCGGCAATTTGGCCAAAGATACGGCGGATGCGCCGCAGATCGCTGCGATCGGCATCACTAACCAACGCGAAACCACCATTGTCTGGGATCGCGCCACCGGCGAGCCCATCGCCCCGGCCATCGTCTGGCAGGATCGGCGCACTGCCGACATCTGTGAAGAGTTGAAGGCACGGGGGGCCGAGTCGCTTATCCGTGACAAAACCGGCCTCGTCGTCGACGCCTATTTTTCCGGTACCAAATTGAAGTGGCTGCTTGATCATGTTCCGAACGCGCGAAAGCGCGCGTGTCGCGGTGAATTGGCGTTTGGCACAGTCGATAGTTGGCTAATCTGGAACCTCACACTAGGCAAGGTGCATGCCACCGATGTAACGAATGCCTCGCGCACGATGCTTTTCGACATCCAAAAACTCGATTGGGACGAAGAGTTGCTGGCGCTATTGGACATTCCTCGCGAAGTTCTGCCGCGAATTGTCAGTTCCAGCGAAGTGATTGGCGAAACCTGTTGCGAAGGATTGCCGTCAGGCATTCCGATTGGCGGCGTCGCCGGTGATCAACAAGCCGCATTGTTTGGCCAGGCCTGTCATCGACCGGGCATGGCGAAGAATACCTACGGCACCGGTTGTTTCATGTTGATGAATACCGGCGACCGACCGGTAGTTTCAAAGCACCGATTGATTTCCACCGTAGCGTGGCGCTTGGGAGGCAAATTTGGTGGCCAGACCCAGTACGCGTTGGAGGGCAGTGTTTTCATCGGCGGGGCCGCCGTCCAGTGGTTGCGCGATGGCTTGGGCGTGATTGCTGGTTCCACAGAAATCGAGGCGCTCGCCGCGTCTGTTGCTGATACCGATGGCGTATTCATGGTGCCCGCATTTGCCGGGTTGGGAGCACCGCACTGGGATCCGAATGCGCGCGGTGCAATCCTTGGGATCACGCGCGGCACCAGCCGAGGTCACGTCGCGCGCGCGGCACTCGAAGCGATCGCATTTCAAAGTGCTGAATTGGTAGAAGCGATGGGGGATGACGCCGGTATCCCGCTTGCGGAACTACGCGTCGATGGCGGTGCCACTGTCAACAATTTGTTGATGCAATTTCAGGCGGACTTGATTGGCGTCGATGTAGTGCGCCCCAAAATCACCGAAACAACGGCGTTGGGTGCGGCCTATCTGGCAGGGCTGGCGGTGGGTTTCTGGGATTCGCCGGCTGAAATTGCAGCGCTGTGGTCAAAGGATCGCACCTTTGTTCCTGCCATCAATCGCGATGCGTCCAGCGCCAAAATGCGCAAGTGGCGCCGCGCAGTCGAACGTTCCCGCGACTGGGTTGAAATCGAATAGATTTTTTCACTGTGCACGACCGATCGTCGCCGAGCCGACTATTTGATCGAGCTGAATACACGCTTGAGAATATCGCTGCCGGTACCGACCGGATCCTTGCGAATTTTTTTCTCTTCTTCGCCGATCATGAAATAAAGCCCATCAAGTGCTTTTTTCGTGACGTGACTTTCAACCCGTTGCTGGTCCGGCGCCAACTTGACGAGCCCCGTCTGCTGAACTTGTTCGGCCAGTGAGTTGTATTGCTGCGCCAGGCCGATGCGACTGGTCACGCCCGTCACCACCGGCAAAAATTTTTGTGCGAGTGACGTTTCGGTTTTTTCCTGGAAAAACGTCGTCACGGAATTGTCGCCGCCGGACAAAATCTTGCGCGCATCCTGCACATTCATACCCTTCACCGCCGCGACCAGCAATGACTTCGCCTGCGGAACGGCTTGTTCGGCGGCCCGATTTACGCCGATCTTCAACGCCTCAATGTCCTTGCTCTTGCCGATGACTTTGATGGCACGCTCAAACCTTTTGATCCAATCCGGCAACGGAATGCGCACCTGATCATTAGCCCAAAATCCATCCGGTTTGCCGAGCAAAGAAACGGCGATCGTAGCGCCGCGTTCCAGCGCGGCCTTGATGCCGGCGTCCCTGTCTTTGTCCGACAAATCCGCGAGCGAAAGTGCGAATGCGCGCGACGGCAGCGCCAGCAGGACGGTCGACGCAAGCACAAATTCGATCAGGCGTCTGCGTTCTCGATCGCAATGGCTATCGTCGGTGGATAATGGAATCAACGCGCTTGAATTATTCATCTGCATG
This sequence comes from Betaproteobacteria bacterium, assembly GCA_043744315.1. Lineage (GTDB taxonomy): Bacteria > Pseudomonadota > Gammaproteobacteria > Burkholderiales > Usitatibacteraceae > UKL13-2. Next base: position 315 of record JAYTUX010000568.1, on the reverse strand, counting down.
CCTCGCGGACAATTGAGCCGAATGTACTCAATATTAGGGCATTCCTTCGATTTCTGCGGATTGTTAAACCTCTGGGTAAGCGTTGAAATCGGCATTCGACGATCGTCAACGTGAGGTGAGCACGTCATCCTGCTCATTTTGACGACAACGATGGTGTCGTTGAATCAGTCGACTTCTGTCGTCAAATTGATTTCAATAAAAACAACCCATCGCCAGTTGACACACGTCAAAAATAAGTTTAACTTACCGACCAGTCAGTTATATTCGCGATTTCTCGATAGGCCGGCCATCATGAATCCCGTCAGTAATTTGTGT
>JAYTUX010000567.1:0-3001 GCA_043744315.1 Betaproteobacteria bacterium | reverse complement strand
CCGTGCGCACCAGCAACGGCGCGGCTTCGGCCTCGCCGCCAGCAGGCATGGCGGCCGCAATCGCTTCACCGAGCGATGGGCCTTTTATTTCCTCCAATGGTTGCAGTGCCGATGTTCCAGCGTCGTCCATGCGCGAACTTGGGATCGCAGGTGCGGTTTCCGCTCCTTTGGTATCCTCCACCCGAACCGTCGCCGTTTCACGGAAATGCAATTGCACCGGATTGATGATCAATATGATCTGACCGGCACCGGTCACCGTCGCGCCGGCAACGCCGATCAGGCGAGCGAGCTGCGGGCCAATGGATTTCACAACGATCTCACGGTTACCGATGATTTGATCGACTTGCACCGCCGCGCGCTGCTGACCACTCTTGGCCAAAATCACGGACGCTTTCCGCTGCGCAGAAACGGTGGGCTTGCCGCCGAGCAGCGCGGCCATCGAGCGCAACGGATACTTGTTGCCGTTCCAGTCGATTTCGTTCATTTCAAGCAGCGGTTCGTAGCGCTTGCCTTTATATTCCTGCACCTGTTCGATCATCACCGAGGGGATCGCGTATTGAACATCGCCAACCACGACCATCACCGCTTGCGTCACCGCGAGCGTTAACGGCAGCGCAATCGTAAAGACTGTGCCGCGGCCTGCGGTGGACGCAATGTCGATGCGACCGCCCAGCGAAACGATTTCATTTCGCACAACGTCCATGCCGACGCCGCGGCCCGACACTTGCGTGACTTCGCTGGCGGTCGAAAAGCCGGCGAGGAATATGTATTGCGTGAGTTGGGCCTCCGTGATCTCGGCGTCGGCGGCGAGCAGGCCCTGTTCAATTGCCTTTTCGCGGATACGCGTGAAATTCAGGCCGTCACCGTCATCCGATAATGTCAGCACGACCTCGTTACCAACCTGCTGCGCATCAATCGTGATTTCGCCGATTTCCGATTTACCTTTTGCCACGCGATCAGACGGCATCTCAAGCCCGTGTGCGACAGCGTTGCGCAGCAAATGCTCGAACGGGGGCGTAATTTTTTCAAGTACCGAACGATCGATTTCTACGCGCACGCCGCGGAACTCAAGGTTGGCTTTCTTCGACAGATCCTTGGCCGTTTGCCGCACGACGCGATAAAAACGATCCTGCAAGTTACCCAAAGGCACCAGCCGCACGCCCATCAAACCCTGCTGAAGGTCGCGATTCAAGCGCGCCTGCTGGATCAAAGCTGCTTCGGTCTCGTCGAGATTTTTTTGCAGCGACAATTGCAGCGTGACGACGTCGTTCAGACTCTCGGCCATGAAGCGCGTCAGCTCCTGAGTTCGCGAGAAACGGTCGAATTCGAGAGGATCAAACGCCGCACCGCGCTCCTCGGCCTCTTTGATGCGCGACTGAATTTGCGATTCGGACTGGATTTCGACTTCGCGCAATTGCACTTTCATGCGCGCAATATTTTCCGTCAGCTCAACCAACGATTGCTTGAACGTCAGCATTTCCTGCTCGATGCGCGAACGCGCAATCGATAACTCACCAGCTTCGTTTACAAAGCTGTCGATGATATCGGCGTTTACGCGCAATAACGATTGACGTTCTCGTCCATCTAGGGCGGCCTCATCGCGCACGGCTTGCGCGGCGGCGGCCATGACGGCAATGATCGCCGGTTTGTCTTTCTGATGCTCAAAGACATCGGCAACTGGAACGTCGATGAGTGAGCCGAGTTGCTCGCCCGCCTGTAACCGGTCAAGTGCGCCTGTCAAACGGTCAAAGCTCTCATCGATGTCGTCAAACATCGCGTTTGCCGGGGTCGCTTCCCGATCCATTGCGATCATCTTGGTTTCGATCACGTGCGCCAGTTCGCCCAGACGCATCAGTCCGGCCATTCGCGCGCTACCCTTCAGGGTGTGGAAGTGGCGCGCTAACTCGATCACCGGTGTATGGTCGGCTGGAATGCTGCGCCAAGTGCGCAATCCATCGCCCACTTGCGGAACGATTTCTTTGGCCTCTTCAATAAATATTGGCAGCAGGTCGACGTCAATATCGTCCTCAATACGACGTTTTTCCTTACCTGATTCAAACGCGGGTTCGATCAAAGCTGCAAGGGTCGCGACGGCAGGCGTTTCGGCAACCGATTTTTCCGGAATGCTCGTAACGACCTGTGCTGCTGGCTCGGCGACCGTTTCCAATACGACCGCATCTTGTACCGCGGGCGGCACATCTGCGGGAATGTCGGGCGGCGGCAATTCAAAAGCCAATGATTGCGCGTCTGCTGGTGCGACTGGTTCCTTGATATAGGTGCTTTCGGCACGCTTGGCCAGCTTCAGCGTCTCGCGTAATTCCATCAGGTCCAGCACCACATCGTCGCGCGGGGTGGGCAGCTCACGCGTGTGCAGGCCCATCACCATGCTGCTAAGGGCATCCACGGCCTGACGCATAACGTCTAGGCGATGGGCATCCAGTGCAGGCGAGAATTCAATCACATCGTGCGACCATTTTTCCAGCATGGCGGCAACATCGGCAATCATGCCGAAATTTGTCGTGCGCGAGGAACTGGTGAGCGTGTGCGCCGCACGCATGAATTCGTGCGAGAGACCTTGCAACGGCTTGGCTTCAAGCGTTGTCATTTCGTTGTCGAGTGTAGCGATGTGCTGTGCCGCTTCGCCAAGATAAATATTGAATAGTGCGTGCGGAACCACGACGGAACCCACCCGCACGTCGGGCGGCTCGATTGGCGTGTCCGGGGGGGGAACAAATGCTTCCAACACAGGCGGCAAGGGAAGCGCCTTATTCATGTACTCTGCCACCGGTAGTTCAATTGCGTCTAATTCGGGAAGAGCCGCTTCAACGTCAAGCGGCGGCAGCGGTTCGGAGAGGGCTACAACAGGCACAGACAATTGCTCAAATGGTGGCGTGACCACATCTTCAAGCAAGCTATCGTCAATAACCCCAGATGGTTCCGCCTGCTCGGTCGCCATCACCTCGATTAGAGGTGTTGGCACGACGATGGAATCGACGGGCGG
>JAYTUX010000566.1:0-10195 GCA_043744315.1 Betaproteobacteria bacterium | reverse complement strand
TGATTGGCACCCCAGCCACGGATCACGCCCACCTCATCATTCGCCGCCATCCGCAATACTTCATCGGCAGTGAAAATTGACAGGCTGGTCTGATCGGTAGTCATCTTCTCCAGGATGCCGGCCTTGCCATCCAAAAAGCGCACGACGTGGGTTTTGCGAAGGCGCATTTTGTCCGCGAGCGTATCAATGATCTCGTGGTGAATGACTTTTTTTCCCAATTGCTGCCCGACCAGCGCGGCAACGTCTTTGCCGAGCGAGCCCATTTCACGCGGTATCGTAATGAGCGGCATACTATCTCCCCCTTATTTTTGGATCGGCGTGGCGCTCCATGCCACGGCATTGCCTATTATGGCGAAATGGCGAACTTATGGGGGAAAGTACTTGATTCGTTTTTAGGCTATTCGATTGGCGATAGTCGCGCAGCGGCCGCCTATTCGCTTCGCAAAAGATGAGTGGGATCGCTTCAGGTTTGGCAAAGCATCGCTGCAATGCGCTGAACAGTAATCGCTTCAGGTTTGGCAAAGCATCGCTGCAATGCGCTGAACAGTACTCATGATTGCGTCCGGATTCCGTTTACATTTTGCGTGGGCGCGGCGGCAAACTATCGCCAAACCGTTCAACTGCAAGAAAAATCGGCGAAGGTCGACCAAACGGATTAGACCGACCCGCCACCACCGACGGCATCTTGCGAAAGCACCCGATGACACGCCCGTTAATGCCCTTGACAATATCAGGGCCATTGGCAAGGAGAAATTCTTCCCAATGTTTCTCAAGATCGTCGCACGCAATCCCAGCCTTAAAACTTGGTTCGGTGGCACCGAGTAATTGCGCCAAAGGCGGTGCGCTCTCCTCATTGCAAACGGGGGAGTTAGATACCGGCCTGTCAGTTTGTATGGTGGGCATAATGGGTACTATGTCAAGTATATAATTCCGCATTTTCGCTCTGAGAGCCGCACCAGTGCTTGAGTTTCAACATCGCAGCAGGGGTATTTCAGTCAATTCCGCGCAAGAACGCTCAGCCACACGCTTACGGCAGCGATCGCCCCGCTCGCCGTTTCAGCACGACAATGTCTGCGGAGTTGATCGCACCGGACGTATTGATGTCGAACTGGAAATTGCCGCCGTCGGTCACTGTCCCGGAGCGCGACTTCACGGCGGAAAGGTCGAAAGAATTTACCACGCGCGAGTTGTCGACGTCGCCGACCAGAAAGCCCAGCGATGCCGAGACATCGAGTGTGCCATTCACGCCGGTGAGAGCGACCGTTACGCGAGTTTTGTCCGGCACATCCGTCAACGTGACGACGGCCTCACTGCCTGCCATTGCCACACTTGCCGCGCCGATCGGCATTGCGTTTGCGTCGATGACCGCGACGGTTCCGGCGGTGGTGATCGCGTTATTAAAACGGAACACGATCTTGTGCCCGTTGCCAATGATGCGTGGTTCGACGCTGACGGCACCATCGATTGCTCGCTGGCTATCAATGGTTACGTCGAAGTCGCCGACAAGGCCATGAGTCTTGCGCGAGGTAACGCTGATCAGACCGAGGGGCGCTGCCGCGGATGGGGTAACGGAAATGCTGTTCGATGCGGCACCGGTGCCAGCCGAATTGGTGGCGGTGACGCTGCACAGGTACGCGGTTTCATTGGTGAGACCGGTGACGGTGATAGGCAAAGACGTCGCCAATGTACTCACGCTGCCCGGTTGGCACGACGCGGTGTAACTGGTCACCGGCACGCCGCCAGTGAACATTGGTGCCGCCAAAAACAACGTTGCCTGGCTATTGCCTGGCGTTGCACCGGTAATGGCCGGCGCGCCCGGCGGCAGTGCCGAGAAATTTGCCGATACGCTTGCTGTCAAATTGAGGGTGATAACGCATGGTCCGGTGTCGGAACATCCTGCGCCGCTCCATCCTGTGAACACCACGCCGCCGCCAGCAGTCGCGGTCAATGTCAGTTGACTGCCGTTGTCGTAAAGATTGCTGCAGCTGTTTGTGCAAACGTTACCGACCGGCGTGACATTGACCCGTCCATTGCCGTTGATCGTGATCTGCAGGACTCCCTGTGAGATTGTCTGCGCTGTAAAACTGGTATACATCCCTCCGATGTACGCGACGACCGACTGGCCCGCGTTGTATTGCGAAGAAGTCGTCAGGCGCATTTGCAACGTCTCGCCCGGCATAATGGTCTGCATCGCATTACTGAACGGTCGGCCCGCAACGCTGATTTCGCCGCCGGATACGTTGCTGATCGGGCTCGCCACATTGATGCCGGTGACGGCAACGGCACTGGAGGTCACCACCGAATTGCGCGCTGCGCCCGATACAGTAGGAAATGTAATGGGATCAGGATACGAATCCGCATATTCGGTATAAACATCGAATATGGCCGACCGGCTGCCAATAGTGAGCGTGGCGAACACATGGCCACCGAACAGGAACGCAGCGGTAGTCCGAACCCGTACCGACTGGCCGCTGTTGATGATTCCCGGCGCGCTCGTAAACGCCCCCCCATCAAGGCTGTATTCGCCATTGGCAATCGAGATCGGCAGCGCAACATTGAAACCACCGATCACCGCCGGCATCGATGACGCCATCGCGCCCGCCGTTGCACCGAAGGCCGACGCAAAACTGAACGGAGACGGGATCGAGTCCGCAATCGGATTGATGGGAACCGTGGAATTGAAGCGAATGTATCCGTAAAGCGGGTCCGGATTTCCGGAACAGGTGTTGACAAAGTCGATTGCCAGTTTGGTGACGGCAGCACCGTAATCCGGACTGGCGTATTCGACTTCATAAACCGTGAACTGGGAGGTCGGTGTAAGGCTGTTGCAGCCATAGTAGTTGGGACTTGAAATCCGCATGGTCGGAAGCAGGCTCGAGTTCGCATAGTTCTGCGCGTTGTTATAGACGCCCGGCGCCAATGGACTTGAGTTCGGCCCGACGAAGGACATGCTCCAGCCACCGCAGCAGTCGGCGGTGGACAATCGGGCAGTTACGTACGCTCCGCTATAGTTGTATCTGGTTGCCGTAACGTTGTACGAGTTGGCGGGCGAAAACAGGTAGGTCTTGCCGGCACCGATGACTTCGCTGCCTTGACTGATGAGATAGATCAGCGGATTGCCGTTGGCCATCGGTGGATAGCCGGCCGATGTGCCGATGCGAAAGTCACCACTGATTCCGCCGATGGTCAATGTCGCCGACGTCAACTGGTTTGCCAGGGCGGACGCTGTCGCGCGCACCCTGACGCGTTGTCCGGCTGAGATCGTCCCGTTGGCGGCGGTATAGGCACCGCCGTCGATGCTGTATTCGCCACCGGCAATACCGATGGGCACCACTACATTCATGCCGTTGATGGTAATTTCTTCAGACTGCACCAGCGTCGATGGCGATACCGCCAATGCGGTTGCAAAGTAGAACGGGGTCGGCTGGGCAATCGTGTGATCGATCGGTACCGTAGAATTGATTCGAATGAAGCCAAAGACTGCCGCGTTGCCGGTGGGCGGTGTTCCGACTTCCACGCAATTGATGATGTAGTCAAGCGCCAGCCGCAAGGTTTCACCGGTCACGGAGAGCTCGATTTCGCGCACGAAAAACCGCGTTGGGCGTGGCAGATCCCCAGCCGTGTTCACATAGCAGGACGCCACCGGCGGAATGGTGTAGCCACCGCTGGAGCTGGTAAAGCGCGCCCGCGTCCCGGAACTGTTATCGCCGTTGCTTACATACGTACCGACCTGCAGCAAGGTCTGTCCCGGGCCGGCGAGGATGAGAGTCCACGGCGGGTTGGCATTCTGCACCGGCGGGTTGGTCCCGATTTGCACAATCGTCCTTGCATCCGCGTACGTCGACGGACCCAGGGATACGTTGGCAAGCGTTGAGGGCGAAAACACTTGCTGCGTGGTCAGCCCCGTCGAAAAGTCCTGGCGATAAATCACCGCCAATGCCGGCCCGTGAGGCTGTGGGGCGGCGTCCGGCAATGTGGCGACCGTAAATGTTTCGGTGCGCGCGCCGACGGACACCGCCATCACGGTGACGGTGTCGGATTGTCCCGCGGCGATGGCGCGTACCCGAAGTTTCTGGGCCACGAAAATGACGCCCGGTGCCGAGGTAAACGGACCGCCATCAATCGAGTACTCACCGCCCACAATGGAAATCGCTAGCGGCACATTCATTGCCCGCATGATTACTTCGTTGGAAATCACCGATGTCCCCTGCGCCTGGCCAATGACCGGCGTGAACGGGAACGGTGCGGGCATGTCGATGGTGTAGTCGATGGGGGCCGTCGAATTGACGCGAAGATATCCGTATTGCGTGGCGAATGTAGAATCCGGCCGGCAATTGATGACAAAGTTCGCGGCAAGTCTTGTCGGCGTGCCGTCGTTGGCGTAGTCGAGTTCGGGCACGGTCATGCGAATCGACGGATCGGTGCCCGGGTAGCAATTGTCGATCGGTAAGTAGCGAAGGCTGGGCTGAAAACTGGTCATGTAATAGCCGGCCTGCGGATAATTGCCCGGCACAAGCTGGCCGTTGATGGCACCGCTGAACTCACCCTGCCAGCTATATCCGTAATTTTGAAACGGATTGACCGTAACCGTAAATGCAGAAGAATACGATTGCTTGGACAGCGAGAATGGCGCAAGCGTTGCCGGACTGTAGATCTGCGTCAGCACCGGTTGCGTCGCGGAACGCGGCACAGAGACCAGAACCAGCAACGGCTCGGTGGTCGGTTGCGGTGTATTGCCGGTTGCGGTGCCGACCTTGAATGGAAACTCGACCCCGCCCATCGTCAGCATCGCCACTCGCAAAGTGTTGCCGGTGGCAGCACTGGTGAGACGCACGCGGATGGTTTCGTTGTTGCTTATGGTTCCCGGCGCTGCGGTAAACGCACCATTGCCGATGCTGTATTCGCCGCCGGTAATGCTGACCGGCATCGGCACCGAGATGCCTGAGGCAGAACCGGTCGCGGAGATATATTGCGTGTTGGTGGTTGCGCCGGAAACGCCCGGGAAGTCGAACGCAATCGGCAGGCGCACCGCGTAATCGATTGGCAAGGTCGAATTGATGCGGATATGGCCATGAATTCGCGAAAACCCATTTGAGCCTGGATAGAAAGGCTTCGGGCATGATGCGACAAAATCCATCGCCAGTTTGGTCGGCATGCCATCCGGCGCGTACTCGATCTCCTGTACTGTAACGTCGGTGCTCACGGTGCCATACTCGCAATTGACCGGGCCTCCCAGCACGTTTGAGTAACCGGCGAAGTAAAACAAGGCACCTTGACCGGGTGCGGGGTTATTGCTGACATTCAGGTACGTTCCCGCCATGACCGTGCTCCCTGTCGGTCTGTCGAGTTCCAGATAATAGTTCGGGCCACCATTGTGAAGCTCGGAAGATTCAATGCGGATTCCACTGTTGTTATAGGGGCTGATCGACCTGGAGGTCCGTATGATTTGCCCGGTTGCAGGCGCGAAGACCGTGATCTGCGAATTTGAATTACCGTACTGTGGCTGACCAACCAGCACAATCAGTGGACTGCCACCGGCCTGCGGCGTGGCACCGGTTATCGTACCCACGGCAAAGGGCACGCGGTAGCCGTTCAGATCGAGCGTCGCGATTGTCGCGCTGTTGGCCACTGGCGGTGCGGTTGCGCGAACCCGTACCGTATCGCCCACGATTACCGTTCCGGTACCAGAAGTGTAGGCCCCGCCATTCAACGAATATTCTCCTGTTGAAATCGAAACAGGAATGGCGGCATCAAGGCCTGAAATGGTCGCCGATTGCGACACGACGACAGTCCCCGGCACCGCGCCGATGACCGGCGCGAAGTTAATCCCGTCTGGCGTACGCCGATCCACATCGACGGGCAATGCACTGTTGTAACGCAACTGGCCAAATGTCGAGGCGCTGTAGTTGTTGCAGAGCCGCTCGAAATTCACTGCAAACGTCGTAACTGTGCCCTGCGCGTTGCGCACCAGTTCGAGGACCTGGAAGTGGCCGCTCGCGGTGTTGCAAAAATTCGTATCGTAGTAGGGCGAGAAATTTATGGCCGTGCGCGACGTTACGTCCGCCGAATATTTTTCGCTTGCGTCGAAGCTTCCCGGGCCAATTGTCTGGCCGGATGGCACGCGCAACTGGAGGAGGTAGTCCCCAGCCTTGACCGATATCTGATCGCCTGCGGCACTGCCGGTCAATACGAAGGCACCACTCGCATCCGTTACCGTTCGAAACGGCTCGCCTATAAGGCCTGCGCCATTCTGGCTACGAATGAAAAGTGTGTTTTGCGCGGAGGCCACGCCTGCGAAAACCAAAAGCAGGAAGGACAATATCCGAGCAACAGCGCGGGCAAACGGGAATCGCATTGATTTGCCAGTTGGCTTGCACCACCGGTACTATTGATTTGGATGGGCGAGAGTCTAACAGGTGAAATCCCTCGGCTTCCGTGGCGCAATTTCCATTGAACTTGAAACTCCAGCATTGGCGCGGAGTTCAGGCGAGATACGCCTTGAAAGGCGCGCCAGTACTAGAGTCTTGATATTTTTCCGCTCAAGAAAATGTATCAGCCCCCCAACGCCTTATACAAATCCGCCACTGCCGTGCGCATTCCGCGCTCGGCGTCGATACGATTCAATTCCGCCTGCAACAAACCACGCTCGGCATCGATCACATCCAACTGGCTGGCGACACCATGTTCATATCGAAGCTTCGCGAGCGTCCAGGTTTTGTCGAGCGATGCCACGCGTCGCGTTTCAATCTCGAACACTTCGCGCGCGCTTGCTTGCGCTTGAATCGCATCCTGCGCGTCGCGGAAGGCGTTGACAATCGCGCGTTTGTATTGAGCAACTGCCTGTTCGTTGCGCGCTTCACTGGCTTCCACCTGACGGTTCACGCGGCCCGCACCCCACAACGGTTGGGTAAGATTGCCGGCGAAATTCCAGATGCGCGCGGGGCCGTTGAACAGGTCACCGAGCGCACTGCTTTCACCACCGAATAATCCGGTGAGGCCAATCGACGGAAAGTATGCCGCACGCGCGACACCGATGCGTGCATTCGCGGCGATGAGGTTTTGTTCAGCTTCGATGATGTCAGGCCGCCGCAATAATTTTTCGGAGGCGATACCAGCAGGCACGGCCACGTTGGCGGCCGGCGCAATGATTGCATTGCGCTCGATTTTGCGGGCGATGACCTCGCGCGGCGAACGCCCCAACAACACGCCGAGTGCCCGCTCCTGATTGCCGCGCTGGCTCTGCAACGGCGGCATTTGCGCGCGACCGGCATCGAGTTCCGCCACTCGCTGCTGATAATCGAATTCGGAAATCACACCGGCATCAAAACGCTTTTGCTGCATCGCCAGCGCCTCCTCGCCGCGCTGGATGCCGTGCCCGAGCGCGATGATGCGCGCGTCGAGTGCAACCAGATTGAAATAGCCTTGCGCCACCTGCGCGGTGAGCAGCAACCGCAGCGCGTCGCGGTTGGCTTCCACAGACAATAATTCCGCGCGCGCGGCTTCGGTGGCACGACGATACTTGCCCCAGAAATCGATTTCATATGAAACGTTCAAGGTCACGCGGTTGGTGGTGCTTTGCACCGGCTGGCCCGGTCCCGAATTCTTGCTCGCCTCTGAATTGCGGTTCCGTGCGCGTGATGCCGCCGCATAGGCCAGTGGCGTCTGATCGGATACGGCCAAACCGAGTTGCGCCTGCGATTCGGCGATGCGCGCCGCGGCGATGGCCAGATCAAAATTGTTTTTCAGCGCCTCATCCATGACACGGTTTAGTTCGGCATCGTTGAAACTCATCCACCATGGCGATGTCACCGGCGGTTTCAACGCATCTGGGGCGACGCTGTGGTGCGCGGGTGCGTCGGGCAAATCGATGGCGGGGCGTTGGTAATCGGGCCCCATGACACAGCCGGATATCAACACACCCAACGCCAACGCAAGTGAAATTTTTTCAATGACGATTTTCATGTCGGCCCCTATCGTTTCTCAGGCGGCAGCGAATGATGCCCCGGCGTTGGGACACTTTTTCCGCTGCCCGCGTGGCGCGCATGTTCGGACTCGGCAATGATTTCCGCCGCGGTGCGCGCCTCCTTCAGTTTCCGTTCAGTGACGATTTTGTAAAACAGCGGCACGAAAAATATCGCCAGAAATGTCGCGGCCAGCATCCCGCCCATCACCCCGGTACCCACCGAATGGCGCGAACCGGCACCGGCACCCGAAGAAAATGCCAGCGGCGCCACGCCCAAAATAAACGCGAGCGACGTCATCAAAATCGGGCGAAAGCGCAGCCGAGCCGCCTCCAGCGCCGCTGCCGCCGCACTCATCCCTTCGTGCGATTTGTAGACCGCGAATTCGACAATCAGAATCGCGTTCTTGGCCGATAGCCCCAGCAGCGTCACCAAGCCGATCTGAAAATATACATCGTTGGTCAGACCGGTAATCCATACCGCCGCCAGCGCACCGAACACGCCGAACGGCATCGCCAGCAACACCGACAATGGCAGCGACCATTTTTCATATTGCGCCGCGAGAATCAGGAATGCCATCAATGCGGCCAGCGCCAACGCGATGCCGGAGGTGCCGCTCGAGCGTTTCTCCTGAAACGAGGAACCGGTCCAGTCATAGCTCATATCGGCGGGCAATACTTGCGCGGCAATTTTTTCCATTTCTGCGATCGCCTCACCGGATGAATGGCCCGGTGCCGCCTGGCCGAGCATTTTCACGGCGGGCAAATTGTTGAAACGCTCCAGCGTATCCGGACCGGCCGAATATTCCACTTTGGCAAAGGCCGACACCGGCACCATCGCGCCGCGATCACTCTTCACAAAAATCCGCCCGATATCGTCCGGACGTTTTCGGTATTGGCTATCGGCCGACATCAGCACCTGCCAGGCACGACCATATTTATTGAAGTCATTCACATAGTAGGTGCCGAGTGTGGCGGCGAGCGTGTTGAAGGCGCTGTCGAGGGGAATGCCGAGTGCCTTGGCTTTTTCGCGATCGACGTTCACGTTCAATTGCGGGGATGCCGGCTTCCATAGCGATTGCACGCCCGCGAGAACCTTACTTTGGCTTGCCGCACCCATGATGCCGTACATTGCCTCGGCCAATTTGTTGGCGCCCCCTTCACCCCGGTTCTGGATATAGACCTCGAAGCCAGCCGTGTTGCCGAGTCCAAAAATCGGTGGCGGCGCGAACGCCAATACCAGCGCTTCCTTGATGCCGCCGGTTTTCATGAAAAATTCACCCACCAATTCCTGCACCGACACTTTGCGATCATCCCAGTGAGTTTGCGTCACAAAGATCGTCGCGGCGCTATTCTTGTACCCGCCGCCGAGGAAATCAAAACCGGTAAAGGCGACGACATATTCGTTGGCCGGGTTGGAGCGAATCGCCGCGACCACATCCGTCATGACTCTATCGGTGCGTTCCAGCGAGGAGCCTTCGGGCAAAAATACGGCGGCAATGTAGTAGCCCTGATCTTCATCGGGCACCAGCGAGCCGGGCGTGAATTTCCACAGACCCACCGTGATAATTACCATGCCGAGAAACACCACCACGCCGATTGCGCCGCGCTTGATCATCCACAGCACGCCGCCGGTGTAGTGCCTGGTCACGCGTGCGAACCAATCGTTGAACCAGGTGAAGAATCGGCCCGGCGAACGCGCCTGACCCTTCAGCACCACCACACACAATGCCGGCGTCATGGTCAATGCGATCAATCCGGAAATCACCACGGCGATGGAAATCGTCACCGCAAACTGACGATACAGCTCGCCCGTAAGACCGCCCAGGAATGCAATCGGCACAAACACCGAGACCAGCACCAACACGATGGCGATCACCGGGCCGGTCACTTCCTTCATCGCCTTGATGGCCGCTTCGCGCGCGGACAATCCATCCTCGTGCATATGCCGCTCGACATTTTCCAGCACCACGATCGCGTCATCGACCACGATACCGATCGACAGCACCATGCCGAACAGGGTCAGCGTATTGATGGAGTAACCCAGCAGCATCAGGCCGGCGAAGGTACCGATCAATGAAACAGGCACGGCGGCAAACGGAATCAATGTTGCGCGCCAGTTTTGCAGGAATAAAAATACCACTAAAAATACCAGCGCCATCGCCTCGGCCAGCGTCTTGACCACTTCGCGGATGGAGACTTTGACGAAACGCGTGGTGTCGTAGGGCACGGAAT
>JAYTUX010000565.1:0-10254 GCA_043744315.1 Betaproteobacteria bacterium | reverse complement strand
CAGTGCTCGCCTTTTATACCTTTCTTCTAAGGCAATGCCAACCCCGCCCGCGCCTTCGCCATCCTCAAATCCGCCGCGTCGATGTCACCCGACGCATTCACATCCGCCCTGAAATTATTGGCGTCCACCGGAATGCCGCCGCGCGCTTTCACGCTCGAAATATCGCCCGCCGTCACCATGCCGCTGGCGTTCACGTCGCCGACCAGGAAGCCCACCGTGGCGGTCGCGTTGAAGCCGGTGCCGTTGACACCGGCAAGCGTGATGGTCACGCGGTTGTTGTCCGGCACGCCTGTCAACAATACGATCACATTGTTGCCCGACGGATAGGCGTAGCGCACGCCAACCGGTACGCCAATGTTATTGACAGCGGTGAGTGTGCCCGTCGCAGTGATCGGCACATTGAATTGAAATACGATTTGATGCCCGGTGCTCGACATGCGCGGCTCGATAGAAATCGGCGGTCCGGTAAGGATGGGAATATCGAACGGGCCCAACGCGCCGTGCGTTTTGCGCGAGACCACATTCGATAGCGACAACGTGACCAGTGTCGGCGTGACCTGTGTGGATGCCGCCGACGCGCTGCCGGTGCCGATGCCGTTGGTGGCGGTGAGCGTGAAGGTATAGGACGTGCCATTCATCAAACCGGTCACGATGATTGACGTGCAAGGCACGTTGCAGGTGCCGATGATGCCGCCGGGCGACGACGTCGCGGTATAACTGGTGATCGCGCTGCCGCCGTCATTGGGTGCCGTGAAGTTGATCGCCACCGATTGGTTGCCGGCGACGACGCTCGCGATCATTGGTGCCGCCGGTGGTACCGCCGCAGTCGAAAGGAATTTTGCGCTTTGATTCCCGACCGAAAGCATGGTTTCGACACTTGTCCCCGCCGTGGCACCACTGACGTGCCGCACTTGCACCGTTTGATTGTTGGTGACGGTGCCTGCGTATTGCGTGAACGCGCCGCCGTTGATCGCGTAGGTACCACCCGCCACCCAGATCGGCGCCGGCGCGTCGATCGCACTGACGGTAATCGTATTCGAGGTGCGCATAGTCGCCGCCTGCACTTCGATTTGATTGATGAATACAAATGGCGCGGGATCGATGTCGGCAACACTCTCCGCGCCAATCCCGGCAAGGCTTACCGCCGCGCTGCCGGCGTTGCTTTGCAGCGTCAACGTCGCTTCGCGAGCGCCCGCCTGTGCGGGCGTGAAGGTCACGTTCACGGTACAGCTTGCATTCACGGCGAGTTGTGCGGGGCAATTGTGGGTGGCGGCAAATTCGGCAGTGCTCGATGTCAGCAAGAGTGACGTCAGGGCAGCGGAACCGGTGTTGGTGATGAGAATGTTTTCCGCTTCGCTGGTGGTGTTGATTTTGCGCGAGGCGTAGAGCAGGAATTTATCCGAGAGCGTCATCGCCGGTGTGGCCGGTGCGATGCCGGTGCCGAGCACGGTGTAGGGCTCGATCCCGCTGGCGGTGTTGCTGCCGATCGATATCGCGCCAGTGCTATCGCCGGGTGCAGGCGGCTGGAAGCTCACGTTGAAGGCACAGTCGGTGCCGGCGGGGAGTACGTTCATGCAGGTGTTTCCTGTGAGAGAAAACCCCGCGCCGGACAGCGAGATACCAAGGCCGCTGATGTCGTTGCCGCTGCCGGAAACTTCCTGATTCGCGAATACATAGGTGCGCGTGACGGTTTCGCTGAGTGGATGCACGCCGAAATCGCCTTCGAAATAATCGAGATCCTTCAGGATCAATCGATTCGCACCGGTCTGGCTCGGGCGTTGCCCGCTCGATCCCGACGGGCCGGCTACCGTTTGAACGTGCACAATGCCGCGGATGGGCGTGATGTCGATCGGAATCGGTGAGGTACCGGACGATCGATTGCCGAGTTGACCATCGGCGTTGTAACCCCACAACAATGCCTCGCCGAAACGCGTGACCGCGCCGCTGTGGCGCCCGCCACCTGCCATCATCACATAGCCGCTTTGATCGACGAGCGCGGTCGGCGCGTTGCGGTTGATAAGCGTGGCGTCGCCCAGTTGGCCCGCGTCATTCAACCCCCATGCGAATGCGGTGCCGCCGAGTTTCAGCGCGAAGCTGTGGTCGCGCCCCGCCGCAATCCCCGTGAATCCCGTGCCGATCAATGTGGGTACGTTCTTGTCGATACTAGTCGCATCGCCCACTTGCCCGCGAACGTTCGCACCCCACGCATACAATGCGCCGCTTTGCGTGAGCGCCAATGTGTGTGCGCCGCCACCCGCGACCGCGATCACATTCGCGATCGAATTCAATTTTACGGGTGCGCATTTGGCGAGCGTCGTGCCATCGCCCAACTGGCCCTTGTCGTTGGCGCCCCAGACCCACAGTGCGCCATCGCCGGTGATCGCGAGTGAGTGGTTGGTGCCCGCCGCGATCGCGATCACATTCGCAAGCCCGCTTACCTGCGCCGGATTCGCGCGCGCGGTCAGTATGCAGTCACCGCCGAGTTGGCCGCTGTTGTTGAATCCCCAGGTCCAGACGCTGCCGTCAGATTTCAACGCGAGCGAATGATGTTGACCGGCGGCGATCGCGGCAACATTGCTCACGCCTGCCTGCACCGGATACGCGGCGTTGATGCCTACACTGATGCCCCCCGTGCCCAGTTGCCCTACCGAGTTATAACCCCATGCCCACACCACACCACCTTGACTGAGCGCCAACGCGTGTCGCCCACCCGCAGCGATTCGACGCACGCCGGTCAATCCCGAGACTGCACCGAAACGGGCAGCGTTCTGCGTAGTGCCGTTGCCCATCTGCCCAGCCGAGCCGTTGCCCGCCGCCAATACCACACCGCTGCTCAAGAGCAGTACCGAAAAGTCTTCGCCCAATACGAGCGACGGCACCACCGGCGCGGCGGCGGGATCGCTGCGCGTTTTGACCTGGAAAGTCGATGACCGACCGCCGATGGAAACCGTCGCAATGACGACCGAATCGTAGCTGGCGGACGAGGTTACGCGCACCGTCAGCGTATCGCCGTTATTCGCTGTCGTCGGCCCGGCGGCAAAGGTACCGTTGTTGACGCGCACCAGACCGCCGGTTACCACGACAGGGGTAACGGCGGTGATACCGGACACGGTGACCGGATTTGAATCGATCGCCTGGCCGCGTCCTACGCCGACGCGTGGCGCGAACGCAAACGCACCGGGAAAAGTGCTGCCGCCATCGAGCCTCAGGTATCCGCTGGCCCGCGAGTCAAGCGTCTGCACTGGCAAATTGCGGAAATTTGGATCGACATTGCAATCGGTGGTGCAAGTGGCACTATTGTCGACCCACGGAATATTATTGTTGATCCCGAGCTCGCCCGTCCAATTGGAGCCCCACGACTGAACCGCACCATTCACCACTGCGAGGCTATGGTATGCGCCCAGCGAGATCGCCGTTGCGCCGCTGCCGGCGGGGATGGTTTGCAGGGGAAAAGGCGAACTCAAGGGAAGCGCAATACCCATCTCTCCTTTTCCGTTCTGGCCCCAGCATTTCACGCCGCCACTTACGACCGCGCAGGTGTGCGATTCCCCGCCAGCGACCGCCGTTGCGCCGCTTCCAAGTCCAATTGCAGGATACGGCGAAAATACGTTTGCCCCTAAGAACCCATTGCCTACCGCGCCTTCGTCGTTCCTGCCCCAACAGAAAACGCCGCCGTTGATGACCGCACAATTGTGAAGTCTTCCGGCGCCGATTGCGGTCACGTTGCTGCCGGCCGCGAAAACCTGCGTGGGCGTGTTGAATCCGACCTCCCCACCGGTGCCGTTGGCGATCTGGCCGAATTGGTTACCGCCCCAGCATTTCACGCCCGAATTGATGACCGCGCAGGTGTGCAGCGCCCCTGCGTCGATTGCTGTCACGCCGCTGCCGGGCACCATGAGATAGAGCGGCACGGGGCTGTCGACAAAATCACCCGTGCCCAACTGACCTTCCTGATTGCGGCCCCAACACTTGATCGTGCCATCCAGCAACGCGCAAGTATGAAAGTGGCCCGCAGCAACCGCAACAACGCCGCTACCTTCAGGAATCGCGACAACCGGTATGAACCTATCGATGACGCTCATATCGCCGAGCTGTCCGTAGTTGTTCAAGCCCCAACATTTCACGCCGGTATTAACCACCGCGCAAGTGTGCAAGTTGCTCGATGAAATCGACGTAACATTGCTGCCGGGCGGAATCGCCTGCACCGGGATGAGGGCGGTCGCGTTGCTGCCGCCGTTGTTGCCAAGCTTCCCGAAAAAATTGCTCCCCCAGCACTGCACGCCGCCGTTGACGACCGCGCAGGAGAAAAACAATCCCGCAGAAATTTTTCCACGATGGGTGAGCGCGTCCGTGATGTAATCCGCCACGCCACGCGGGACGGCGCTGCCGTCGCCAAGCTGGCCTTGGTCGTTTTGGCCCCAGCAATGGTATCCGCCGTTGATTGCCGCGCAGGCGTGAAAATTGCCGAAGCCGATGGCCGTGACGTTGCGGCCCGCGGCGATCGCCTGTACCGGAACAAGGCTTCGGGTCGGGCGGTTGACGCCGAGCTCACCTCGGAAATTGTAGCCCCAGCATTGCACGCCGCCACTGACCACTGCGCAACTATTCTGCACACCCACCGCGACGGCGGTCGCGCCGCTGCCGGCGTTGATCGCGGTGGACGGCACCAGGCTGTCTGATAGTGTGTTGTTGCCGAGCGAGCCTTCAATGTTGGCGCCCCAGCACTGCACCCCGCCATTGACGACCGCGCAAGTATGGAAAGGGCCCGCCGCCACATCAGTCACGCCGCTGCCGGCCGCGATAATCTGAATCGGGACGAGACTGGGTGTGGTGCTGTTGTTGCCGAGTCGGCCGCTGGTGTTGCTGCCCCAGCAACGCAGACCGCCGCTGACCACCGCGCAGCTATGCGCGTCGCCGGCGGAAACCGCAGTGACGCCGCTGCCCGCGGCGATTGTCTGCACGGGAACGAGGCTCACGGCGTTGCTGTTGTTGCCTAGCTGGCCAGACGCGTTTTCACCCCAGCAGCGCACACCGCCGCCGACTACCGCGCAGGTGTGATAGCCATTTGCGGATACCGCGATGGTGCCGCTGCCGGCGGCAATTGCCTGCACCGGTACCAGCGAGGCGGTCATGCTGTTGTTGCCCAACTGGCCGCGGTTGTTGAAGCCCCAGCACTGGACACCGCCGTTGACCACCGCGCACCCATGCACCGCGCCCGTCGCGACCGACGTCACGCCGCTGCCGGCGGCGATCGATTGCACGGGCACCAGGCTTGACGCCGTGCTGTTGTTGCCGAACTCGCCGTCACCGTTGAATCCCCAGCATTGCACGCCGCCATCGACGACCGCGCAGGAAAAGTATTCACCGCCGTCGATGGCGGTCACTACGGCGACGGCGGGCGTTGCCACGAACATCGTGGCCACTGTGGCAATCGCGGCCATCGTTGGCACCGGCAACGCACGGGCGTTCGTTCTCAGGATTAGCCGGGACGCAAGTGTCCACATCGATGTCGAAGGTACTTTGGTTGGGTGAATGGTCGCGCGCATGAACGTAACGGCCTCTCTATCAATGTAACTCGCCGTCACGGCACACGCATCCCACGCACCCATGCGGGAACCGGACACCCGGCACGCGTCGTGCGAAAAAACGTTGGGCGAGATGCAACTTGAAATCAGTCTAGCGACTCGCAGAGCCGAGTGACAAGAGAAATATTACCCTGACCCAAATCGAGACAAAGAACTTTTCATCAAGCACTGGCGAGCCGTTCCAAGGCTTTTCGGCCGGAACATCGCGCCAGTGCATGACTTTTGCGGCGTACCGATTATTCCGAAACCGATTGGCGTACGACGAGAATATCCGCACGGCATTGCGTTTCACCCGCATGCGCACTACATTTCTCATTCATCACCATTCAATACAACGCCAAAACCACATGTGGACTTCCCGATTCTCGCTGCAGGGACAGCGCGTTGCGCTGCGCCCCCTGGAAGCGCGCGATGCGGATGCGTTGGTCGCCGCCGCCGCCGACGGTGAACTGTGGAACCTGAGTGTGACGGTGGTACCCGATGCAGGCACGATTGCGCGCTACATCGACACCGCGCTGCGCGCGGAAGCACAAGGTGCCACGCGTCCATTCGCGATCACGCTTGCGGAGAACAACGAGGTAATCGGGTCAACTCGATTCTGGAACATGGACGCGGCAAATCGCTCGCTGGAAATCGGCCACACCTGGATTTCGCAATCCTGGCAGCGCAGTTTCGTCAATACCGAATGCAAATATCTGCTGCTGCGTTTTGCGTTCGAAGAATTACATTGCATCCGCGTGCAATTCACCACTGACGAATTGAACGATCGCTCGCGCGCAGCGATTCTGCGTCTGGGCGCTGTGGAGGAAGGCCTCATCCGCCATGAGCGCATCATGCCGGATGGGCGCAAACGCAACTCGATGCGGTACAGCATTATCGATGGCGAATGGCCGGATGTTCGGCAAGTGTTGGAAACAAAATTGCGAACGATGCAGGTTAAACCGTCGTTTGCATTCAACGCCACCCCCCGATAAGCGGGAAGGAGGATCGAACATGATTCACACACAACGTTTGGCGGCCGGATTGGACGGTGAATTCGTCGTATTCCTGATCGGCATGCGTATCAATCAGCCGTGGAAATTCCACAAATGGTGGCCGGTGGCCGCGGCCATGCCGCGCATGGTGAAAGAGCTTTATGCGAAGCCGGAATTGGGATTCCTGCATGCGGAAATGTGGACATCGCGCACCACGATCATGGTGCAGTATTGGCGCTCGATGGATCAACTGCTGGCGTATGCAAAAAACCGTGAGGCCGAACATCTGCCGGCGTGGCGTGCGTTCAACAAGGCAGTTGGCCTCAATGGTTCGGTCGGTGTTTGGCACGAGTCGTATCTCGCGTCCGCCGGCACGTACGAAAATATTTATGTGAACATGCCGGCATTTGGATTGGGGCGCGCGGGGACGTTGTATGAGGCCTCGGGGAAGCGGGCCACGGCGGCTGAGCGGTTGCAGGGGTCGGGCGGCGACGACTCAATGTAGCCAAGACCTTCTCAATTCAAATCCTTCCCCCGCGCAGGCGGGGGCCCAGGCTTCGCATTGAGGCACAAGAAAAAATTGGGTCCCCGCCTACGCGGGGAAAGGTCAAATTTTCGAAATGTTTTGCTGCCGGATCAAAAGGACGCAGGCTTAACCATGAAGCTCGACATCGATTTCACCCGCATGCTGCAAACCGCCATCGACGAAGCGCGCGCGGGCCTCGCCGAGGGCGGCATTCCGATCGGCGCGGCACTGTTTGGGGGCAATGGCGAATTGCTCGGGCGCGGTCACAACCGACGCGTGCAGGAAAACGATCCTTCAGTACACGGCGAAACCGACGCGTTCCGCAAAGCCGGCCGGCAGCGAAGCTACCGCGACAAGATCATGGTTACCTCACTGGCGCCGTGCTGGTATTGCAGCGGATTGATCGTGCAATTCCGCATCGGCACCGTCGTCGTCGGCGAATCAAAAAATTTTCGCGGTGGACTGGATTGGTTGCGCGAACGCGGTGTGAAGGTTGTCGAAATGAATTCACACGTGTGCGAGGCATTGCTTGCAAATTACATCGCGGCGAATCCCGATGTATGGAATGAGGACATCGGCGTAGACGATCGCGCTTAACGTTTGCACTTACCTCGCGACAACCGACGCTACTTTTTCTCTACCTTCGGCGCGGCAGGCGGCGCACGCAAGCGATCCAGCCACGGTTTCCAATCGACAGGGCCGGTATCAAAACGCTTTTGCAAATTCTTTAGCACGTTTGGCCATGATTTCGAAAAATAGTCGAATGCCTTATCCCATTCTCCACCATCGCCCCAACCGACGTGGTGCAACGTCACATCGGTGATGGCATCGCCGCGTGAAATGAAGCGCACGATTACCATCGTGCGCTGCTTCCTCGCCTCAGGCAGCGAGGGCGGGGCATTCCAGTTGAAGGACAGCATTTTCTTTTCCTGAAATCCGATGATGCGCATATCGTCGGCTCCTTTCAAACCGGGTTCGGCAAAAGGATTGATGTAAACCTGAAACGGCCCATCGACTCTCAATTCCACCTTGGCATCCGGCGCAAAAAATGTCTTGATACCTTCGGTCGTCGTCCACGCATTCCAGACATCATCCAGATTCGCCTTGACGGTGATTCTTTCGTTGATCGCGCGTTCTTGCGCGACGGTATTGCCGGCAAGCAGCATCATGCAAGCCGCAAACAGAAACCTGAACATCGCCATGTTATTTTCCTTTATAGGTAACCGATTCCGCGCGCCATCAGCACGCCAAACAACGGCAGCAGCGCCGCCACATGAAGCTCGATCATGACCAGGCGGCGCACCCGTCGTCGCTCGGTATCAGCGGGTTCGAAATGCGCTTCTGCCTTGATTTGCCGAGACCAGCGCAGGTACTGCAACGTCGGCGGAAACGAAAGTACGCCGATCGCGATAACCATAGCTACCTTGGCATGAAACACCGGATTGGCGGAATAGAAACCGACGCCTTTCGCTCCCAGGTAGAGGCGCAGCACGCCCGATACAACGACCATGATCGCCGCACCGAAATACCAGAGGTCGACTCGCACCAGCAGCCGCACCGCGTTGGCATCGAGCGGATTACGCAGCAGCATGGCCTCGACCGTGAGGAACGCAAAGAACAGAAAAATCGCCGAGAAATGAAAGTACGCCAGCAGTGCGTCGGCCATCATCCTGATACCACTCCCCTCATGCGTTCAATCGCTTCTGCCAGACGTGCCGTCGTCTGGGTGTAGGCGAGGCGAATATGGTGCGCCGGCGCTGTATCGCCAAAGTCTTTTCCCGGCGTTAGCGCGACATGGGCTTGCTTCAATATTCTGCGCGAAAGTTCAAAACTGTCGGTAGCAATTTGTGACGAATCTGCGTAAATGTAGAAAGCCCCTTGAGGCACAACCGACACGTTGAATCCAATTGAACGCAAGGCAGGCAGCAGAAAATCACGCCGTGTCTGGAATTCCGCTCGACGCGCTTCCAGAATTTCAATGGTCTCCGGTCTGAATGCGGCCAACGCCGCGTATTGAGCAGGCGCGGAGGCGGAAATGAATAAATTCTGCGCGAGTTTTTCGATATCGCGTACGTAGGCGGGCGGTGCCACCAGCCAGCCAAGCCGCCAGCCCGTCATCTGGAAGTATTTTGAAAAACTGTTGACGACGAACATGTCGTCGCCAATCGATAGTGCGGTCGATGGCGCGACACCGTATGTGAGCCCTTGATAAATTTCATCGACGATCAGCGTTCCGCCACGCGCGGTGACTTCGGCGTGGATACGCGCCAGTTCGTCGGGCGCGATCAACGTACCGGTCGGGTTCGACGGAGACGCCACCAACGCGGCAATACTTTGCGAACTCCAATGTGTGCCGATATCGGCCGCCGACAATTGGTACGCGTGTTCCGGCCCGACGGGAATCGTTTTTGCGACGCCACCGAAAGTCCGCACAAAATGACGATTGCACGGGTAACCGGGATCGGCCATCAACACTTCATCGCCATCGTTCAACAGTACACCCAACGCCAGCAGCAACGCGGCACTTGAGCCGGCGGTGATGATGATGCGCTCCGCCGAAACAGTGACGCCATATTTTGATTGATAAAACGCGGCGATCGCTTCTCGCAGCGGTTGGATGCCGAGCGCCGACGTATAGAACATCGGCTTGTCATTCAATGCAGCAACCGCTGCATCAACAATTGGCCTTGGCGTGGTGAAATCGGGCTCGCCGATTTCCATGTGGATCACATCGTGGCCCTCGCGTTCCAATTCGCGCGCGGCGGTCTGGATTTCCATCACCTCGAATGGGGCGATGTGCGACATGCGGGTAGCGAGATGGTGGAGGGTTTTGGAATTCATATTTGACTTGGTTGCCGCCAATTGTACTCAGCGCGCGATGGCGGGGCGCGATACGACGCTTCCCTTTTCAAAGCGAGGGGGAGAGATTTTCGGTGGTTCATACGGAATGGTTTACCACTTATGACCACCGAAAATCCTCCTCAATCCTCCTTTAAAAAGGAGGAAGTGCTTCGTTGGAGCGGCGACAGTTACACTAACGATTCAATTCCTCCCACGCCTTCGTCACCCGCTTGACACTCACGGGCATGGGTGTGCGCAACTCTTGCGCGAACAGCGACACGCGCAATTCCTCGATCATCCAGCGATATTCAGCCGCCTTCGGTTCCAG
>JAYTUX010000564.1:0-3020 GCA_043744315.1 Betaproteobacteria bacterium | reverse complement strand
GTCCCCGCTTGCCCGTACTGGTTATCGCCCCACGAAAATAACACTCCGTCCGAGCGCAACCCAAAAGCAAAGTTATTACCGCCGGTCACCATCGGGGTCGTATTTCCCCATCGCTGCGCCGCCTCTGTCGCGCTTGTGGCACCTGCAATCCCACTTCCACACAATGCCTCCGAACAATCCGCCTGACTCGGATTCGGCATGACGGTGGTGGTGCCCGTCGGAAACGGCCGACTGGTGTTCTTGACGATCTCCTTGATCTCACTCGGCGTGAGTTGAGAATTGACACTGCGCATCAAGCTAACGACACCGGTCACCAGCGCCGTGGCGATGCTCGTCCCGCTGGTGGACTTGTAGTAATCGTAATTGCTGTCCGCCGCCATCGTCCCCGCGTTGTGCGTGGTCAGGGTATTGATCGCCGCATGGCAAGGATCAAGCGGGTCGGCGTTGCAAGTTGCAATGCCACTGCCACCTGGCGCGCTCACCGTCACGATAGTTCCGGTATTGGCATAAGTCGGCTTGCCGCCGTTCTTGTCCACCGCACCCACCGCGATCACTCCGGCACAGTTGCCCGGCGCGTAGTCAGCCGCACTGCCGCTGTTATTGCCGACCGCCGCAATGACTGGGACGTTGAGCGCCAGCGCGTCGTTGATGGCCAGTTGCAATGGGGTGGTATTAGGCGGGGTGACGTTGGAGGCGCACCCGCCCGTGGCCGCCGGGCTGCTGGCCGCCAGGCTCATGTTGATCACCTTGGCCGGGTTGGGGTTGGCCGGTGCCCCCGCCACGGCGATGCCGACCGCCCATCGAATCGCATCGACGATGTCGGATTCGTAACCGCCGCACTTGCCGACTGCGCGGACCGGCAGGATCTTCGAGTTCCAATTCACCCCGGCGATGCCGCTGCCGTTGTTGGTGGCCGCGGCGATGACGCCGGCCATGGTGGTGCCGTGCCAGCTGCTGGTGTCTACCCCGGTGCAGGCATCGCCCGGGTCGGTGGGGTCGGTGTCCCTGCCGGGCTGGGTGGCGGTGTCGTTCTCTCTTGCCGTAAGGGATACGAAGTCGTAGCCAGGCACAGTGCGGCCGACCAGATCGTTGTGAGGAAGAATGCCGGTGTCGATCAATCCAATGATGAGGCTGGACGAACCGGTGGTGATATCCCAGGCGCCGGGCAGGTTGATGCCGCTGGTGGCGTTCAGGTACCACTGGTCGGCGTAGCGCGGATCGGTGGGAACAAGTGCGGGATAGAAGATGCGGTCGGGGAGGATGTCGAAAACGTCGGGGTGCTTTGCCATGCGGAGGGCAAGCGCGCGAATCTCCTGATGCGCCATTTTTCGGTTGAGTTTCATCACCTGTGCACCGTCACCCATCGCACGATGGTGGGTGAATGATTCAGCGGCGAGGGTTTCAACTTCGCGCGTGAACGTGCGGCGGCGTTCGGATCGTTGGGCGGGTGTGGATTGCGGGCTGGCCAATTGGTGGGCCTGCGCGGCATGCGCCTTCAGCCGGATGATGATGCGATCGGTGTAGGCGTCGGCGGGTTCGGTGACGGCGGTGACCGCAGCGGGAGCGGTGTTCGTGGCGGCATTGGGCGCACCGGGCATCAAGGCGGCAGTAGCCGTGAACAGCCACGCGACGGCACACGCGCGTCGCCACATGCGAGGAGACGATGACGGCGATGGTTCTTGTTGTCGGCGGTGCGCAGTCATGTTCGACATCGCCTCCCGGGCAATGTTGGGAGCCTGTTATTGCCTGACATTCTGGCGGGCCCCGTCCGCCGAACGATTGGTGGGTGATGCCGGGTAGAAACCAGTCTAGTCAGACGCCCCTGCGCAAACAAGAGAAATATTACACATTTCGAGCGAAATTGTTGGGTCGCCTTAGGGCCGCAAATCGCCGCTCGCAGCGCACAAGGAATGGCACCAAGTCGCACCGAATGGATTCAACGCGTCCACTATTTACACTCTACCGGTCGCTTGCACACGCCAGTATTACCTGCATGGGTGGGAAATTGGTTGTTTTTTGCTTCACGCATCTATACGGAATAACCGCCAGCGACTCATAGGCCGGTCGTGCCAAACACGGTCAGGAAAGTTTGTGGCGAAACAATTTCAAATGGAACCGCACCGGCAAGCGCGAGCAAGTCTTTGTCGCCGGTGATCAACGCGTCGGCTTTGCTCGCCGCTGCCAGCAACAGGAACACTTGATCGTCAACATCACGGCATTTCGGTAATTTGATTTTTGATTTAGGGTCGGGAAGCGTATCGCAATGAGGTAGATATTCGCCGAGGACAGTCTCTTGTCCCTGTGCGTCCAGCGCGAATTTCGGATAGCGGAGCGCCAACATGAATTCCTCCGCTGTCGCACGCGAGACAATTGGGATAATTTCGCCGCGTTGCCACGCATGGCGAATCGCGGCGATCGCGCCACTTTTGAAGATGAGCGCAGAGATCAGTACGTTGGTGTCGATCACCACGCGCGGCAGCTTTTTCGTGGCGTGCGTCGCCACGCTATTTCGCGCGCGCGGCGGATTTCTGTTTGCGTGCCCAAGCCACGGCTTTGCCAACATCACGCTGAGCGATGCCAAGGGCGGCGAGTTTCTGCTGCACGACTTCAAGACTGCCGAGTTTGACGGGTGTCAGCACGATGCGCTGGCCGTCGGTGCGCACGCTGTAGTATTCGGCACGGACTTGTTCGACGACGGCTTTGGGCAGGGTCAATTGGTTCTTGGAGGTGAGTTTTGCAAGCATTGTCGGATTTCCGTGATTCCTTACTTCATTACTATACGCCTCTATTGCGGAATTTCTTGTTTGTTTTGTTGGCGGCGCGACTTTGCTCTGGGTCATGCGCCACAATTCGGCGGGAATAATTCCATTGGCGTCAATTCACCGGTGGTTCCCGCCTGCGCCAAAGAGTGCGAACATTAGGGAAGCGCCGATTAATTCCCCGCGAGGGCGCGCGCCTTGATTTGGGAGGGGCTGCAAGGCGCAAACCACAGCCATAGCACCGCTATGGCGAGGCCGAGC
>JAYTUX010000563.1:0-10264 GCA_043744315.1 Betaproteobacteria bacterium | reverse complement strand
GCGTGATTGCGATTGCACTCGATCAGGCGCGCGATGAATTACTTTTTTCCGACGTGAAGGGCAAGAATCCGTTCAAAGACAAAAAGGTTCGGATGGCGTTGTATCAGGCGATCGACATCAACGCGATCAAAACGCAGGTGATGCGCGGGCTTTCGACACCCACCGCGCTTGCCACGCCCAATCCGAAAGGCGAGGGAATCCCTGCGGCGCTCGACAAGCGATTCGCGTTCGATCCGGATGCATCCAAGAAACTGCTCGCTGAGGCGGGCTATCCGATGGGGTTTGGCTTCACGCTGCATTGCCCGAATGATCGCTATACGAATGACGAAAAAATCTGCGTGGCACTTGCCGCAATGTGGGCACGCATCGGCCTAAACGTAAAAGTCGATGCGATGCCGAAAGCACAATATTTCCAGCGCACGCCGAAGAAAGAATTCAGTGCCTGTATGCAAGGCTGGGGCGACAACAACCGCGACGGCATGTTCACCTTGAAGCCGCTCTATCACAGCCTGAACGACAAAGGCGCCGGCGACACCAATTACGGCAATTTCAAGAATGCGGCGCTCGACGAGTTAATCGACGCGGCCGACGTGGAAATGGATTTGCCGAAACGCCAGAACATGATCAACAAAGCGGTCGAGTTGATCCGCGACGAAGTGCTGGTGATACCGCTACATCGCCAGGTGATACCTTGGGTATCGCGCGCGAACATCAGTGTGGTGCATCGTTCGGACAACAAATTTGCGCCTTTGTGGGTGAGGGTTCAATAACCCGTTGCGCGGACATTTGTGAAGCACTTCCCCCTTTTTAAAGGGGGATTGAGGGCTATTTTCGGTCGCGAAGAATCAATGTCGCACCAAATATTTGTCACCGGGAATGGTTATGCGCATTCACGTTTGCGCCGACCAGTGGGCGTAAATTAGGAAAGACGATGGCACTCACCTATATTTGGACCGGTTTCTTCATCGTGGGCTTCCTCGCCGCACTCGCGCAATGGATCTTCCTCGGCGACACCGAGGTTTTCAAACGCATCATCGACGGCACCTTTGCTGCGGCCAAGACCGGCGTGATGGATATTGCGCTGCCACTCGCGGGCATCATGACGCTGTGGTTGGGCATACTCAGCATCGGCGAGCGAGCCGGTGCGATCAATTTGCTGGCGCGAATCATCGCGCCATTTTTTTCGCGGATCTTTCCGGAAGTGCCGAAAGATCATCCGGCCACCGGCCATATGGTGATGAATTTTTCGGCGAACTTTTTGGGCCTGGATAACGCGGCAACACCTTTTGGCTTGAAGGCAATGGAAAGCTTGCAGACGCTGAATCCAAGCAAGGACGAGGCGAGCAACGCCCAAATCATGTTCCTGGTATTGCATACCTCCGGGCTCACTCTGATTCCACTTTCCATCATGGCGCAGCGCGCGGTATTGGGTGCCAAGGATGCCTCAGATATTTTCATTCCGACATTGATAGCGACCTATGTGGCAACCGTCGTGGCGATGGTGTCGGTCGCGATCAAGCAGCGCATTAATTTGCTGAATTCTGTCGTGTTGAGCTGGCTTGGCGGCATGACCGCATGTATCGTTGGATTGATCTGGTACTTCACGCAATACCTCACCAAGCCGGAAATCGAGCTCGTGTCCAAAGTGGTGAGCAACCTGATTTTGTTTTCAATCATTGTTGGCTTCATCGTTGGCGCATTGTGGAAACGAATCGATGTGTACGACGCGTTCATCGAAGGCGCCAAAGGTGGTATCGAGACCTCGCTGAAAATTATTCCCTACTTGGTTGGGATGCTCGTCGCAATCAGCGTATTGCGCAATTCCGGAATCCTCGGATTTATCGTTAGTGGCTTCACCTGGTTCTTTACGCAGATTGGCGTCAACACCGATTTCACGCCTGCATTGCCAACGGCGTTGATGAAGCCAATCAGCGGCAGCGGCTCGAGGGCGATGATGATTGACGCAATGCAGACGTACGGTGTGGATTCATTTGTCGGTCGCCTCGCATGCATTTTTCAGGGGTCTGCCGATACGACGTTTTACATCGTCGCGCTTTACTTCGGATCAGTGGGGATCAAGAAGGTGCGCTATTCGATCGGCTTTGGACTGCTCGCGGATTTCGCCGGCGTGGTAGCAGCGATATTCGTGGCGTATTTGTTTTTTCATTGAGGTGTCGTAGATCGCCGATTGGTGCGGCGATTCACACGCAATACCTTGAAGGATCGCACCGGTGCTGGGGTTATTCAAATTCCATGTCAACAATGTACTGTCATTCTGAGCGAAGCGAAGGATCTTCTCATGAGCAGATCCTTCGCTTCGCTCAGGATGACAGTACTAATGATCGAGAATTGGAATTACATCAAATATGTTCTATCGTCTTTGCGAGATAAAACCATTCATTTCCCGGTTCCGCTTTAGCGTCGGGAAACAGGATGCAGCCATTCGCGTCAGCGGTCAGCCGAGTTCCGTCGTGACGGACACCAATGAGATCGCCTTTGCGTAACGGATCAAAACTCGCCCACGCGCGCGTGAACGTGTCGCCGACATGGTTACGATCAACGACTTCATACATGTGCAGCGCCTCGTATTTTTTTACTGGCTCGGGCGCTGGGCCTTCTGTAATGCCAAGGTGTGCCAGCGTATTCAGGATAGCGCGGTAACCGACTTCGGGCGAGTTTGAATCATCGTGTTGGCCGCATTCCAGCGTGATGGAATAGCCTCCCACCGAGCGCATGTATTCTGTTGTGCCGACGCCGTAGCGCGGATCGGTATTGAGCGGGTTTAACGCATTGCTTGAATTTCTGGCTTGTTGAATTCGGCGTTCGACACCCTGTGCATAGGTCGATAGCCAACCGTCAACAAAGCGATTTACGCCCAGGCGGAGAGCCAAGGCTCGTTCTTTTTCCTGATGGGTGAATGGCTGAAGCGCGTCAATGTTGTTTTCAGGACCGAGCATGGCGAATGCGGGATTTTGCGCGCGCGTCGAATGCAGATCGAGCAATACATCGTGTTGTGCGAGCAATGGGCACAACCAATTCGCGATATGGTCTTCGAAATCTTTTGGTTGCTCGACCGGATAGAGATTGCGGTTCAGATTTCGATCGCCCGTGCGTTCGCGGCGATGGTAGGCGAGGGGATTGGTAATTGGTACAAAAGTGACCATGCCGCAATTGATGCCTAGACGTGAGTCCTCGATATCACGGATCACCCGTTGAATTGCCTTGGTGCCACAAATTTCGTTGCCATGAACCGCGCCAAGCACAATCAGACGTGTGCCAGCACTTAGTCCTGAAAATGTAGATTGGTGAAAATGCAGGTTTTTTGGATGTGCGGTGTCGTTCATTTCGGGGTTCAGTGCAGATTTCTGTTCTTGATTTTGCATGTTTGTTTCTAGATGGTTGCCGCGCTAAGTTATTGCACCATCAACCGTTTGATCACAAACGGCGACGCATTTTCAATTTGGAAATATAGACGAGTCAATCGTTGCAATGCGAAAAAAAGGCCGCACCGAAATTCGGCGCGGCCTTTTCAGGTAAGTGCGCGGTATTAGTACGGCTGCCGCGAGATCACTTTGCGCTGCGTGAGTGCATTGATTGTGTAAGTCATGATCGCGTTACTTTGATCAGTGAAGTCTAGCGTCATGGTTCCTACCTTGGTCACTACAAACTGTGCGGGGTTGTAGTTCACGCCCAGCCATGCAGAGCTGATTGTCGAATAAATGTCGCCGGTGAATGTCGAGCCATTCCACGTGCCGCCAGGTACGGTGTAGAACACCGTCCGACCCATCGAATCGTAGGTGTACCAGACGGGGAACAATACGCGACCCTGCTGGGCGATATTCATGCCCCAGCCATTTTCACCCACGCCAGCCCACCACAAATCATTCGTTTGCATTTTGGCGATGCCGTCATCAGTGGCGAACGCCTGACGCACAATGGACTTGGTGCCACTAATGCCATTGATGGTGTAGGTCAATGTTGCGGCACCCGGGCCCGTGTAGGTGACGGTTGCGGTACCTACTGACGCACCCGTCGCACCACCTGGCTTGAAGTTGGCCGTGTTGTAGCTACTGAATGGCGAACTGGTCGGCTGATATAGCGCACCGGTAAAGGCCGTGTTCGATGCGTTCCACGTTCCTTCCGGTAGAACATACCAGATCGGGTTTCCATTGTTGTCGTAAACGAACAATACGATGAACTGTGCACGACCATGCTGCGTGATCGAAACACCCCAGCCGTTTTGACTTGGGCCAGCCCACCACATGTCGGTGTAGTCGCTTGCCGCAGACGTCAGGGCCGATATGGGTACCACAACTTGTTCGAATCCGGCGTCAGTGGTATGCGGGTAAGTTACAACGTAGTTGTGATTTCCCGCAGTAATACTCGGGATCGTACATGCCGCAACACCAATGTCGGTGGCTCCCGGTAACAGCGAGATGCTAACCGCGCCACAACCCGGTAAGGCCGTACCGTTCTCGTTGAAAGTAACTTTATTGGTAAGGTTCAATCCCGCAACCGTTGCACGCAGGGTAACCGAGGCACCGACCACAGGTTGAATTGGCGTCGAAACCACACCAAGCGTCACGCCATTGGTATTGACCAATTGGACATGCGACGTTGTATTGGTGGGGTTGTTGGCATCACCGCTATACGCTACTTGATAGAACATCGTACCCGAGGTAGTCAGACGGGCCGGAATTGGACAAACGGCTGTGGCAGAGACAAGCGGTACGGCCGCACAAACGACCAGCGGGCCGGTTGCGGTGTTCAGCGTAAATGTCACCGTGCCGGTAGGCGTCGTACCAACAACATTTGCCGTCAGCAGCAACTGCGAACGATAAATGGCGGGATTGCTCGACGACGTGACACTGACGGCACCTGGCATGATGATGCTGAAACTTGATGTTGTCGGTGGTGCCGCGCCATACAACATGTTGCCCGCCTGAGTGCCTTGCAGCGTACAGGTTCCAATTGCTACTAACGTAATCGTCGTTCCATTCACGCCTGATGACGTACAAATTGCAGGCGTTGTCGAGGTCACGGTAACGGGCAATCCTGACGTGGCCGTCGGCGTGATCGTTATAGGCACCAGACTCAAAGGTACGTTTGTCAGACCACCAAACGAGATCGTCTGCGTGCCAACCGTAATCGCGAATGTTTGGGTGATCTGGACTGCGGCAGTGAAATTGGCATTACCAGCCTGGTTAGCCGCAATCGTGCAATTGCCGATGGCAGATGTTGTAAACGTATTGCCTGTGACCGAGCAGATGCCACCAGTGAGGCTAGTGTAGGTAACAGCCAGGCCCGATGAAGCGGTCGCAAGCGGACTGATTCCCTGGGCTGACGCGCTGAACGGCCGCGCCGACTGCGCGCCAAATGTAATCGTCTGCGCGGCCGCAGTGATCGTTACATTTTGCGGAACAGCGGTGGCAGCATTAAAGTTTGCGTCGCCAGGCTGGGTCGCGCTAATCGTACAGGTGCCACCCGCAATGATCGTCACCGTGGTACCCGACACTGAGCATACCGATGGCGTCGTCGATACGTAGGTGATTGCAAGAAGGGACGTCGTCGTCGCCACCGGTGCGATCGCAAACGTACCGCCAGCAGCAAACGGCCTCGATGGCGTTGCTTGCGCGTTGAATGTGATCGTCTGATTGGCCTTGGCGATGGTGATGACCAGATTTTGAGTTACCGTCGGTGTTGGTGCACCAATCGACGTTGCGGACAATGTGTAGTTAAACGTACCAGCGGCAGTTGGAGTACCAGTGATGGTCGCGGTACCCGTATTTGCTCCACCGGAAGTAAATACCAAGCCAGTAGGTGCGGCACCGGCGGATATCGTCGGAGTTGGCACACCGTTGGCCGTAATGTTGAAGGTGGCGATCGCGGTACCAACGGTACCTGCCAGCGCAGCACCGCTCGTGAAGTTTGGCGTCACCGGTGTTGCCGCAGGCTGGAAAACATTACTCGCGGCCGATGCGGGACCTGGTCCGGCAGCGTTAGTCGCAATGACAGTACAGGTGTAATTGACGCCGTTGGCCAAGCCAGTGATCACATGGCTCAGGCTGGTTGTGCCAGTATTCGTATCTGTGCCACCAACCGGGACGCATGATGCCGCATAGGTCAACGTGCCGACAGCAACACCGCCGGTGTTTGCCGGGGGGGTGATGGTTAGGGTGCCCTGCGCATTGCCGGCAGCGCCGGATACGCTTGGTGCGCCTGGCGCGACGGCGGTGATATTGAACGTTACAGGTACTTGCGTTGCCGCGTTGAAGTTGCCATTGCCTGGTTGGTCGGCGTTGATGGTGCAAGAACCGGCAGTGAGAAAATTAATGCTTAGGCCAGTTACGCTACAAACGGTTGGCGTCCCCGTAGTCAATATTGGAACTAATCCCGCTGCGTTCGTGGTGGCACCTGATGCAAGCGGAGATGCACTAAATAGTTGCGCGCCAGGATTCGCAAACGTGATGACTTGACCTATTTTTGCGATCACCATATTGACGACGTTTTGTGTTGCGCTGCCCGCCGCATTCGATGCCGTGACCGTGAAATTGTAAATGCCGCCTGCTGTTGGCGTACCGGTCAGAGCGCCTCCTCCCGCGAGCGATAGTCCAGGTGGTTGGGTTCCAGCGGTAATGGAAAAAGTTGGCGCGGGATTGCCGGATGCCGTGAATGTATGACCAACATAAGCAGTATTAAAGGTGCCGTTTGGAGGTGCCATGCTGGTAAACACCGGGGCTGCCGGCGCAACAAAGAGGTTCAGCGTGAAACTGGCCGTAATCGGTGACTGGGTCGTGGGGTTCCCACCGCCGCAAGTGCCATCCAGTCCGTCGACGAACACCTTTGAAAATGGCGCATCAAGACTGATAACGTAAGACGAATTGATCGCTGTCGCTTGGGGAATAACATCCAATGTGGCAACCAATTGCTTGGCCGCAGACGCAGCAACGGGCGTATTTGTGGCAGTCCCCGCCCCTAAGTCACCCGCAGCCGTATTGTTGATGACAATTGGAAATCCGACCACCGGCACATTGGAGAAATTAAACGCCGGATCCATTGCCCGGGCGTTTAGGTTGAAACGTCCATTTTCTCCCGCGTTGGCAGAAACAAAGCGATAACTAACACTGCATGCAGGCTCAGGATTTGCCGTAATGCAAACCGAAATCTGCTGCGTTACTCCAGCAGAGAAATTGGCCGAATTCGCACCGGCACAGGAGTTTCCCGCGTGTAAGGTCGCGGTAACGGCAGCGTGCGCCGGCAGCGCCAACGTCAAGCCAAAAACTGTGAGCGCCAATGCCGACATCGCCCGGAAAAAATTTGTCGCTTTCATCGTCATTCCCCTCTGGATTTGACCCAGGTTTCGTTTGTTTTTGATGGTGAACTCAGCAATGTCGAGATTTACCCGTTTGAGACTCATGGCAGGCTATTCCCGGAGCGGGCGCGTACGGTCGAGATATCGCCTCCATCGATTGCACCCGAGGAATTGAAATCACCGCGGAAATTGATTGCAGTCGTTGTCTGACCCGATCTTCCACGAATCACGCCAATATCGCCAGCGTCGACAAAGTAGGAGCCGTTTTGATCGCCGACCAGGAAGCCCATGGAGACCGGGAAGGTAACACCCGCACCAGTACCATTGACGTTCGCCAGTGTAATGGTCGCGCGTGACTTGTCCGCGACAACAGTAAGCGTCACAGTCACTTCGTTGCCCGTGAATGAAACGGAGTTTGCAATGTTGGCTGCTGCTGCATCGACAGCCGTTACGGTTCCCGCCGATGTGATTGTTTCGCTAAATTGGAAGACGATGGTATGGCCAGTACCAATCAATCGCGACTCAACGGTTAGCCCGGACGCGGCATTTATGGCGACACCCGTTGCCAGAGGGAGCGAGAACGGCCCTTCGGTGCCATGTACTTTCCGCGAAACCACGCTGACAAGGGAAAGCGCCGCTGCCACTGGGGTCACCATCACGTTGCCAGACGGAGAACCCGTTCCCAATGCGTTGGTTGCGGTAACGGTGCAAGTGTATGGAACCCCATTCGTCAATCCGGTGACTGTTATCGGCGAGAAATTGCCATTTGCCGATAAACCGCCGCAACTTGCCGTGTAAGTCGTAATCGGACTACCACCCGTGGACGCCGGTGCAGTGAACGCAATCGTCGCCTGCAAGTTTCCAGGTGTTCCTACCCCGATTATTGGCGCTCCTGGCGTGCCGCCAACGACACCAAAACTCTGCGTCACTGTAGGTGCCGCCAAGAAAGAGCCATTGCCTGCCTGGTTCGCATTGATGGTGCACGTACCCAATCCCACCATCGTTGCATTTGTTCCCGATACTGTGCAAACCGACAGTGTGATTGACGTAAATGTTACTGGGTTTCCGCTTGCGCCGCCGGTCGCCACCAATGGAATTAGAGTCGAGCTAAAGCTCTGCGAACCAGGATTTGTGAAGTTGATGGTCTGACCCGCTTGGCCGCCAACCGTCAAACTAAAGTTCTGCGTGACACTTGTTCCATTGCTTGCCGTAAAGACCAATGAGAAAGTGCCAGCCGAAGATGGCGTTCCGGAGATAAGCAATTGGCCCGCGCTAGGCGTAAACGTCAGCCCAGATGGTGGAGTGCCGGAGGTGAGGCTAATAGTGGGCGCGGGACTACCGGTAGCGGTCACCGTAAAGTTATTTGAAGAACCCGTTGAAAATGTCGTCGCTGCCGCGCTGGTGAATGCAGGAGCCGGATTGCGATTCAGAGTGAAAGTGGCCGTAAGCGCCGACTCCGTTGGCACAGTCGTCGCGCCACAAGAGCCATCCGCATCGACCGCCGCGGTCGAAACACTATTCAAACTGATGACATATGGTCCCGCTGTGGCACTTGCTTGCGGCGCAAGTGTGAATGTCGCAAGCAATTGGTTTGCAGCACTTGCGACCGGCGCAGAACTGGTGCCGCCGAAATCCGCGACAATCACATTGGGTGCGCCATTAATCGCCAACGGCAATTGGGAAACCTCACTATTCGGATCCGAATAATTGGATCCCAGTGCCGCCGACGTCACAACGAAGCGACCGTTTTCACCAGCCGCCGCTTGCAGAACGATTGTGTGTCCGCACGAGGTGCTAGGTGCCGTGGTGGTCATACAAAGTGAAACCTGAACCGGCGCACCGCCCGGAGAAAATTGCGCGTTCGTCGCACCACCGCAAGTGGCACCAGCGGAAAACACTGCGTTCACCGCCGCCTGCGCCGTAGAGGCAAACCCTATCGCAGCCACAAATGCCAATGCCGCGATGCGAATGATCTTTGTCAGTTTCATGTTGTACCTCAATGCGGGTTAATTGTTTCTCAACGGCATCTGTTTATTTCGGGCGTTCTTTTTGCTCATTCGGCGGCAAGGCAACATAGCTACGATCACACCATTCCACTAGATGCAGCATACCACTTAATTCTAGTATGAAAAACCCGCAAATGGGGGATACCGGCATTTCGCCAGATATCACTCCTTACGGTATTCGCCATCCAACGCAGGTGCACTTTCATTCTTGATCGAATTACATTTCCCGTGTGTGAAAAATATCACTCTTAATCACAAAAAATTGGCCCGTTGTTTGTAAAACGTATTTCCCATCAATTTTCGGCCATCAATATTACAATTCCGTGCGCTTGAACTATCGTCCCAAGAACTACCCTTGACTCCGACAATTTGCACACCTGACGCGACTCCGCATCGCAACATGGATCTTCCGGAGTTTCCAAACGATGTCAATTGGAATTGCGTTTCAATTGCGGAAATTATTGACATGACATTGACTTGTCGGTCACGGCAACGCGTTGCCGATACGCTTTTTCGCAGCGGCAATATCCGACGCACCAATGATGCCGGTTGCATTCAGGTCATAAATAAAATTGCCCGCGTTTGTCACTTGACCTGCTCGAGCCTTGATGGCGCTCGGGTCACTCGCGGCGACGCTGCGTGAATTGTTGATATCGCCGACGAGGAACCCCAGCGAGACCGACGCATTCGTCGTTCCGTTAACGCCCGTCAGCGAAACAGTCACGCGTTGCGCGTCGGCGACATTGGTGAGCGTGACCACCACTTCATCGGACATCGCACCTGCGCTTGCGCTGGCAAGCACCGTTCCGGTGGCGGACGCCGTGCCAAGAATCGTGACTGGTGCGCTGAACTGGAAGACGATGTTGTGGCCGGCGCCGATGACACGCGGCTCAACGGTGACCGCACCTCCGATCAGTTGAGTACGATCTATGGGCAGATTGAACGG
>JAYTUX010000562.1:0-39885 GCA_043744315.1 Betaproteobacteria bacterium | reverse complement strand
TCATGGTTGCTTGCCAAACGATGGGTATCGCTACGCTCCACCCATCCTACGGAAATGTCATTCTTGAAATGAAAGTACCCTTATTCGGCGCGCCTTTCCGGACACAATTGGTCCAAACGCCTCGTCAATGCTAGTGTCTTCGTTTTTTTCGCTATAAACGACTCAACCCGCAAGCCGCTCATCCATCAACTCGATCCAGTGTCGAATCGGCACTTTCGAGCTCGCGTTTAACCCACCCTCGACATGCGCGAGACAACCGATGTTCGCCGTCGCCACCATTTGCGGCGCGCCGGATTCGAGTGACTTCACTTTGTTGGCGAGGAGTTGCTGCGAGAGTTCCGGTTGCAGGATTGAATAGGTGCCAGCCGAGCCGCAGCAGAGATGCCCATCGGGCACGAACGTCAACTCATATCCCGCATCGCGCAACAAGCCTTCAACAACGCCTCTGATTTTCAATCCATGCTGCAGACTGCATGGTGAATGAAAGGCGATTTTCTGCGCGCTGTGTTGTTTGGCGGCAAGCAACTTTGACAGCGCCGCGCTTTCCGCCGCCACCACCTGACTCACGTCGCGAAATAACTCCGACACGCGCCGCGCTTTGTCGGCATATGTCGCGTCGTTGCGCAAGATGTGGTCGTACTCTTGCACCATGGTTCCACAGCCGGACGCGGTCACGACGATGCCTTCGGCACCCGCCGCGAGGTAGGGCCACCAGACATCGATATTGCGTTTGATCGCTGCGTGGCTCGCGTGGTGGTCGTTGAGGTGATGCGCGATGGCGCCGCAGCAGCCGGCACCCTCGACCGCGATCAACGAGATGCCCAGCTGATCGAACACGCGCGCGGTGGCACCATTGATGGACGGTGCCATCGCCGGCTGCACGCAGCCTTCGAGGATCAGCATCTTTCGCGTATGGCGTGGCGCGGGTCGCACGCCCTCATCGCGGTGGACGGGGATTTTTTTGGCAAGTGCAGTCGGCAGCAGCGGTTTCAGCGCGCGCCCGATAGCGAGGCCGACAGTGAACAATGCGGTGCGCGGCAACAGGCTTTTCAGGGCGACGCGCTCGACGCCATCGGCAAAACTGCGTCCCACCTTTTGTTCGACGACGTTGCGACCGATGTCGAGCAGACGGCCATACTGCACGCCTGATGGACAGGTCGTTTCGCACGCGCGGCAGGTGAGGCAGCGATCCAGATGCAGTTGAGTTTTCTCCGTGACCGGTTCGCCTTCCAGCACCTGCTTCATCAGGTAAATTCGGCCGCGCGGGCTATCGAGCTCATCGCCGAGCAGATTGTAGGTGGGGCAGGTGGCGAGACAGAATCCGCAATGCACGCACTTGCGCAAGATGCTGTCCGCCTCGATGCCCTCGGGCGTGTCCTTGATCCAGGTGGCTAAATTGGTTTGCATTGAACGATTGTCATCTTGAACGCAGTGAAGGATCTCGTCGAGCAAAAGGTAGCGCGCGATGAAGGACGAGAGTCTTCACTGCGTTCGGAATGACAAAATTAAAAGTTATCCATTCTTCCGCAATTCAAAATATTCGCGGGATCAAATGCTTGTTTCAAGTTGCGATGAAATTTGGCGAGCACCGGCGGCAGCGGATGAAACACGCCGAGGGACTTTTCACCGTGGCGGAACAGTGTGGCGTGCCCGCCGACGGTATCCATCGCCGCGCGCAACGCTTTCGCATTCGTCAATCCGCACACCCAGCGCAGCGCGCCGCCCCACTCAATCCATTGTGGCAATTTCATTTGCAGCGGCGGACATGTAGGCGGCACCGACAAACGCCACAAGGGCATGTCGCTTGCAAAAAATTCGGTACGCTGATCGCGCAAGTCGCTCCAATAGGCGCGCGCGTCATCTTCCGCAACGAGGTCGCCGCCGAGTTTTTCGCGCGCTGCGTTCACCCCGGCCGCTGCCCCCGAGAGGCGCACCATCGCGACACCCTCATGCCATGCCGTGGCCGACAGCGGTAGCGGTTTTCCTGCCCATTCATTGAACCGCTGAATCGCGGTGGCTTCATCCATCGCGTGGCACAAAGTGATTTCTGCCGTCGGCCTCGGCAATACCTTAAACGACAAATCGAGCAACACACCCAACGTGCCCATCGCACCCGTCATCAGCCGCGAGACATCGTAGCCGGCGACATTTTTAATCACCCGCCCGCCGAAACGCAAATCCTCGCCGTTGCCATTGATGATGCGTGTGCCCAATACAAAATCACGCACCGCACCGGTGTACGGACGGCGCGGACCGGAAAGTCCGGTGGCCACGGTGCCACCGATGGTGGCGGCGCCGGCAAAGTGAGGCGGCTCGAAGGGGAGGATTTGATTTTCTTTCACCATCAACGCTTCGATTTCCACGAGCCGTGTACCCGCGCGCACGGTCAACACCAATTCCTTCGGCTCGTAATCAATGATGCCGGCGTAGGCGCGCATATCGAGCGCATCGCCGACAATTGCGCCACCGTAGAATGATTTGCTGCCGCCTCCACAAATCGCGAGTGGCGTCTTATCCGCCGCTGCGCGCGCGACCTGAGCTTTGATTTCGTCGACGATTTCTTTCATCTGTGCACCGGAGAATCCTATCTCAATTGCTTAGCCACGAATTACACGGATGAACACGAATGTTGTTCTCGATATGGATTTATCCGCCTTCATCCGTGCAATCCGTGGCAAAAAAATTCTTCAAAACCGCGGAATATCCGCATGCGGTAAATTGTTGGTAAGGCCGCCGCTGACGCGCATGCGACCATATTCCGCGCAACGGTTCAGTGTCGGGATCACCTTGCCGGGATTCAGTAATCCGTTTTCATCGAACGCGCGCTTGACGGCGAAAAACATGTCGCGTTCGCCGTCGCTGAACTGGCTGCACATCTGATTGATTTTCTCAATTCCGACACCATGCTCGCCGGTGATGGTACCGCCAACTTCGATACAAAGCTCCAGCAATTCCGCCGCAAACGCTTCGGTACGGTGCAATTCGCCGGGTACGTTTGAATCGAATAAAATCAGCGGATGCAAATTGCCGTCGCCCGCGTGAAACACATTGGCGCAACGGAGTTTGTATTTGTGACTGAATTCTTCGGTACGCCTCAATACCGCCGCCAGCGCGCGGCGCGGGATCGAACCATCAATGCAATAGTAATCCGGCGAAATGCGGCCCACCGCCGGGAAAGCGGCCTTGCGACCGGACCAGAATTTGAGACGTTCGCTTTCGTTGTTGGAGGTGCGGCAAGCGGTGGCACCGGAGGCCTTCATGACCCCCTCGATTTTCGCAATCTCCTCTGCCACTTCTTCGGTGGTGCCGTCAGATTCGCACAACAAGATCGCGGCGGCATTGAGGTCGTAGCCGGCATGCACAAAGCCTTCCACGGCCTCATTGGCGAGCTTGTCCATCATCTCCAAACCCGCCGGCACAATACCCGCACCGATCACGTTGGCGACCGCGTTGCCAGCACTTTCCACGTCATCAAAACTCGCCATCACCACGCGCGCGAGTTGCGGTTTCGGCAGCAATTTTACGGTCACCTCGGTGGTGATGCCCAGCATGCCTTCGGAGCCGGTCATTACTGCGAGCAAGTCGTAGCCGGGTGAATCAAGCGCGACGGAGCCGATGGTCGCGACCTCGCCATCGATTGTCACTACTTCAATTTTCAAAATGTTGTGAACTGTGAGGCCGTACTTCAGACAATGCACGCCACCGGAATTTTCGGCGACGTTGCCACCGATCGAACAGGCAATTTGCGAGGAAGGATCCGGCGCGTAATACAATCCGAGATGCGCGACCGCTTCGGATATTTGCTGATTGCGCACGCCCGGTTGCACTCGCGCGCTGCGTGCGAGCGCATCGATTGCGACGATGCGATTGAATTTGGCCATTGACATCAGGATGCCGTCATCCAATGGCGTGGCGCCGCCGGATAAGCCTGTGCCGGAGCCGCGTGCGACCACTTTGGTCCGAGTCTGCGAGGCGACGCGCAGGATTGCCTGCACTTCAGCAACCGTGCGCGGCAGCACCGCGAGCATCGGCAGCGCGCGATACGCGGAAAGCCCATCGCATTCGTAGGGCGTCAAATCCTCGGGTTCGCTTAGCAATGATTCTGGTGGCAGAATTTTCGCCAGGCGCGCGATCAAATCATCGCGCCCGCTGTGAGTTGACGGTGCTGCGGTTGGTGCGGATGCTATCTGGGGAAGTGCAGCCATGTCGATGCCACCACGAACAAAGAGTATTGCATCGTATGATAGGCCAAAGCGCGCGCATCGACGCACTACGGTGTTTGCGGTCGGTTATTACCGCAACCCAATTGATCGAAAGGAAATGTCATGTCCGGCATCGAAGTCACTCTGCTGTGGATACTCGCCGCTGCACTGGTTTTAGTCGGTCTGGCAGGTACGTTGTTTCCCGCGTTGCCGGGCGCGCCATTCGTGTTCGGTGGATTGCTCGTCGCCGCGTGGATCGGTGACTTTCAGCGTATCGGCGTGCCGACATTGATATTGCTTGCGGTGCTGACCGCGATCGCGCTGGGCGTTGATTTCGCGGCATCGCTGCTCGGCGCCAGGCGCGTCGGGGCATCGCGACTGGCGCTGTTGGGAGCAGCCACCGGCGGCATTGTCGGATTGTTCTTCGGCGTGATCGGGATTTTTGTTTTTCCCTTTGCCGGGGCCGTCATTGGTGAACTGGTCGCGCGACGTGAAATGGGCCAAGCCGCGAAAGTGGGTCTCGCCACCTGGCTGGGATTACTGTTCGGCGCACTTGCGAAACTCGCGTTGGCGTTGACGATGATCGGCATTTTTGCGATCGCGTATTTCATGTGAGACCGGACGAAATATCGACACGCCGTTGTTGATCGTGCGCTGAAGCGAATGGTGTCGCGAACATGTCCGCCCTACCTTATCGAACACCCGTAGGGCGGGCTCGTCCGCCATTTTTTGTAAACAAAACTCGTGCATTGGCGGGCATTTGCGAGTGCTTATGCCTTGAACGCCTCGCCAGTGCTCGCGTTTTACCCGCTTATGCGGGCACTGACCACGCGTCCTCATGACGCCGTGGAAGTGGTTTGCAAGCCGCGCCAAACAGTCGCCAATTGACGGACATCAACATGTCGCGCCGACGCGCGTTGATACTTTCTCCATCGTCCGGTAGCGGATGAGAAATTCGCGCGCGGGAATCGCAGGCTGCATACGTTGCCTGCGCGCTGCACACACCCAACACTCACGAAGGAGTCACCCATGTTTACGAAAATTCTTGTTCCGATTGATGGTTCGCCATTGGCCCGGAATGCCGCTAAGGCTGCCGTAGAACTCGCACGTTTGCTGCACGCCGAGGTCGTCGCGTTTGAGGTGGTACCCAAGTACATCATGCACGTGCTTGAGGACTCGATGGTTGCGCCCGGCATGCTATCGGAGGACGAGTTCAACGCGCAAATAGCGCTGCGCAGTGCGAAACACTTGGGCGAAATCGACGAGATTGCGCGCGCGGCGGGCGTGCCGTTCAAGGGAACAACCGCGCCGAGTGAGCATACCGCCACTGCGATCGTCGACGCTGCGAAAACAAACGGCTGCGATCTGATTTTCATGGGATCGCACGGACGCAGCAATATTGCGCAGATATTTCTCGGTGGCGTGACGACGAAAGTGCTATCGTTGACTGCGCTGCCGGTGATGGTTCATCGCGGTGGCGCATGAACGCGGACGCTGGCGATTAAACGGAGCCGAATTCTCGTTTTTGTCGGCGTGGGCTATCCCCGCTCGGCCAGCAAGTATCCAGGGAGGGGCTGATCAAGTCGTTCGACGGGCTTAGGACGAACGGCAACTCATTGAATCCGTTCGTGGTGAGCTTGTCGAACCACAGGCAAATTGGACTTAATCCGACCTTCCCTAGACTCCCAACACCCGCTGCGCGTTGGCAATCGCCAATCCCAGCAAGCAGGTGTTGGTGCCGATCGTTCCCAGCACGCGACCGCGCGATGCGCCCGCGGTGACGAGCATTCCGCGCGCATGCAGCACGCGAGAAACGAGGAATACGCCCCCGAAAACGTGTAGCAAGCTCGCGTTGCCACCATTGACTTCGTACACCGCGAGCAATATTAAGAACAATGGGGTGGATTCAATCGCATTGCCATGCACGCGGATGGCGCGGGCAAGGTCACGGTTGCCACCGTCGCCGATGCCAACTTTCAAACCTCGCCGCAGCCTCACC
Organism: Betaproteobacteria bacterium; assembly: GCA_043744315.1. Classification (GTDB taxonomy): domain Bacteria; phylum Pseudomonadota; class Gammaproteobacteria; order Burkholderiales; family Usitatibacteraceae; genus UKL13-2. Next base: position 33,684 of record JAYTUX010000562.1, on the reverse strand, counting down.
ACCAGCAATGCGAGGATCACCACCAGTACCGCCAGCAGCGACGCATACAATGCAGTAACAGGCAGGGCCAAACTCACGTCACCGCCAATTGCTGATTGGCTGACTCAAGGCGAACGACAAGGGTCTCGAGGAATTTGCGGTCAAACAATCGCCGGCAACTCTGGCTTGCCGTGGCCAGATCGGCGGCGCGGATTTTCATCACAATGCTTTCGCCAACCGTGGTGATCGAGGCCGAGCGCGGCCCGTCCTTCTTGGCCAGGTAGGACATTTCACCAAAGCAATCGCCGGCACCGAGCACGTTCAATAATCGCTTGCCGCGGGTGACGCGTACGGCACCGCTCGCAAGAATAAAAAATGAATCGCCCTGGTCGCCTTCGCTGATCAACATCGTCTCCGCCGGGAACAAGCGCCACTTGCTGATCTGCAAGACTTCCCACAACTCGGTTTCCGGAAAATCGCGGAAGAACGACAGTGTCTTCAACAAATTGAACTGCTCGGTATCGGAGACCTTGTTCTTGTCCTGCTTTGGCGATTCGGCACTTTGCCACAGAGCGGCGAGATCTTTGTCGAACGACTCCCAGGTTTGGTAACGCTTCGCAATGTCTTTTGCCATCGCCTGCTTGACGATGTCTTCCATCGGCGCGGGAATGCCCGGGCGGTAGACCGACGGCGGATCAGGATCGTGATTGACGATCTGATAGGCAAGGCTGGCCGCATTGGAAGCCTCGAACGGCGAGCGTCCGGCGAGCAGCATGTACATAACCATGCCAAGCGCGTAGATATCTGCCTGCACGGTTGCCTTGGCACCGGTCAAAATTTCCGGTGCCATGTACAAGGGCGAACCCACTGCGGCGACCTGCGTCTTGTCCGAGACTTTATTCAAGGCTGCGCCGAAATCGGCGAGCTTGATGTCACTGCCCGATTTGTAGAGGATATTGCCGGGCTTCACGTCGCGGTGAATCAGGCCTTTGGCGTAGGCGTAGGCAAGCGCGCGCACACATTTGAAAATAATTTCGGCGACGGTTTGCGGTTCGAGCAAATTGTCGGCCTTGCAGTATTTTTCGAGTGTGCCGCCATCGACGTATTCCATGACGATGTAGCTCATGTTTTCATCGACCACGGCGTCATAGATGGCGACAATATGCGGATGCATGATCTTGCCCGCAAGCGAAGCCTCATTCAGAAACATGCTGCGGTGCATGGCACCGTCTTCCGCATCTTTCAACGCCGCCGAGAACATCGCCTTGATCGCGACTTTGCGATTGTTGAAACTATCCTCCGCGAGATAGACGACGCTGGTCGCGCCGCGACCGAGCTCTTGCAAGACTTTGTACTTGCCGATACTTTCGAGGTCGGGTTTGCCATCACTCATTGACAGCGCTCCCTGTTGGCAATTTTCAGCTCAATCAACATTGCGCGCGACACTCCCTGAAACGACGCCCGTTTGCGCCGTTGCACATAGTTTACCTATGTCGCCACCACCACAACAAGCGATCTTTTTGTCGGTCGCCCGGCAATGCACAAAGCGGCCGATGCGCTAGCCGATCTCGCCCGCCTCCACGCTTTCGGCGACCCGGGCGATTTGCGCCCGAACATCGCGTTTGACCGCGTCAAATGCCCTGCGTGCGGTGTGGCATTCGTCCCGCCAATGCGCAGCACTGCGCGCATCGCCGTGCATGTCGCGCACCGCGGCCATCATTTCACAGAGCTCGGCCGACTTTGGCGAAGGCCGAAATTGCACCGCCTCCTGTAACGCGACCGCCAATGTTGCTTCGGCGGCATTTAGTCGGCCCGCCTGCAATTCAAGACGCGCGATTTCGAGCCCGAGTGCGGGAAGCGCCGAACGCAGTCTTTGCTGTTTGGCGAGCGCCCAGGCATTGCCAAGCGCATCCGCCGCGCGTTCCGGCAATCCTTGCAGTTCAAACATCATTGCAGCAATGCGCAGCGCATCGACAAGGAGAACCCATTTGCAGTGTTCCTGACAATTTGCCTCGACGCGCGCAATCAACGCCAAGCCGATTGCGCAGTACTCGGCACACACGCTCGTGGCACCGGTTGCATGTGCATGCTGGGCACGCTTGCGCTGCAGATTGGCCTGATTGCAGAGCACCCGCCATCGATCGAAATCAGCACGCTCGGCAGTGGACAGGATGAGTGCGGTATCGAAGTGCATTTCGGCGCGCGCAAAATGCCCGGAATCGCCCAGCATGATGCCGAGCAGGTTCTGCACGCGGATTTGCAGCCGTATGTCGCGCGCTTCCTCGGCAATCGACAACGCGCGCTTCAGCAATCCGATTTCGGTATCGAGCGGGGTCATCAGCAATAGCGATCCCGCGAGCATCGTCATCGCGTGGGCAGCACCGAGACGGTCGCGATGCGCCTTCGCCAGCAAAAACGCATCGATGCTTGCGGCAAGCGACAGCCAGAAATCGCCGCGCATTGAATGTACCAGTGCGGCCGAATTCAACGCAGCGATTTCGCCGTGCTTGTCGCCATCGTGACGTGACCGGTCGATTCCTTGCTGCAACATCGTCAGTGCGCGACGGGTGTCGCCCTGTCTTGACAACTCCAGCGCCGCTTCCGCAAACGTGCGGTCGGCAATTTTCTTTCCTGTCAGACAGGCTGATCCCGCCTCGCAGTTTGCATCCATCGCTTCCATTCAAATCCTTTTTCAACAACGCTCAAGCCGCACCAACAATGAAAAAGGGACACCCGATTTACCACTACGGCGCAATGCGCCGAAAGCAATAAATCGAATGTCCCCAGTCTGTAAGCCCGCCGATTACCGCATCGAATGTCGGTACCGGTTCGTTAATTGTGCGCGGATTTTACGCGAAATTCTCCAATTGTGGAATTTTTTTGGCCATCCGTTTGCCCGATCAGAACAAGCCCACAATCTTGCCCTCATCGTTAACATCGATGGCGTTTGCACTAGGCACCTTTGGCAATCCTGGCATGGTCATGATATCGCCGCATACCAGCACCACGAATTCAGCGCCCGCCGCGAGCCGCACTTCACGAATCGTCAACACGTGATTAGACGGCGCGCCACGCAACTGCGGATCGGTCGAAAACGAATACTGTGTTTTGGCCACACAGATAGGATAGTGGCCGTAGCCCTCATCCTGCAAACGTTTGATCTGGCCGCGCACTTTCGCGTCCGCCGTGATATCGGAGGCACCGTATATCTTGGTGGCAATCGCCTTCATCTTGTCCCATAGCGGCGCACTGTCTTCGTAGACGAATTTGAAATTATTGGGTTGCTCGCACATCTCCACAACCATCTTCGCCAAATCGGCCGCGCCCTTGCCGCCGTCCGCCCAATGCCGCGCAACCACCACTTTGGCACCCATCTTTTCGCAGCGCGCGACCAGCAATTTCACCTCAGCCTCGGTGTCGTGAGTGCGGTGATTGATCGACACGACGCATGGCAGACCGTAGTTCTGCGTGATGTTGTGAATGTGGCGCTCAAGATTGACGATGCCTTTTTCCAGCGCCTCGACGCTTTCCCTCGACACTTCCTTCACATCCATACCGCCGTGAAATTTCAGCGCGCGGATGGTCGCAACCAGCACTACCGCCGACGGACGCAGTCCCGATTTTCGGCACTTGATATCGATGAATTTTTCAGCCCCCAGATCCGCGCCGAATCCCGCTTCTGTCACCACATAATCACCGAGCTTCATCGCCGTTTGCGTGGCGATCACCGAGTTGCAACCGTGCGCGATATTGGCAAATGGGCCACCGTGAATGAATGCCGGATTGTTTTCCAGCGTTTGCACCAGATTTGGCAACAACGCATCCTTCAGGAGTGCGGTCATCGCCCCTTGTGCGTTCAAGTCCTTTGCAAGAATCGGTTTCTGATCCTTGGTGTAGGCAACCACGATTTTGCCGATGCGGGCTTTCAGATCTTTGATGGAAGTGGCGAGACAAAAGATCGCCATGATTTCGGACGCTACCACTATGTCAAATCCATCCTGGCGCGGGTAGCCGTTGCCCGGACCGCCAAGTGCGATCGTGATGTCGCGCAGCGCCCGATCATTCATGTCCACCACGCGCTTCCACACCACACGGCGCACATCGATACCCAACTCATTGCCGTGATTGATGTGGTTATCGAGCAATGCGGCGAGCAGATTGTTGGCCAGCGCGATCGCTGAAAAATCACCTGTGAAATGCAGGTTGATATCTTCCATCGGCACCACTTGCGCATAGCCGCCGCCGGCGGCACCGCCTTTCATGCCAAATACCGGGCCAAGCGACGGTTCGCGCAGGCAGATAATGGCTTTCTTGCCGATGTGATTAAGCGCGTCACCGAGTCCAACCGTGGTAGTGGTTTTGCCTTCACCGGCGGGTGTCGGCGAGATCGCGGTAACGAGGATCAGTTTTCCACTCTTGCGATCCTTCAGCGAATCGACATAATTTAGCGAGACCTTTGCCTTGTAGCGACCGTAGGGTTCCAGCGCCTCTTCCGGGATGCCCAACTTTGCGGCGATGTCCTGGATTTTTTTCATGGTCGCTTTCTGGGCAATATCGATGTCGCTAAGCATTTGTTTCTCCGTCAATGAGTGAATTTTGAGTGCGCAAAGTATGGAACTCGCGCAGGCGAATACACCTTGATAGGCGTCAAGTAGAATGGCAAGTTGATTTGCGTCAACGCTGCAAACGATATCGACGATGAACACCGATCCCACCCTGACCATCCATTCGCATGCGGCGGTTGCGCGCGTGCGCGATGCCTTGCGCGCGGCGGCGCTCGAAGACACGATCACCGTCATGCCGGAAGCAACCCACACCGCGCAAGCGGCCGCCGACGCGTTGGGTTGCTCGGTCGGTGAAATCGCGAAGTCGATCATCTTTCGCGCAGAGGATGGCCGCGCGGTATTGGTGATCACCAGCGGCCGCAACCGCGTCGATGAAAAAAAAGTCATCGCGAAGATCGGCCAGAAGATCGGCAAGGCCGATGCCGAATTTGTGCGCGCGCAAACCGGATTTGTCATCGGCGGCGTGGCGCCGATCGCCCATGCGACAGTGCCTATCGCGCTGATGGATGAAGACCTGCTCGGCCACACCGCGATCTGGCCCGCTGCCGGTCACCCCAATTCGATGTTTTGCATTTCACCTCCGGATTTGGCACGCGTGAGCAGTGCCGAAATTATCGATGTCGCCCAAAGGAAGACAACATGAACGCGCATGAAAAACTGATCCGTGATTTCTATGCGGCTTTCGCTCAACGCGACGCGGTTGGCATGGCGCGCTGCTACCACCCTGATATTTTTTTCTCCGACCCGGCCTTCACATCGCTCAAAGGCAAGGAGGCCACCGCGATGTGGTCGATGCTGTGCGCGCGCGGCAAGGACCTGGAAATCATTCTGGGCGACGTACGCGCCGACGACGATGGCGGCACCGCGCACTGGGAAGCGAAATACACCTTCAGCCAGACCGGCAGAAAAGTGCACAACAAAATCGACGCGCGCTTCGCCTTCCGCGAGGGGAAGATCGTGCGACATCTAGACACGTTTTCATTTTGGGCGTGGGCAAAGCAGGCGTTGGGGGCAGCGGGGTTGCTGCTGGGATGGTTTGGCCCGTTCAAGGCGATGGTGAGGAAGAAAGCGGACGCGGGACTGCGCGATTACATGAACAAACACGAAGGTACGTATCCGGTGCCATCGTAGCGGGTAAGCGAAGTGGCCATTCGAAGAATTCGCTATCCTGCAATTTATTGACAGCCAATTGTTTGTTGAGAGCGTTTTCTGCCTCTTTTCAGTCGGCACGCAAGTATCCCGGACGTTAATCAGCTAGACGCTTATTTCCGGTATGGGGATTTTCTGCCACGGCCCCGACTGCCATAATCCAACGTGTGGGTGACCGCTCAATGCCAACGTTTTATTTACTCCATTTTCTCATCCACTTTCTCTTGGCACCGGTGGTAGACGTGAGTCGACGCCTCTCCCCAGCCTGCCGTAATTGCGCTCACTCCGGCTAGAGCCTACACTGCAAGGTCTTTTTTTTGATCAATATGATGCCCACCCCACAGCCGCGCAACATCCATGCGCCCAATCCATAGGCGCGAGCGCAGTGCGTCCCGATTCGGCGGTATGACCGCATCAAACATCACGCCCGTCACGCTGCTCACCGGCTTTCTCGGCAGCGGCAAAACCACGTTGCTGAATCGCCTGCTGCGCGATCCCGGCATAGGTGAAACCGCCGTACTGATCAATGAATTCGGTGCGGTGGCGATCGATCATCTGCTGGTGCGCGAATCGAGCGAGAATTTGACGGTGCTCGCCAACGGCTGCATCTGTTGCTCGGTGGCGGGCGATATGGTGCAGGCATTGCGCGATCTTTATTTCAAACGCGCGAACGGTGAGGTGCCGGATTTCAAGCGGGTCGTGATTGAAACGACGGGGCTTGCCGATCCCGCACCGATCATGCACACGTTAATCGAAATGCCGCTGGTTGCCGCACGCTATTCGCTCTCGGGTGTGGTGACGACGGTGGATGCCGAACACGGTGCGCGGCAGCTCGACGATCATATGGAGAGCGTCAAACAGGCGGCGGTCGCGGATCGCATTGTGTTGACCAAGACCGATCGCGTGTCGATCGAGCACGCGGACTTATTGCGTGCGCGGCTGCGCAATTTGAATCCGGGTGCGGCGATTCTCGATGTCGACAGCGGCGAAGTAGTTTGCTGGACACTGTTCAATACCGGCTTGTATCAGCTCGGACAGCGCACGCCGGATGTTCGTGCGTGGCTGAAGGCGGAAGCGTATCGCGCGCTGCCTAAATCCCCGTCACCATTGGTACGATCGGTACCCACCACACGCCACGATGAGCGCTTCCATGCGTTCGCGATCAGTATTGAGAAGCCCGTCGCCTGGCAGCGCTTGATCGAGGCGCTGGAGTTGCTGACCTCGTTGCGTGGTGATCAACTATTGCGCATCAAAGGCATCGTCAACGTCGCTGGCGAGGATCGCCCGAAAGTTATTCACGCAGTGCAACATACGATCTATCCGCCGGCGCAATTGGCGGCGTGGCCGGATGCCGATCATTCGACGCGGCTGGTGTTCATTACGCGGGATTTGGATGAGGGATTTGTGCGGGATACGCTGGCTTCGATTGTTGTTGAATAGCAAAAAAATATCGCCGAACTCCCTCGCGGGCTTGTCGAAGGACCTCGTACATCTGGCCCTTCGACAGGCTCAGAGTCTGCCCCGGCATGATTGAAGCCAGGGGCGAAAGGTGACTACGCGAACCACTTTGGAAAGAGTGCGGCGAGCGCCCAATAACGAAACCTTGAAGCCTTTCTCCTCGCCCCCAATTACAATGGTCAACTTCCTTTTTCAGAACCTGCCATGAATTCTCCCGCCGCCGCGAAACACACGCCGATCCCCACCACCATCCTCACCGGCTTTCTCGGTGCGGGTAAAACCACATTGTTGAACCGCATCTTGACGGAACGCCATGGCGAGAAAATCGCCGTCATTGAAAATGAATTTGGCGAAGCCGGCGTCGACAACGAAATCCTTGTGCAGAACAAGGAAGAGCAAATCGTTGAAATGAACAACGGCTGCATCTGTTGCACCGTGCGCGGCGATCTGGTGAAAATTCTTAGCGATCTCGCTGAGAAGCGGCGCAAAGGCACGCTCAAATTCGACCGCGTCATCATCGAGACCACTGGTATGGCGGATCCTGGCCCGGTGGCGCAGACGTTTTTCATGGACGACGATATTCATGAAGCGTATGTGCTCGATGCCGTCATCACGGTCGTCGATGCCAAACACGCGCAGCAACAACTCGACAGCAACGAGCAGGCACGCGAACAAATCGGTTTCGCGGATCGTGTACTCATCTCAAAAACCGATCTCGTTGCCAAAGAAGAAACCGATGCGCTGATTGCCCGCATGAAACGCATGAATCCACGCGCGACGTACAAGAACGTGCACTTCGGCGAAACCGACATCACGGAAATTCTCGACGTGCGCGGCTTCAATCTGAATTCCGTACTGGAGATCGATCCCGATTTTCTTAAGGAAGACCATCACCATCACGATGACGACATCCAGTCGTTTGTGTTCACGTCCGAACGCGCGCTGGACATGGAAAAAATCGAAGCGTTTCTCTCGCTGCTGATCCAGACCTATGGCAACGACATGCTGCGCTACAAGGGCGTATTGAGCATCGAGGGTCAGAACAACCGGATGATTTTTCAGGGCGTACACATGACGATGGGCGGCAGTCCCGGCAAGCCGTGGGCGGCTGGCGAGAAACGCGAATCGAAGATGGTATTTATCGGGCGCAATCTGCCGAAGCGCATTTTTGTCGAAGGACTTGCGTACTGCGTGGCCGACATGGCTGACAAGGCCGACGGCAGCAAAGTGACCATCGACGTCAAATAACTCGGCACGCGCGTGATCGACATCACAGGCCTTCGTGCGGGCTACGCCGACAAGACGGTGCTTTCGCTGGATCGCTTCGCGGTCGTGCCGGGGCATCACACGTTGGTGCTCGGCCCTTCCGGTTGCGGCAAGACGACGTTGTTGAATATTGTCGCGGGCATTGCGTTGCCGACCGCCGGAAACGTGATCGTGAAAGGCACACGTATTGACAATCTTTCTGGCGCAAAGCGCGATCATTTTCGTGGTCGCCACATCGGCTTTGTCATGCAGCGTTTGCACTTGATTTCGGCGTTGACGGTGGAAGCCAATCTGCGGCTCGCGCAAAAACTTGCGGGGGCCGCCGTTGATGACAAGCGCATCCACTCCATACTCGGCACACTCGGCATCGCTGCTAAACGGCGCACGTATCCACGCGAACTTTCGCAGGGCGAAGCGCAGCGCGTGGCGATTGCGCGTGCAGTGGTGAACCGCCCTGCGCTGATATTGGCCGATGAACCGACCGCCGCGCTAGACGATGCGAATTGCGAATCCGCGATTCAATTACTTTTCGATCAGGCGATCGAACACGGTGCGACATTGCTGGTGGCGACGCATGACGCGCGCATCAAGTCACGCTTCGATCAGGTGTGCGAAATCGCATGAGCGCCCTCTCACAAACACTCGGCACGGCATTGCCGCTGGCAGTCGCCTACCTGCGCGATCGTCTGCTCGCAACGCTCCTGAATATCATGTTGCTCGCAATCGGCATTGCCACCGTGGTCGCGTTACTGCTGACTTTGTCGCAGGCCGAAGAACGTATGGATCGCGACGCAGCGGGCATCGATCTGGTGGTCGGCGCGAAAGGCAGTCCCTTGCAGTTGATCTTGTCGTCGGTGTTCCAGGTCGATGTCCCGACCGGCAATATTCCCATGCGGGAGGCCGATAAGATCGCCGCTGAACGCGTGGTGAAACGCGCAGTGCCTGTGGCATTGGGCGATAGTTTCCGCGCGTATCGTATCGTCGGCACCACGCCTGCCTATCTCGAACTCTACGGCGCATCGATTGAGCGTGGGCGCACATGGGCGAAGCCGCTGGAAGCGCTGATCGGCGCGGACGTGGCCGCGCGCACCGGCTTACGACTTGGCGAACAATTTGCCGGCACACACGGTCTTGCCGAAGGCGGCGGCGCACACGTCAATGCGCCGTTTGAAGTCGTCGGCATTTTGAAACCCACGGGTGCCGTGGTCGATCGGTTGATACTGACGAGCCTTGAAAGTATTTGGCAAATGCACGCGCGCGAAGAACCCAACTCACCAGCGGCAGCGCACGATAGCAACGCCGCCGATGAAAAAGAAATCACCTCCCTGCTGATTCAATATGCTGGTCCGCTTGCCGCCGCCACTTTTCCTCGCCACGTCAATAGTGTGAGCGGCTTGCAAGCCGCATCGCCGGCCATGGAAACGGCACGCCTGTTTGCGTTGCTCGGCTTTGGCGTGACGGCGTTGAAGCTGTTCGCCGCAATCATGATGATTTGCGCGGGCTTGGGAATCTTTATCGGACTCATGAACGCGCTCGACGAGCGGCGCGCCGATCTCGCCTTGTTGCGCGTGCTCGGCGCCAGTCGCGGCATCGTGTTCGCGACCATCCTCGCGCAGGGCGCGGCACTGGGGGTGGCGGGCGTTATACTGGGCATGCTGCTCGGTCATGCGGGCGCGGAATGGATTGGCCGATCAATCGCCGACGCGCATCGCGTGAGCCTCACTGGTTGGACATGGATCGCGGCGGAATGGTGGGTGATCGGCGCCGCACTCGCATTGGCGGTGGTGGCGGGCTTGTTTCCCGCGTGGCGCGCTTATCGCGACGCGGTGCCGGAACTGCTTGGCCGTGTGTGAGTCAATGCGTATTCGGTATTTTTTTTAGGGTTAATAGACATGCAGCGTGGTGGGAATTTTTCATGGGCTCGTTCTGCGTTTCTGCTGCGTCGCATCGCGGCGCCGGGCGTGTTTACGGCGGCCTGTGTGGCGAGCGGTGGTGCTGTCAACGCAGCGAGCCCGGACGCGGGCAAAATTCCCGACGAGCAACTCTTCAGCTACCTCGGCAAAGATCCGCTGCCATCCGGTACCATTGCCTGGCAATTGTTGCGCCAGGTAAAGCTGGTCGAGGAAAGAAAGAATGGCAAAACGACCTCACGCCCGGAATTCAGTGCACAACTCAAAGAACTTGATCGCCAACAGGTAAAAGTCTATGGCTTCGTGCTGCCACTCTCGACCACGGTAAAGCAAAAACATTTCCTCATTTCGCCGCTACCGACGCATTGCCCATTTTGTATCTCGCAAGGGCCGGATTCGATGATCGAAGTATTGGCCAAGGTACCCGTGGAATATTCGAATTGGGATCCGATTGTCATTTCCGGGCGGCTTGAACTGGTGAACGATTCGTCACTCTACTATCGGCTGATCGACGCCGAAGCCGTCAAAAATTAAGGACCGATCGAGTGGCTACATCCAACCCTGGAAGACCGGCCGGATCACGGTCCGCTGCCGTGCCATCGCCCTCCACTCCGGCTACGCCTGCAAAGGCGGCGATGATGGCATCCGGCGGCTTCAGCAGTGACCAATTGTCGGGCGATTCGACCAATTTTCCGCCGCTCTACGAGGCGGCGGTGCTATATGCCGCCGATTGCTACGACGCGGCGCAGGAAACCCTTAAAGAGCATCTGAAAAACAAAGAGGGCAAAGACAGCATTCGCACGTGGCTGATGCTGTTTGATTTTTACCAACTCACGCACAACCGCAAGGAATTCGATTCACTATCGATGCTGTTCACGGTCAAATTCGAACGCTCGCCGCCGGTGTGGGCCGCGGTGGACGATGCCGGTGATCCACGCCGCAAGGAAAAACGCGAGCGGAAGGATTTTTTCCCCCTGACACCCGGGATGGACGGTGCATTGCTCGGCGAAATCGACAAGCTGGAAGCATTCGCCACCGAGATGGGCAGTTGCCGCATCGGACTCGAAAAAGTATCCGGGATGCTGTCCGAAGAGGCCGAGTTAATGTCGATCGTATTTCAACGATTGCGCCGCTCGAAGTTTCCGATTTGGTTCAACGGCTTTGATGATTTCGCAGCGATGCTGAAAAAGAGCATTAATGACGCCGCCGGAAAACCGCTTGCCGAGAGCCTCGGTTATTGGTCACTGTTGTTTGAGCTTTATATTCTCGACGGCAAAAACGAGGAGTACGAGGAGCTTGGCCTCGAATACGCGGTGGCCTATGAAATGTCGCCTCCGCCGTGGGAGGTGGTCATGCGCCCAACCGGGCCGGAAGGCTCCAGCCCCGTGCCGGCTGGCACACCTGCGGCGTCGCCAGTGGGATTTCCGCTGCGAGGTGTTATCAATTCCGGCAGCAAAGAAGTGTTGCAACAGTTGTCGATCTACGCGTCGTCAAAACAAGAAGTGCTGGTCGACATGAGCAATTTGATGCGCATCGATTTTGCCGCGGCCGGTATGTTCTTTGTGGCCATCCGCAGCATCCACCTCGCGCAAAAGCGCGTGATTCTTTCCAATCTCAATGAGCTGACGGCCGCGTTGCTTGAAGTATTCGGCATGACGAAGCACGCGATTCTGATGCGCAAGAAAGCGGCCTGATCTTTTGACTACCGAACCCCAACAGTTCCACGGCACCACCATTCTCTCGGTGCGGCGTGGCGGCAAGGTCGCGATGGGCGGCGACGGCCAGGTCACGTTAGGCAACATCATCGTCAAAGCGACCGCGCGAAAAATTCGCCGCTTGCATAAAGATCAAGTGTTGGCCGGATTCGCCGGCGCCACAGCGGATGCGTTCACGTTGTTCGAACGCTTCGAAGCCAAGCTCGACAAGCACCAGGGCCATTTGATGCGCGCCGCGATCGAACTTGCAAAAGATTGGCGCACCGATCGAATTCTGCGCCGCTTAGAGGCCATGCTCACCGTCGCCGACCGCACCAGCTCACTCATCATCACCGGCACCGGCGACGTACTTGAACCGGAACTTGGGTTGCTCGCGATTGGCTCCGGCGGTGCGTACGCGCAAGCCGCCGCGCAGGCATTGCTGCAAAACACGGAACTTGCGCCGGTCGACATCGTCAAAAAAGCGCTGACGATTGCCGGCGACATCTGCATTTATACCAATCAACACCACACGATTGAAGCACTCGAATGATTCGAATGCGGTGACGGGCGAAGGGTGACGTTTTGACCGCGCTCTCGTTTGTCACGAACCACCCGTCACGCTTCAACGGTCACGCTTTACCCGTCACCCGTAACATTCAGCCGCCACCCAAAAAATGATGACCCCAAGAGAAATTGTCAGCGAACTCGATAAGCACATCGTCGGCCAGGGTGCCGCCAAACGCGCAGTCGCCATCGCGTTGCGCAACCGCTGGCGGCGCTCGCAAGTGGCCGAGCCTTTGCGCAACGAAATCACGCCGAAAAATATTCTGATGATCGGGCCGACGGGTGTCGGCAAAACCGAAATCGCGCGCCGCCTCGCGCGCCTGGCCAACGCGCCTTTTCTCAAGGTGGAAGCGACCAAATTTACCGAGGTCGGTTACGTTGGTCGCGATGTCGATTCCATCATCCGCGATCTCGCGGAAATCGCGGTCAAGCATGCACGGGAAGTCGAGGCGCAAAAAGTCCGCCATCTCGCGCAGGATAGTGCCGAAGAACGCGTGCTCGATGTACTGCTGCCGCAGGCGCGCAATTTCGATTTTTATGCGAAAGCCGATGCGGTCGAAGGTGACGAAAATGTCACGCGCCAGAAATTTCGCAAGATGCTGCGCGAGAACAAACTCGATGATCGCGAAATTGAAATCGACGTCGCAGCGATGCCCGCTTCGATGGAAATTTTCGGCCCGCCGGGCATGGAGGAACTGACGCAGCAGATTCAGGGCATGTTTCACAACATGGGTCAGACGCGCAAAAAAACCCGCAAGGTCACCGTCAAAGAAGCGCTGAAATTGCTCACCGACGAAGAGGCGGTGAAATTGATCAACGACGAAGAAACCAAAATCGCGGCGATCGAAAACGTCGAGCAAAACGGTATCGTCTTCATCGACGAGATCGACAAGATTGCCAATCGCAGCGGCACGGAAACGCACGGCGCGGACGTGTCGCGCCAGGGTGTGCAGCGCGACTTGCTGCCGTTAGTCGAAGGCACTACCATTTCCACCAAATACGGCATGGTGAAAACCGATCACATTTTATTCATTGCATCGGGCGCTTTTCATCTTGCAAAGCCCTCCGATTTGATACCCGAATTGCAGGGCAGACTGCCGATTCGCGTCGAACTCTCGTCGCTATCGATCGAAGATTTTGAAGCGATTCTTACCAAGACCGACGCCTGTCTCACCCGCCAGTATCAGGCCTTGTTGCAAACCGAAAACGTCACCGTCGAGTTTCCGCCGGAAAGTGTGCGTCGCCTCGCTGAGATCGCCTTCGCGGTGAATGAAAAGACAGAAAACATCGGCGCGCGACGTTTGTACACCGTGATGGAAAAATTGCTCGAAGATATTTCATTCGATACCTCCTCGCAAGGTGAGAAATTTGCGGTCACGGCCGAATATGTGAATGAAAAATTGGGTGCTCTCGCGGAAAGCGAAGACCTTGCGCGCTACGTGCTTTAAGCCGGTGTCGCAGTCGGTTTCAGAGTGTCGCAACATTGCGCAGGAAATACGCTAAATTGCGTGTCACTATCCAACTCGATCCTTGAAACACCATGCCAAATATTTTTCGCCGTGCATTGACCTCCGCAATTTTTCGCCTGATTCCGCTGACACTTGCGATGCTCACCACACCCGCCGCGATGGCAGCCCCATTCACCGCCAAAGACTTGGCCGCCGAAGAAGGCAGGTTTGCCGCGTATTCGGTGAAAAACGGCATGCGCGCGGCATTCATTGAATTTTTTGCGGGAAAATCCTGGCTACTGCGGCCTGAATTAGTGGATGCGCAAGCCTGGCTGGCACCACGCAGCGAACCGGCTATCATCCTCGATTGGAAGTCGCAACGCGCAATACTGTCCGCGTCGGGCGATCTTGGCTTTTCCAGCGGCCCCTCGATCATTCGCGACAAAAAAGACCCCGCCGCGCCCGCTTCCCATGGCCAATTTTTCTCCGTGTGGCAAAAGCAAAAGAGTGGCGAGTGGAAAGTGCTGGTCGATCACGGCATTGCGCACGGGCCGACAGCGACCCCTGACAAGTTGTCCGACGCACCGTTGATTGCGCTTGACTTGCCGTCGTTGAAAGCCGTCACCGACAAGTCGAGTGATGACCCGGAACAGCAATTCATCGCGCGAACCGTCACCACCGGCGACGCCTATAGCGCGGCAGTCACGCCACGCACGCGGCTATTGCGGGCCGATCAACTGCCAATCGATGGCGCGAAAGCGATCGGTGAATACCTGAAGGCCAGCGAAACACAGTGGGCCTGGACAGTCAAACTGCAAGGCGGATCTCAGGCCAATGATTTCGTCTACGCCGTTGGAAACGTCGCCTGGCGGACGCGCGACGGCATCTTGAAAAATGGTCAGTACGTACGCGTGTGGGTGCGCGAAGCGGACGCCCAAACCGGCAACCCGCGCTGGTCGCTTGCCGGAGAAGTTGTCACGCCGCAACCAGCAGTGAAGAAATAGCCGTGGTGCGCGATGCGCAACGTTCTTAAGTGATGGCTCTGCTGCTATCGGTAAAGCTTATGAAGTTGCCGTTGTAGTCGTAGGCGAAGGTCTTGCCGGTCAGGTTGCCGTCGTCGGTGTAGCTGAAGTTCTTTCCGGCAATGCCGCTCGCGGCGCTGGTGAAGGTGTTGACGCGGTTCAGCTTGTCATAGGTAAAGGTCTCGTTCCACGTTTGCAGGCCGGACTGGGTGCGTGTGAGGATGTTGCCGAGGGCATCGTAAATGGTTACGCTGGTCTGCTTGGGCGTCGCGGAGCCGCTATCGGCCAGACGCGAGGCAGTGAGGCGACCGAGGAAATCACAGTCGCGGTCGGTCTTGGTCAGCACATTGGTGCTTCGGGTGATTGAGCCGTCGGCGTAGCGTGCGACCACGGTCATGAAGTTTTCATCGACGTCGCCGCGATTGGCCGCTGCCAGGTAGCCGTTCTGGTAGGTGTAGCGCAAGGACTTGCCGTTCCGCGTGTCCGGATAGGGCTGGGTGAACTCCATCGCCAGGTAGCCAACAAAGCTCACTTGGCCATTGGCGTTGTAGAGCGTGCTGCGAACATAGTTCTTGCCGTCGATGAGACTGGTGGCGGTGATCGGCCGGCTGTAGATATCGAATTCGGTGGTGTGCGTGGTGCCGCTGCCGACGTCGCGGCACAAATATGTCCTCATTCCAATTTTTAATCATTTGAACTGTCACCCTAAGTGGCCTTTAGTACCGTCATTGATTACTCCCTCTCGATATTGGTGACGACGCCTGATTGGACGGATGAGATGAGAAAATTTTGCAAATCAAATTTATCGTCTACTGCGAGCGCGTTGGCGGCAGCGATTTCCAGTGCGCAGCGGTCTTTCAACGCGTTGAGGAAGCGCCACCCAGCCGGCGACAGTGATTCAATCACGACGCCGATTGCACCATCTGCGCCGGTATCCCGCCGCACCAACAAGTGTTCGCCCGCCTGATCCCAATCAACAATCATTTCGCCGACATACCCGGGTTGGTTTATGCGCCAGATGTGCATCAAGGGATAGTCCGACATCATCAAACGCAGCGCAGGATGCAACGTGAAAATGAGTGCGCCATGATCAGCCGCATCGATTGCAGCCAGACGGTTGATATCAAACATCGGTGCATCGGCTGCGTGGAAGCACTCGTGCCAAGCCCATTCCAGACGCGCCACATCGGCAAGATACGGCAATTCCTGCGCATGCGGATAGGCGGCCAGAAACGCGGGCCATTCGCGGCCAAATTGATTTAAGTCGCCTGATGTAGATGGCGTGTCACGAATGAATTGATCGGCCGCATGCTGAAAAAACGCTTCGCCGACAACGCGCTCGATAACCGGAAATATCTCGCGAAGCGCGCCGCGCAAATTGGCAAAGACGTTGTGTCGATAGATCGCCAGTCGTCCGGCAGCGGACAATTTTCCCCTCACAATCGACGTCGCCGCGACATCACCGCTCGAGAAAATCGCATCGGAAAATGAATGTTGCAAGTCACGCAACATATTCGACTCCAAGCGACGTTGAGCTGCGAGACCCCGCGAGAATGCGGTTTGCCTTGCTGGCCTCTGCGAGTAACACGCCAAGCGCAGGAATATCGGTGTCCCATTCGATCAAGGTTGGCACCGGCCCGAAACGGGCGATTGCGTATTCATAGAGCGCCCAGACTTCGTCGCAGACCGGTGCGCCGTGCGTATCGATCAGAATTTCACCCGTATCCTGAAAGCCGGCCAGATGAATCTCGCCAACGCTGCCGATTGCAATTGCGTCGAGGTAAATCAGCGGATCAAAATCATGATTCATCGCGTTGACGTAAATATTGTTCACGTCGAGCAAGATTCCACAACCGGCGCGGCGCGCGACATCACCTACGAATTCCCATTCGGCCATCGTGGAGTCACTGAATTGCAGGTAACTCGATACGTTCTCGACGAGGATCTTTCGTTTCAGCACATCCTGCATTTCGAGTACATTGGCAACGACCGAATCCAGCGCTTCGGGCGTATAGGGAAGCGGTAACAAATCATTCAGATGGCGCCCTGCAATGCTGCTCCAGCACAAATGCTCAGAGATCAGCGCAGGTTCGATCGCATTCACCAGGCGTTTCAGTTTTCGCAAGTGTTCGGCATCGGGCCGATCGGCCGATCCCAGTGAAAGCCCTACTCCGTGCATGCTGATCGCATAGTCCTCACGGAAGCGGGCGAGATAGTTGAGTGGCTGCCCGCCTTCACCAAAATAATTTTCGCTATGAACTTCAAGAAACGAGACCGCCGGCGCCTCGGCGAGAATCGATTGGTAATGCGGCGTGCGCAGCCCGATGCCGGCGCGTGTCGCGTTCAAACCGGAAAGGGCCGCGTCATCCATGGCGCGAAAAAAAGCCCCCGCGTTTCACGACGGGGGCATCGTTCTCAAGGGCAAAGCAAATGAACAATGGTGTCGATTAGTAAGTTGGTTTCGCCGGTTCGCTCTTGGCGGGTTTCGCCTCGCCAGGCTTCTTCAATGATCCCTTCATGGCTTCGCAGGACCCTTTGGCGACAAATTTCCATTCTTCCGGCAAATTGTCTGATGCCGCCTGGCCTGAGCAGGAATGCTTGGCGGTACCGCAATCGTTCGCGCCTTTTTTTGCAATGCCATAGCACTTTTCTTTGGCAGCGGCGGCGGGTTTATCTTCTGCGACGGCCGCACCGGAACTGGCGAGTGATACCAGGCCGGCGATTGCACTGCTGACGATCAGTTTGGTCGTGTTCATGTTTTTCCTCTTTCTCGTTTGAAGATCACGGCTTTTCGGCCGCGGGTTTCTCGCTTTTCGCGATCCTTAATTTGCCGCCCATCTGCTCGCAGGTACCCCTGGCAACGTACTTCCATTCGTCGGCCAGATTGTTCGCCTTGGCTTGCCCCGCACAGGTATGGGTGGCGGTACCGCAATCGTTCGCGCCTTTCTTGGCGATGCCATAACACTTTTCCCGCTCCGCTTTTGCCGGCAATTTCTCCGTCGCCGCAGAGGCACCACCGGAGGAAGTTAACGCAACGACCCCGGCGATGGCTGACGATAAAATTAAATTAATGCGCATGCCCGTTTCCTCACGATTTACCCAATACAACGACAATTATCGCCGTTTGGGCCGCCCCGTGAACGTGCCATTTCGATTTTCTGTCAGTCAGATTTGCCACAGAACCACCACGCGACGCATTGCTACTTCGCAATCATCCCGGCAACAGCATTACGCCCCTGCTCGGCATCCGGATTCATCGCCGCTACTCCGCTGCGGGCGGATCCGATTCGCCGTAACGCTTCGCAAGCCGGCGCAGGAAAACCAGCTGCTCGTCGAATCGGCGGCAGCTGAGGCAAATATACAAATGCTTCTTAAGGTGTTCCTGCTCGACGGGCAGCAACGCCATATCCTGTTGTCGGCTCATCAAACGCGCAGCTTCCTTGCACGACAGCTCTGCGGCATCCGTCATGTCCCCTCCTTGATCCGCCTGTTCCAATTCAACGCCCACCTGCTTCCTGAAACCAGTTGCGGTCAAGACATTCGCGCAGCGCGACGCGCGCACGATGCAACATTACCCAGCAATTGGACGAACTAATCTCTTCTTCCTTACAAATCTCGTCCGTCTCGATACCCATTACTTCCCGCTTGAAAAATACCCGACTGGCCGCTTTCGGCAACTTGTCCATGCAACGCTCGAAAACCTCGAAAAACTGTTTCTGTTCGAGCGCGCCGTCGGGGTTGGCCCACTCCGCCAAACGCGGGCTCCAATGCCCAGTGTCATCGAACAGGCGTTCCATCCATTGCGGATCGGCCGAATCGTCGCTCTCCGGTGCAGTCGCAAAATGCGCTCGCTCGCTGATGACGCGGCGCTGAAAATCGATGATCTTGAATTTGAGAATCGAGGTGAGCCAGGTGCGCAAGCTAGACTGACCCGAAAAGCCTCCGACGCCGTCCAATGCGGCGAGCAACGCCTCCTGCACGACCTCCTCGGCTTGCGAGGCATCGCGCAATTTCGCAATCGCAAAGCGCAGCAAATAGCCGCGGTGGCCTTCGATCTCGGTGAACAAAACGGCGACGCGATCCGGGGGGTTGATATTTTTCTGTTCAGCCATAGATACGTTTGCTTGTCCGATAGCGCAGTGTATAAGAAAACATCCCCAGGCTGTTTCGCCACCTTGAAATTCTAACTTGTCGCGCCCATCTATGGAGTGCCTCAGTAAACCTTTCAAGGAGCAATAAATGAACACACTCGTACGCTTGAACAATCGGCTAAACCCCAACTGCGCGCCTTATGCGCTCGGTGTCGATGACCTGCTCGCCGGATTCCTCCGCCCGATTCAGGACGCCAACCGCGAAGCCGCGCATCCCATCCGCATCGATGTCTCGGAAGACGCAAACACCTATCGCGTTGCAGCCGTTCTGCCCGGTGTGAAAAAAGAAGACATCCATGTGTCCGTGGATCAAAACGAAGTCACCATCGCCGCGGAAGTCAAACGCGAAACCGAGATCAAAGAAGGTGAAAAGATTTTGCGCAGCGAGCGTGCCTATGGAAAATCCACCCGAGTCTTTACGCTGGGCCAGGATATCGACGAAGGCAACGTGCAAGCGAAATATGCCGACGGTATTCTTTCGCTGGTGCTGCCGAAAAAAGCCCCGATCAGCGCTAAGCGCGTGACGATCGAGTAATCACTCAATCAGCCTTTCCTGGCGCGGGCGGGGAGTGAGGCGGGAAAATCGCGGAGCATGCTCCGCGCCCGCCGAACGCCATGACGCTGTATCGGCATGGTCCGATTTTCAGCACGCAGTACGGTGTCTGAGCTTGGATACCCGCCTGCGCGGGTAAAGGTCAATATTTTTTGCAAATGTAGAGTCAAGCGCAGCCCGCAAAATCAATCTGCCGCCACGCTTCAAACACCATCACGGCAACTGAGTTGGAAAGATTCAGGCTGCGCATTTCCGGGCGCATAGGCAACCAGACGCGGCGTTCTTGCGCAATGCCTTCAAGCACTTCGTCCGGCAATCCACTTGTCTCCTGACCGAACACAAACGCATCGCCGCGCTGATATTCGACCTGATCGTAGCGCGCGGCCTGCCTGGTTTCAACGGCGAATATTCTCGATCCTGAAAGTGTGGCCACGCAGGCTTGCCACGACGAGTGATGACGAACATTGGCGAACTCGTGGTAATCAAGGCCAGCGCGTTTGACGCGCGCGTCATCCCACGTGAACCCAAGCGGATGCACCAGATGCAGCGTGACACCGGTATTCGCACAGAGGCGAATCACGTTGCCGGTGTTGGGCGGAATTTCGGGCCGGTAGAGCACGACATGAAACATGCGTGCCGCTACTTTCTGGATTCGGTGCCGGATGCGATTGACACGCGTGGCGCATCAAAATCAACCACCTGAAGCCGATCCGCACGCGCCAGTACCCAGGCGGTGACACGTCGGGCACCGGCTTTTTTCAGCGCACCTGCCGCTTCCGACATTGTCGCTCCCGTGGTCATGACATCATCGAGGAGCGCAACATGCTGCCCGGTGACCGCGCCAGTCTCGCAGACAAACGCACCGCGCACGTTCCTGTGTCGCGCCTCGCGACCAAGCCCGGTCTGCGGCAGGGTGTCGCGAATTTTCAACATGCCGCGCGGCGCATAGGCAATGCCCAAGTTCTGCCCAACACGCTCTGCGAGTACGGCGGATTGGTTGAAGCCGCGCGTCGCAAGCCGCTTCGCGGCAAGCGGCAGGGCGATGACTTGATCGGGACACGCATCGGCATCGTCGTCCATATCACGCCGAACAACTGCAATCATGGCGTCGGCAAACAACTGCGCGAGCGCCAGATTTTCATTGAACTTGAAGGCCTGCACCAATCGATCGAGCGGAAAGCGGTATTGAAACGCGGCAATGGTCGCATCGAAGTTGGGTGGATCGGCAAGGCACTCACCGCACGTCGCCGCCGACGGCGTCGGCGCGGCGCATTGTGGGCACGCGCGGCGCGTGGCGTTGGGCAAATCGCTATGGCACGGGCCGCAGAGGCTCGCTGCGGCACGGATTCCGCAGAGCGCGCAATCCTGCGAAAAGATAACACCGAGGGATGGCGATCGAATTGAAGTGAAAATGTGAACCGCCTTACGGAGACAAAAAAGGAGATGGCGCGGATGCCGATATCCTATGCGATCGCAGAGGAAATTTCCCGCCGCCGACGCAATAAATATTCCCGTTCCGCCGTGTTTTTCACCAACGCAAGCGCGCGGCCGTAGGCCGCAAGTGACTCCATTTCGCGACCCGCGCGCCGCAGCAAATCCGCCCTTGCCGCATGCAACAAATGATAATCGTCGAGCGCGCCGGCGGCGGCAATCTGGTCGATCCAGGCAAGACCCGCGTCAAGCGTGGTGGCCATGGCAAGTGCGACCGCCGCATTCAGTTCCACCACCGGCGTCGCCATATGGCGCAACAGCGCGCCGTACAACGCAGAAATTTGTCGCCAATCGGTATCTGCCGCCGTTCGCGCGTTGGCGTGCAAGGCGGCGATCGCGGCCTGAATCTGATAGGGGCCGGGTTGCCTTTTGAGCATCGCGGAATCTAGCAAGGCAGTGGCTTCATTGATAAATGCACGATCCCAAAGCGTCCGGTCCTGCACCTCTAACGGAATCAGCGCACCGTCAACATTGGTGCGTGAGTTGCGGCGCGAATCCTGAAATAACAATAGCGCAAGCAATCCCAGCGCTTCGGCTTGGCGTGGCATCAGCGTGGCCAGCAGGCGCGCCAGCCGGATTGCCTCAGTACATAGATCAGGCCGCAGCAAATCACTGCGTTCGGTGGCGGAATAGCCTTCGTTGAATACAAAATAAATCACCGCGAGCACAGTGATCAGGCGCTCCGGCAAGACATCGGCGGCAGGCACTTCGTAGGCAATTCCGGCCTCGGCAATTTTTCGTTTAGCGCGCACCAGTTTTTGCGCCGTCGTGGCTTCGGGTTCGACAAGCGCGCGCGCGATTTCCGACGTGGTGAGACGGCACAGCGTATGCAAGGCGAGTGCGACTTGTGCCGACTGTGCAAGAGCAGGGTGGCAGCATGTAAAGATCAACCGCAGTTGATCGTCGACCACTCTGGAAGCATTTGTATCTTCCTCATCAGCAATCGGTGCAGCCATTGCGGCGAGTACATTTTCGCTATCGCCTTGGTTGCGCCCATCGCGTCGCATTGCATCGAGGCCACTGTGTTGCGCGACTGTAGTAAGCCACGCGGTGGGATTATCCGGCACACCGTCACGCGGCCAGTTTTCCAGCGCCTTTGCATAGGCGTTTTGCAACGCTTCCTCAGCGAGCTCGAAGCTGCCCAACCTGCGAATGAGTCCGGCAACAATGCGCCCGCCATCGCGACGATGAATCTCGGCGATGGCGCGCGCAAATATCATGGCGGGTCAGACTTGCGCTTCCGCCTGATTTTCCGTTAGTGGTCAAATTTCAATCGAGCCACCCTGCGCGGACGGGATTTTCGCCGCCCATTTGATCGCCTCGTCGAGATTCGCGACATCGATCAAATAGTACCCACCGAGTTGCTCTTTGGTTTCCGCGAACGGCCCATCGGTGGTCAGCGCTTTGCCGTTTCTCACGCGCACGGTGGTTGCCGAGGCAATAGGCGCGAGCTCAGAGCCGCCCCGCAACGCGCCGGAGGCGGCGAGTTCTTTCGAATAACTTTCATAGGCCTGCATGACCTTGGTTATTTCGGCTGGCGGCATCGAATGCCAGTTTTTTTCGTCACCATAAATTAGCAGCATATATTGCATGGAGATCTCCCGGAAATTGAAATATCGCACGACGAATGCCGTGCACTCTCATGACGAACGTGGTGGCACAAAATCGACATTCAAAAAATATCGGATCGAAAAATAATTCGCTTAACTGGCAGGTGAGCCGGCTGATTGCCTGACTTTTATGCAATTGTCGCCTTCTGATGGCAACAAAAATTGACATATCAATCGACTTTGGCAATGATGCCATGTTTGTCCGAATCGACATTTCAGGAATTTCGTTCATGGATCAATCTGTCGCTGTGCCAGCTGCAACACTGCCGCAAAAGATCGCGTTGCCTGCATCCAAGCATCATCGCATCGGGGCCGAGGCCTGGCCGCTAAAGGCCATCGAAGCGCTGTTCGATTTACCGTTCGCTGATTTGATTCATCGCGCGCAAGGCGTGCATCGCGCACATCACGATCCGAACAAAGTTCAACTCTCAACGCTGCTGTCGATCAAGACCGGCGGTTGTTCGGAAGACTGCGGCTATTGCCCGCAGGCGGCGCGCTATCACACCGGCGTGGACAACGAGGCAATGCTGGATGTCGCCGAGGTCGTTGCTGCGGCGAAACTCGCGAAACAAAATGGTGCTTCTCGATTTTGCATGGGGGCCGCGTGGCGCGGGCCGAAACAGCGCGACCTCGACGGCGTGCTGGAAATGGTGCGCGAGGTGAAATTGCTGGGCTTGGAAGCCTGCTGCACGCTTGGCATGTTGAAGGACGGTCAGGCCGAACAATTGAAAGACGCCGGGCTGGATTACTACAATCACAATCTCGATACCTCGCCCGAGTTTTATGGCGAAATCGTCACCACGCGCGAATATCAGGATCGGCTCGATACACTTGAACGCGTGAGGAATGCCGGCGTGAATGTCTGCTGCGGCGGTATTGTCGGCATGGGTGAATCGCGGCTGATGCGCGCAGGATTGATCGCACAATTGGCGAACATGGATCCACCGCCCGAATCAGTGCCGATCAACTATCTGGTGCAAGTCGAAGGCACGCCCTTGCACGCAAAGCTGCACGGCGAAAATGCACTCGACTGGACTGAATTCGTGCGCACGATCGCAGTTGCGCGCATTGCGATGCCGAAGAGCTTTGTGCGCCTCTCGGCGGGCCGGCAAGAGATGAATGAAGCCACTCAGGCGATGTGTTTTCTGGCGGGTGCCAATTCCATTTTCTACGGCGAGAAATTGCTTACTACCGGCAACCCGGATGTGGATCGGGATCGGGCGCTGTTCGAGAAACTGGGGATTACACCGCTTTAGCCAACTCAAGCACTGGTGCGGCGTTTCGGGCATTTTCATTCCAAAAGGCGCGCCGTTGCTAGTGCTTCGCAAAGTCCACTAACAACGCGTCAGATGCCCCTCGCCGACTACAACGCCCAGCTCTCCGAACTCGCGCAAGCCGATCAATTGCGCGTGCGGCGCATCGTTGATGGGCCGCAGGATGCGTCGATGGTCGTCGATGGCAAGCGCGTATTGAATTACGCGAGCAACGATTATCTGGGCCTCGCCAATCACCCGAAAGTGGTTGAAGCCGCGATGCGGGGTTTGAAGCGCTATGGACTAGGTGCCGCGTCGTCACACATGGTGTCGGGCCACATGCGCGCGCACCACGAACTCGAAGAAAATCTTGCTGACTATTTAACATTGCCGAAAGCGCTGTTGTTCTCATCCGGCTACGCCGCCAATATCGGCATCCTGACCTCACTTGCGGGCCGTGGCGACACGATTTACGCCGACAAGCTCAACCATGCCTGCCTGAACGACGGCGCGACTCTGTCGCGTGCCAACTTCAAGCGCTATCCGCATGCCGACCTCGTTAAACTCGAAAACATGATGGCGGCCAGCCCGGATGGTGGGCGCAAGTTAATCGTCACCGACGCGGTATTCAGTATGGATGGCGACATCGCGCCCGTGCCGGAATTACTTACGCTCGCCGAGAAACACGACGCGCTACTGGTGCTCGATGATGCGCACGGATTCGGCGTACTCGGCTATCGCGGCAAAGGCGTGCTGGAGCATTTCAATCTGAAGAACGAGCGGATTGTCTACATGGCCACACTCGGCAAAGCGGCCGGCGGTTACGGCGCGTTTGTGGCCGGGCATGAAGACATCGTCGAATGGATTTTGCAATCCGCGCGCAGCTATATCTTCACCACCGCAACACCGCCCGCGATCGCCGCCGCCACGCAAGCGAGCCTCACCATCATGCGCGAAGAACGCGAACGCCTCACGCACCTCCGTACCCTGATCGATTTTTTCGGCGACTCGATGAAACTTCAGTACGCGAAATTGCCGTATTCGCAAACTGCAATTCAGCCCATCATCATCGGCGGCAACGCAGACACGCTCGCGTTCGCGGAAAGTCTGCGCGACCGGCATATGTTTGTACCGGCGATCCGCCCGCCGACGGTGCCCGTGGGCACAGCACGCCTGCGGGTTTCACTGAACGCCAATCACACGGCCGAAGATTTGCTAGATCTCATTACCGCGATCACTGATCTTGAAGTGCAGTTGTTACGGCGATGAGGTGGGAAGATTTTTTAGCGATAACCCAGTTGAGTCGCGCGCGATGACCGTCTTCGTCGATGTCGTCGGGCGCGGCCCGAACCTTACGCTGCTGCATGGCTGGGGCCTAAATGGTGCCGTGTGGCGAGGTGTGCGCGATCAACTCGCGGCGCGATTCACGCTGCACATCATCGATCTTCCCGGGCACGGACGTTCGCACGGCGCGCCGGTGTCATCGCTGGAGGCAATGGTCGATGCGATTTCACATGCGATGCCAATGCGCTCGCATGTGCTCGGCTGGTCGCTGGGCGGCCATTGCGCGATGGCGATTGCGCATCGATATCCCTCCCGCATCGGGAAGCTCGTCACCGTTTGCGCGACACCACGATTCGTTGCCGCCGACGATTGGCCGCAAGGCAAAAAACCGGAAGTGCTCGCCGATTTCGCCAAGCGCCTGTCGACCAATTACCTTGCGACGATTCGCAATTTTCTCGCGTTGCAAGCGTTGAATCAACCGGAGATGCGCGACGTGATCCGCCAAATGCAGGAGGCGGTCGGCGCACACGGTGTACCGTCGGTGGCGAGCCTCGCGGCTGGCCTGGAAATTTTGCGGGTAAGTGACATTCGCGCGGTCGTTCCGGAAATATTCGCGCAAACTTTGGTGATGCAGGGCGACCACGATGCCCTCACCAGCACTGACTCCGCGCAATGGTTGGCCGATAAACTCCCCGACAGCACCTATTGCCTGATCGAGCATGCCGCGCACGCGCCGTTTTTGTCGCATCGCGAACTTTTTCTCGATCACGTGATAGCGTTTCTCGCATGAGCGCCCCGCTGCTTCCGCCCAAGCGCGCGGTGCGTCAATCTTTCGGCCGATCGGCATCGACTTACGACGAACATGCCTTCCTGCAACGCGAAATCTGCGGACGACTGTTCGAGCGATTGGATTACATCAAGTTGAACCCGCAACGCATTCTCGATATTGGCAGCGGCACCGGCGACGCCACCCATCGTTTGCGCGAGCGCTATCGGGATGCCACCATCACGGCGCTGGATATCGCGCCGGTGATGCTCGCCGTTGCGCGTGAAAAATTCGGCAAGCCATCGCTGTTCAAACGGTTATTGGGGTCCGCACCGCGGCAGCGATTTGTCTGCGCCGACGCCGAGGCATTGCCGTTTGCAGGAGAGACGTTCGAGCTGGCGTTGTCAAACCTCGCAATGCAATGGTGCGATCCTGAACGCATCGCCGGCGAGGCCGTGCGCGTGCTGAAACCGAATGGTCTTTTCATGTTCACCACTTTCGGGCCCGACACTTTGAAAGAATTGCGTGCAGCCTTCAAATCCATCGACGATTCACCACACGTCAACACGTTTCCGGATATGCACGACGTCGGCGATATCCTTGTCCATGCCGGCTTCGCGGATCCCGTGATGGATCAGGAAATCGTCACACTCACCTACCCCGATCTGATGCCGCTACTGCGTGAACTGAAGGGTATCGGCGCGCACAATGTGCTGCCCGGTCGCGCAACCGGACTGATGGGGAAAAATCGGTGGCGGCGCATGGTGGATGCCTACGAGTCTTTCCGCAAGGACGGCCGTCTTCCCGCAACCTACGAAGTGGTTTACGGCCACGCCTGGAAGCCCGAGATCGGCAAGCGTAAAACGATTGATGGCCAACAAAAAATTGACTTGTCGGAATTCAAACGCATGGTGTCGCAAGACAAACACGAATCATGAGCGGATTTTTTATCACCGGCACCGACACCGGTATCGGCAAAACTTTCATCACTTGCGCGCTGATCCACGCGTTGCAGCAGCGCGGCCTGACGGTGGCGCCAATGAAGGCGATTGCTGCCGGCACGATTGCCGTTGATGGCGTCGAGATGAATGAAGATGTCGCGTTGTTCGTGGCCGCAACCGATCATCGCTACGCGGTGGCCGACATCAATCCCTATTGTTTCGCTGAGCCAATCGCCCCGCACCTTGCGGCACTGCATGACGGTGCGTCTATCGATATTGATGTCATCCATGCCGCGTATCAACTGCTTGCCGCCGATGCGGACGTGGTATT
Organism: Betaproteobacteria bacterium; assembly: GCA_043744315.1. Taxonomy (GTDB): domain Bacteria; phylum Pseudomonadota; class Gammaproteobacteria; order Burkholderiales; family Usitatibacteraceae; genus UKL13-2. The sequence goes on along the minus strand of JAYTUX010000562.1, from coordinate 6,246 downwards.
GGTGGAAGGCGCGGGAGGATTTCTGGTACCGATGTCGACGGGCGAATCGATGGCGTTGATTCCCGCCGCTTTGCAATTACCGGTGATTCTGGTTGTCGGCATGCGCCTGGGTTGCCTCAATCATGCGTTGCTCGCGCAGGAGGCGATTCGTTCGCGCGGTCTTACGCTCGCCGGCTGGATCGCCAATTCGCCGTCGAATGAGCCGATGAACGCGCGCGCAGAAAACTTGTCTACTCTGGTGCGTATGATTGAAGCACCGCTGATCGGCGATGTGGCGTATGGCGGCGATATCGATACGTTGCAAGCGGCACGATTCGCCTCCAATTACCTGCAATCTGACATTCTCATTTCACCTAAGACGACAACATGAAATTACGTATTCGCATCGCCTTGTTTGTTTCTGCATTGAGTTGGTTGACGCCCCCAACGTTTGCGCAAAACACGCCTGTCACAAACCCAATCGACGCGCCGGTTATCAGCAATGTCTGGATCAAAGCCACGATTCCCGGCTCGAATGTTTCGGCAGCCTATTTGCGGATCAAATCGGCGAAGGTGGTCAGACTGGTCAAAGCCGAAACGCCAGTCGCGGGCATTGCCGAATTGCACAGCATGAACATGAAAGACGGCGTGATGGAAATGAAAGCAGAAGATGCATTCACGGTACCGGCTGGCAAAGTCATCGAATTGAAACCCGGCGGCATGCACATCATGCTGATGCAAGTCGCGCGACCGATCAATGCTGGTGACAAGGTGCCGCTGACGCTGACCTTTGAAGGCGCTAACGAGAAACCGTTGGTGATCAGAGTCGAAGCGCTCGCTCGCTCGCCATCCGGTCACTCCACACATTGAAGATCCGCCGTGGCGCAATCCGCTGTGGTGCTATTTGATCTGGACGGCACACTCACCGACCCAAAGGAAGGCATCACACGCTCGATTGCCTACGCGCTGGAACGCATGGCGCGCGTAGTACCCGACATCGACGAATTGCGATTCGCCATCGGCCCGCCACTGCGCAATTCGTTCGCAACCTTGCTGGATACCCGCGACGCGCAGGCAATTGAACTTGCGATGCTTCACTATCGCGAACGATTTTCGTCCATCGGCCTGTTCGAGAACGCGGTGTATCCAGGTATCCCGGAAACACTCTCGGCGATGAAATCCGCAGGCTACAAAATTCTTCTCGCTACTGCCAAACCGCACGTCTACGCAAACAGAATTCTCGAGCACTTTGAATTGTCCGCACCATTCGACGCGGTCTATGGCTGCGAACTAGATGGCACGCGACAGCACAAAACCGATCTGCTTGCCTACTTGCTCGAACGCGAGCAAATCAATCCCGCCGAGCGGCCCACGGTGATGATCGGCGATCGCGTGCATGACATCGCCGCAGCGCATGCCAACGGTTGCGAGGCGATCGGCGTGACATGGGGCTATGGCAGTGCGTCCGAGCTTCGGGATGCGAATCTGATCGCCCACCAACCAGCCGACCTGGTGGAACTTTTTGTGACGAGCTATTCGCGCACCGCCTGAGTGCAGTATTGCGCGAGCTGGCGAAAATCGCACCGATTCGGCGCATTGCCTTTGAGGCACACCGAGAGGTGCAGCGCCTGCATTGAATTCGTTTGCCGCCCATAGATCATCATCAATACTTGCCGGCAAAGATTGGCATATGATTTGCTCTGAAGTTGATTTCGCCGCATCGGTTCCACATCCCCCACCGAAAGGAATTCCATGTCTCTCAGCCGTCGTAAATTCTTAAGCACTGCCGCAGCCGGCGGTGTCATGTCCGCTGCCGCCGCCTCGCAGGCGATCGCACAAACACCCGCCCTTCCCAACATCAAATGGCGCCTGGCTTCGAGCTTCCCAAAGAGCCTCGACACCATTTACGGTGGTGCAGAAACATTAGCCAAGCGTCTTGCCGCCATCACCGGTGGCAAATTCCAGATTCAGGTATTCGCTGCCGGCGAAATCGTGCCCGCGTTCAGCGTGGTCGATGCGGTGCAGAACGGCACCGTCGAGTGCTCGCACACGGCGTCATATTATTTCGTCGGCAAGAACAAGGCCTTTGCATTCGACACCACCCTGCCCTTCGGCCTCACCCAGCGCCAGCAGAACGCGTGGATCTATTACGGTGGCGGCCTGCAACTGGTGCGCGAATTCATGAAGGACTACAACATCATCACCTTCCCCGGCGGCAATACGGGCGTGCAAATGGGTGGCTGGTGGCGCAAAGAAGTCAAAACCGTCGCCGATTTGAAGGGCGTCAAATTTCGCATCGCCGGCCTGGGCGGCGACGTGCTGGCCAAATTAGGCGTGATTCCGCAGCAGATTCCCGGCGGCGATATTTATCCGGCGCTGGAAAAAGGCACCATCGATGGTGCGGAATGGATCGGGCCGTACGACGACGAGAAACTCGGCTTCTACAAAGTGGTCAAGAATTTCTATTACCCCGGCTGGTGGGAAACCAATTCGATGTATTCGTTTTTCGTCAATACCAAGGAATGGGAAAAGCTGCCGAAGGAATATCAGGCGGCGTTCGAGGCGGCTGCTTATGAAGCCAATATGGACATGATGGCGCTGTACGATTTCAAGAACCCGCCGGCGCTGCGCAGTCTGGTGAGCAAGGGCGTGAAGTTGCGTTCATTTTCGAACGAGATCATGAAGGCCGCACAAACGGCAGCGTTCGGTTTGTACGAAGAAGAGTCGGACAAGAATCCGGCGTTCAAGAAAATGTACGAACCGTGGCTCAAGTATCGCGACGATATTAATCTGTGGCACCGCGTCGCCGAGCAGACTTATACGACGTTTGCGGCCTCCAATGCGCCGCCGACACGGAAGAAGTGATACCAGCATAACCAGACAAAACACCAGTACTGGCGAGGCTTTTCGGCGTAAAAGCCGCTAAGCACCCTGCCAGTGTTGGTGTCATTCTGGCTCTACTGTGTTTTCGAAGGTAACAAACGTCGTATCAGCGGGTGAATGACTTTCTTTTCCGCACCGATCAAAAAAAAGTTCTCCTCCACGCCATCGCACGCGCCGACGCGCTTCACGCGATACATTGTCGTCAGCGATTGACTCACCAGTTCGGCGGCGGGGAAAACGCCCATGCCACTTGCGCCAAAGGTTTTGAGTAGCGCGCTATCCTCGAATTCACCGACAATGTTTGGGTGAATCGTATTGCGTTCGAACCACTGATCGAGTCGCGCACGCACCGCGACACCCGTCGTTGGCAGTAGTACCGGTACGCTCGCGAGCGACTGCGGAAAATTCTTTTTCGCCGCCGCCAACAGCGCGGGCGGCGCATACCAGGCAAGTGGCGACGAGCCGAGCGAATGGTTGTACACCTTTAAATTTTGATTCGGCGGCGCGGCGCGATCGGCCAACACCACATCGAGTCGGTGCAACGCAAGTTTTGCGAGCAGCCCGTCGAATTCGTCTTCATGGCAAAGTAAGCGTAAGCCCCGCTCGCGCAATATCGGCTGCATCAAGCGGCGCACGACGAGCTTCGGCAATCCATCGGAAATCCCTACGGTGAGGCGTATGCCGGACGAACTCGCCGCATCGCGAATCACCAACGGCAATTTTTCGCCGAGCTGAAAAATCTGATCGGCCTGCTGCATCGCGGCGAGACCGGCCTCGGTCAGCTCCAGTCCGCGACCGGCCGGCTTCAACAGCGCGTAGCCAAGCGCGCGTTCGAGTTCGCGTACTTGTGTGCCAACGGTTTGTACCGCCATACCGAGCCGCTCCGCTGCGCGCGAAATGCCGCCTTCCTTCGCGACAACCCAGAAATAGTAGAGATGACGATAGTTGAATTCCTGGCTCATATTCCGGTATTTCAGAAGTATCGATTCGCAATTATCTGCTTTTTCGGAACTTCCATGGGCGTTATTCTGACCTCGCGTTTTTACCAATGGAGGTCTCCGAATGCAAGTGACTTTTGAATCCCGCGATCCGCAAGGTGCAGAACTGCGCGAATCCATCACGGCGCGAGTGTGGTTTGTAATGCGACGCATGGCGTGGCTGGTGTCGCACGCAAAGCTGCGCCTCACCGATGTGAATGGCTCGCCCGGCGGTGTGGACAAACAGTGCCGACTGGAAATCAAGGCCACACATGCTGGCACGGTCACGATCACCGCAATGGCACGCGACTGGCGCACCGCGATCGAAGGCGCGCTATCCAGAGCAGGCCGGATGCTTTTGAGAAATTGGCGGAGACGGCGCGAGCAGGCCCAGGGAAGAGGCCACAAGCATCGATATGCTCGGCGGCGCGCACTCGCGACCAAATTTGAAAACTAGCGGGAGTTGAAAACCATGGAACCATTCGCCAAAACCCGGTCAATCGACGGTAGTTCAGCCGACCTGGCAGGCCACGCAACCGACTTTGCGTCAACGTCATCGAATGTAGAAGCAAACCAGGGAGCCGCGCAGCCCGATGTTTCCGACCACGCGTTGCGGGTTCTGCGCAATACGTATGCGCTCCTTGCAATGACACTTCTGTTCAGCGCGGCAACAGCCGCAATCGGCATTGCGCTCGAACTGCCGGCACCGGGCATTTTTCTGACGTTGGCAGGATATTTCGGTCTGCTATTCATGGTTTACAAGCTGAAGAACAGTGCATGGGCGCTTGCAGCCGTATTCGCGCTTACCGGGTTCATGGGCTATACGCTGGGTCCAATGCTGGCCAAGTCCCTTGCACTGTCCGGTGGCGCAACCGCGATCGCGATGGCGCTGGGCACCACGGGTCTCGTTTTTCTGGCGTTATCAGCGTGGGTGCTGCAGACGCGCCGTGATTTCAGTTTCATCGGCGGCTTCCTGTTCGCGGGGATGATTGTGGCGTTGACCGCAGCGCTGGCCGCCGTTTTTTTACAACTGCCCACGCTGGGACTCGCGGTTTCCGTGATGGTCGCGTTGTTGTCTGTGGGGCTGATCCTGTTCGAAACCAGCCGCATCTTGCATGGCGGCGAGACCAACTACGTACTGGCGACGGTCGGGCTCTATGTCGCACTCTTCAACCTGTTCGTGAGCCTGATGAGCCTGTTTGGCCTGGGCGGGACGGAGGATTAATTTCGCCGTAACTTACCACCCGATTGGCTGACTACCTAAACACTATTTAGCAAGGAGAAACCCCTAATGCGCGCCTATTCCCCCAACAGCCCACAAGCCGCAGCACGCATCGTAGCGCTTGCCTTGCTGGCCGACGGCCATTTCTGTAAAACCGAGCTTGATGCACTGGAGCGCACCGACACGCTCACACAACTCAACTTGGCACCACAGGAGTTGCAACGTGTGTTGCATACGCTTTGCGAAGACCTGCTCGCGACCTCGGATCAGAACTGGGCGGTCGCCTGCCTAATCGATCCCGCCATGTTTGCCTCGCTGCTCGCGGAGATCGAGGATCCGCGGTTGCGGCGAAAAGTACTCTTGGCGTGCGCGACCGTGTTCGCCGCCGATGCAAACCTGGCCGACGGTGAGGCGGCGATGCTTGAAGCGGCAGTCGAGCAATGGCGCGAACCTCCCGCACAATCCCGCCTTCAGCCGGTGCCAGCCCATGTCTAGCATCGCGATCGGCACTGCTGTCATCGCCGCCGTCACACTGTTGTGCGCATGGCGCGAGATCAAAAGTGACAACCTTCGCGATGCGAAACTGCTTACCGGATTCGGTGCCTGCGGTTTGCTTGCGACCGTGTGCCTCGCTTGACCGCGGAACCCCATTTCCCCATCGCCAGCGGAGCGCCGTCTCGTGGAACCCATGATTGACTTCCTGCATACACCGTTCCTGGGCACGGCCGCGTGGATCTGGTTCGCCTTTTCCGGCATTGTCGTCACCATGCTCGCGCTGGACTTGGGTGTGCTGCATCGCGATGAGCGTGAAATTGGCGTGCGCGAGAGCTTGCTGCTCTCCGCGGGCTATATCGGCGTCGCCTCGCTGTTTGGCGCCTGGGTGTGGTGGTATATGGGTGACCAAAGCGGCACGGAGTACTTCACCGGCTTTCTGATCGAAAAATCGTTGTCGATGGACAACGTGTTCGTGATTGCACTGATCTTTTCGTACTTCGCGATTCCACGCCAGTATCAGCATCGCGTGCTGTTCTGGGGAATCCTCGGCGTGATTGTGTTGCGCGCGATCATGATCGGCCTCGGTGCAGCGCTGGTGAGCCAGTACGGTTGGGTCTTGTATATCTTCGGCGCATTTCTGGTGGCGACCGGCGTGAAGATGTGGGTGATCGCCGATCACATGCCGGACAT
>JAYTUX010000561.1:0-3036 GCA_043744315.1 Betaproteobacteria bacterium | reverse complement strand
AATGCGAGGTGATCACATTCACCGCCGATATTGGTCAGGGCGAGGAAGTCGAGCCCGCACGCAAGAAAGCGCTACAACTCGGCATCAAGAAACAGAACATCTACATTCAGGATTTGCGTGAAGAATTCGTGCGTGATTTTGTCTTCCCGATGTTTCGCGCCAACACCGTTTACGAGGGCGAATATTTGCTCGGCACGTCGATTGCGCGGCCGCTGATCGCCAAAAACATGATCGATATTGCCCGTAAGACCGGTGCCGATGCGATTTCGCACGGTGCCACCGGCAAAGGCAACGATCAGGTGCGTTTCGAATTGGGCGCGTATGCGCTGATGCCGAACGTGAAAATCATCGCGCCGTGGCGTGAATGGGATTTGCTGTCGCGCGAAAAATTATTGAAGTACGCCGACAAGCACAACATTCCCGTCGACTTCAAAAAACGCAAAGGCGGCGGTGCGCCTTATTCGATGGACGCCAATTTACTGCATATTAGCTATGAAGGCGGCATTCTTGAAGATCCGAATTTTGAAGCGGAAGATTCGATGTGGCGCATCACGGTGTCGCCCGAAAAAGCGCCAAACAAGCCCGAATATGTCGAACTCGATTACGCGAAAGGCGATATCGTTGCCATCAACGGCAAGAAGCTGACACCAGCAAAAGTGTTGACTGAATTAAACCGTCTCGGCGGCAAACACGGCATCGGTCGCCTCGACATGGTTGAAAACCGCTATGTGGGCATGAAGTCGCGCGGCTGCTACGAAACGCCCGGCGGCACTATCATGCTCAAGGCTCACCGTGCCATCGAATCCATCACCATGGATCGTGAGGTGCTGGCGCTGAAAGACGATTTGATGCCGCGCTATGGCCGTATGATTTACAACGGCTACTGGTTTTCGCCGGAGCGAATTCTGTTACAGAGCTTGATCGACCAATCGCAGGCGACCGTAAATGGCCGCGTGAGGCTGAAGCTGTATAAAGGCACCGTGTTGGTGGCGGGACGGGTGTCAAAGACGGATTCTTTGTTCGACCAAACTATTTCCACGTTCGACGACGACGGCGGCGCGTACAATCAAGCCGACGCGGGCGGTTTTATCAAGCTGAACGCACTGCGGTTAAGAATCGCGGCCAACAAGAAGCTGCGTCAAAAATAATGAGCCTAGCGCCAGTTGGCGCGGGATCACGTGAGGGTACAAATGCCATCTTTTGACATCGCTTCCGAAGCCAACAAAGTCGAACTCAAGAATGCAATCGAGCAGACCAACAAAGAGGTCTCCACCCGGTTTGATTTCAAGGGCTCCGACGCGCGCGTTGAGCAAAAGGAGTTTGAACTGACCCTGTTTGCCGACGACGACTTCAAGCTTGGTCAGGTCAAGGATGTGTTGCTCAACAAGATGGCCAAACGCGGGGTTGATGTGCGGCTGCTGGACGAAAAAGACCGCGAAAAAATCGGCGGCGACAAGGTCAAGCAGGTCATCAATGTCAAGAACGGCATTGAATCGGATTTGGCCAAGAAAATCCAGAGGTTGATCAAAGACTCAAAGATCAAGGTCACCGCGTCAATTCAGGGTGAATCGGTGCGCGTACAAGGCACCAAGCGCGATGATCTTCAGCAGGCAATTGCGCTGTGTAAAGAGAAAATCGACGAAGTGCCGTTGCAATTCAATAATTTTCGCGACTGAAATCTTTCGCGACACTCTGCGGATAAACACCTTCCAGCCATTTCGTATATAGCCGGTCGGCAAGGCGATTCAATCCCGGCATGTTGCTTCGCGTCGCGGCCAGCATTTCATCTGGCGTTTGAATACTAGCCAGCGCGGGATCGGCGTTTTCTGCTGCCCAGTCTTGACACCAGTCTGCAACCATTTCCGGCGTCATTTCGGTGTGGCATTGCATCCCGAGTGACTTGCCGATGACGAAGGCCTGATTCTCGCAAGCATCACTGGTGAGTATGCGTTCAGCACTTGGGGGGATGGAAAAAGTTTCGCCGTGCCATTGGAAAGTTGTCATGGTGGAAACATCCTCTCCCAGCCATGCGCGTGCAAGGGCCGAATCAATCGCCTGTACTTTGTTCCAGCCAATTTCCTTTACGCGATTGCCGATTACATTGCCGCCCATCGCCTTGGACATTAGCTGGCCACCTAGACAATGGCCCAGACATGGCTGGTCCTGCGTGACGGCGTGGCGTATCAAATTGACGATGGCAGCTATCCAGGGCAAATCGTCGTTTACGCTCATTGGCCCGCCCATGAAGACCAATCCGGCGTAGTCATCGGGATTATTCGGTACTGACACACCTTCATCCAACTTGAAGAGCGTCCAAGGTACCGCATGCTGATCTAGAAAGCTGGCAAAATAGCCGGGTCCGTCCTCAGCAGAAAAACGAAAAATGGCGACAGGTTTCACGGGCTTTATTTGTGCGGGAATGCGGCATTGTAACGGCATCGCGCGCGCGGCTGGCTTGGTATTATGGATGGCGCTCGGCGTCGCTGCGCATGCCGCCAATGTGACCGTTGTCGGGCTTTTCCCCGGCAAGGCAGTCGTGGTGATCAATGGCGCCTCGCCGCGCACCATTTCGGTAGGGCAAAAGCAGACCGAAGGCGTGACCCTCATCAGCACCGCATCAAACAGCGCAGTATTTGATATCGAAGGCAGCCGACACACGCTGGATCTTGGCGAACATTTTGCCGTGCTAAGCAGTGGTGCAGGCACCAACAATACCTTGAGGCTCAGCGCCGATACAGTTGGCCAGTTTTGGGCCATCGGGCAGATTAACGGCAAGTCGGTGCGCTTTCTCGTCGATACGGGCGCGACCTTGATCGCGCTACCGGCCAGCGCTGCACGCAGCATGGGAATCGACTTCACAAAGGGCCAACGTGGATCTGTCGCGACTGCCGGTGGTGTGGTGCCTGCGTGGCGGGTCTCGCTGGACACGGTCACGATTGGCGAAATAACGCTCTACCAGATCGAGGCGAGTGTTTTCGAAAGTGGGCTGGACGTAGCGTTGCTTGGCATGAGCTTTCTAAACCGTCTGGAAATGAA
>JAYTUX010000560.1:0-3043 GCA_043744315.1 Betaproteobacteria bacterium | reverse complement strand
GCGTCGCATCGATGCCCAGCTTTTTGAAGTTGACATTGAACATCGTGTGCGTACCGCCGTACAGCTTCGACGACGACACGATGTGATCTCCCGCTTCCACAATATTCAACAGCGCCACCATTGACGCCGCCTGCCCGCTCGCCGTCGCCACTGCCGCACGACCGCCCTCTAGCGCAGCACAGCGTTCCTCGAATGCGGCCGTGGTCGGATTTGACAGCCGCGTGTAAACATTGCCGAAGGTTTGCAGATTGAACAATGACGCAGCGTGATCGGCGCTATCGAATACGAACGATGTCGTCTGATAAATCGGCAACGCGCGCGCGCCGGTGGCAGCGTCGGGAATTTGCCCGGCGTGCAGCGCAAGGGTTTCAAATCCGAATTGGCGGTCTGGCATATGCGGCTCTCATCGAAGGTCGTTGCGGGAGAGTTTAGCGAGATTCAGCAACCGACATATTTGTGGCAAACACTAGCATTGGCGGGCGTTTCCAAGCATTTTATGTCTGCAATACCCGCCAAATGGACATCTAGATGCAAGTCTAAGCTTTTATTTCCTCTCCCCCCGGCGAGGGTTAGGGTGAGGGATTTCCGCAGACGAAAATTTGCCTGTTCATGGCAGACGACTCATGGCTTGTACTTCTGAAAATCCGGATGCATCGGCTCGAGTTCCAGCGCTTTGGCGAATTTCGCTTTTGCCGCCTCTGCGTCGCCTTGCGCCAACAAGGACTCGCCCCATTTCGCGTATGGCTCGCCCCAGCGAGGATCAAGTTCCAGCGCTTTCTGGTACTTGATGATCGCGCCGACGTGATCGCCTTTCGCGGCCAGCATCTCGCCCCAGTATTGATATGTCATGCTGAATTTGGGCCCGTGTGCAATGGCCGCATTGAACTGCTCTTCCGCGCCGTTGGTGTCGCCCATCTGCGCCAGTGTCCTGCCCAGGTTCGCGTAGTTGCTCGTATACCCCGGTGAAATGGAGATCAATTTGCGCCACGTGGTCGCGGCCAGTTCATATCGGCCTTGCCGGTAATAGATCGTGCCGAGTGCTGAAAGCGAGCCGACAACGCTGCGTTTCCCGTTCGATTCTGCAAGTTTCTGTGCGGCATCCAGATCGCCTTTGGCCGTCATCGCCTGAACGAGAAAGGTATTGCTGGTGACGCCAAGCTCCAGCGATTTTCGGTGAGATGCAATGGCGTTATCGTAGTCGTGCATGGCTGTCTGGACAAGGCCAAGCAGTGCGTAGCTGAACGAGTCTGTCGGCCTCTCCGCGATATTCCTTCTTGCCAGAAGCATGGCGCGTTCGAAGTTACGCAGGTCAGTATGTCCCCCGATCTGCGCGGCCACTGCGGCAGGGCCTGACCGCCTGTCTAGTTCCGCAAACGCCGCGCGTTCCATGCGCTCGGCATATTCGACCGCGCCTGCGTAGTCGCCGCGATTTGCCAAACGGCCACCCTGAATTCCCAGCGATAGCGGCCCATTGGGGTCGAGGCTCAATACGCGCTCTTGGGCGGCGAGTTGTGCGTCTGGGCGCGCGGCGCGGAGGTAGTATCCCGCCAACCAAGACCAGGCATCTACGTCACCTGGGAACTGCCTGGTGCGCTGTTCCAGAAACGTAATCGCCTCATCGATCCGATCCTGCGCAACAAGCTGACTAGCAATATGGCTCCATGCGCGCGAGCCGCGCGGGTCGGCGCGCAGCGATTCATCCCATTTCGTACGCGCGCCGCCCGGGTCGCCTTCCAGTTGCAAGAGGCGTCCCCATAGCGTCAGCGCGATTCCGACCTCCTCGGGATTCCCGGAGCGGGCCGATACGCGCGCCGCTTCCATGGCGCCAGTCCGATCATTTCGATCCAGCCGAAACTGTGCGAGGATCGCCGGTTGAGTCTCGAAAAGAATATGTTCGGCCGCCTTGAGCATCAACGCGTCGAGCTCGTCGAACTTGCCGGTCACGGTCCGGCTTGGTTTGCCACGCTGCCTCACCGTCACGGATATCTGTTCGCCGGCCTCGGTGAGCTCGCCATCGATAAACGTATCGCGCCCCGACAGCCCGCGCAGATATGAAAACACCGCACCAACAGTCAGCTTGGTGTCCGGAATAGTGACATCCGATTCGGCTTTCCAGACGGAGGCCACGATATCGCGTTTTGCCAGTCGCAAAAGCGTCTGTGTGCGGATGTAGGTAATCTGGTCGAAAAGTTTGCGGCCAATGACGCGGCCCGTGAAACCGCGCTCTTCAAGTTTGGTCGGCACATCGAAGCCGTTGATGACCAGCACGTCCTTGCTGACCTCGCGATAGGTGACGACCACGAGCACGACCGTGATCGCCACGGCAACGCATGCAAAGATCAGATTGCGCAGCAGGATGAGCCGCTTGTTGACCCAGTCGAACTTGCTGGCGTGGCTGATCAGGTCCAGCTCATGGCGCACGCGTGAAAGCGTTTCGGCCAAGCCTTCGACGCTGACGCTGGGGCTGGCGGGCTTGGTCGCGGGCGCTTTCCGCGCACGAACGAACGCAGGCGGTGGCATTGTTGGCGATCCGCCTGTTGCAGATTCCGCGACTGGATCGTCTGCTGCTGATTTCGATTCATCGACCATCATGCCCCCTGCATCACATGGTGAAAGGCGTAATCAATACCGAAGTGCGACGCCTGAGAGGTGAATAGCGACCTGTAGGGGGTTGAAGTTGTTCAACACGATCTTGGGCCGCAGGTTGAGTTTACGCTCGATGGCTTTGAGTCGTTTGGGGGTCAGTCGATCGGCGTTGAACGTAGGGTCACGTTGAATGAACGTGGAATGAACGCAGGAATGGCGTCAAAGGGGCCGTAGTGAATATTTTCGCAATTGCCGCCAAATAATTTACCGCGTCCCCTTTTACCTCCAGCCGAAAATTCAACGTAACACCACAAGATGCCCATCATTCGCACGCTTCACTGCGGCGACAGCGATGTGCTGATCAAATGTGACGAGCGCGCCGCGACGAGCAACCGCCAGCGTCAAGAGATAGACATCGGTTATTTGATTGTGGCCGAAGACTTTGTCGAAATGAACG
>JAYTUX010000559.1:0-3044 GCA_043744315.1 Betaproteobacteria bacterium | reverse complement strand
GCCCAACACCCGTTGGTCGCAGGTTGCCGTGGACCGCCGTCGGAATTGCAGCAGGCGTACTGTCGATCGCGGCAGCGTTCGCTTTGATGCGGGGTTCCCCCGAAAATCCCGCAGACAATCAGGCCCCCGTGAAAGCGCCTCCACAACAGCGCCTGGCAAGCACCACTTCACAGAACGTCGCTGCTCTGGAATCTGCGCCAGAAGAACGACGAAATCGCGCGGCACCCGCCGTGGCTGAGCAGCGGCCTGCGAGCGCGAGCACACGCAAGGCTAATGGCCTGCGCGTGGCATCGGCGGAGACGAATCAGGCCCCGGCACCGGACGCACAAGGCGTACAGCCACTCCGAATCGTGCAAGGCGCGGCATTTGGCGCAATTGAAGAGCCCAAGCAGTGGGCGATGCAAATGGAGCTTGCGTTTTGGGACAGCATCAAGACCAGCACCATGGTCGAGGACTTCGAAGAATACATCCGCCAATATCCCGAGGGTCGCTTCGCCGGCTTGGCGCGCAATCGGATCAAGGCGAGTAAGTCGAAACGCTAGCGCTTCGATCAGCGTCGAGACTGCTGCGCTACGCTGACTCGCCAAACAACTCCCGGCCAATCAGCATTCTTCGTATTTCATTCGTTCCTTGATGATGTGGTCTCGGCCGCGCTATGCGCTTAACGCGAACAACACGCGTTAGCCTCACCCCATCATGGCCGGAACCCATCCTGCAATCAAGCCGATTCACCGAACAGTTCCCGGCCAATCAGCATTCTTCGTATTTCATTCGTTCCGGCCCCGATGTCATACAACTTCGCGTCGCGGAACAATCTGCCGGTCGGGTACTCGTTGATGTAGCCATTGCCGCCTAAGCATTGAATCGCTTCCAGCGTCACTTTCACCGCCGACTCCGACGCATACAAGATGCAAGCGGCCGCATCTTTGCGCGCCGCGCGGCCACGGCCCTGATCGAGCATTTGGGCGACCTTGTAGGTGAAGGCGCGCGAGGTTTGCAGCGCGACGTACATGTCCGCCACCTTGCCTTGCATGAGGCCGAACGTACCGATGGCTTGGCCGAACTGTTTGCGCTCGTGAATGTAGGGCAACACCACATCCATCGCCGCTTGCATGATGCCGATCGGCCCGGCAGAGAGCACGGTGCGCTCGGTATCGAGGCCCTTCATCAATACGGTGGTGCCAGCATTGACTTGTCCGAGCACGTTCTCTTCCGGAATCTCGCAGTCTTCAAACACCAGCTCGCACGTGTCCGAGCCGCGCATGCCGAGCTTGTCGAGCTTCTGCGCGGTGCGAAAGCCTTTGAACCCTTTTTCGATGATGAACGCCGTCATCGCCTTCGAGCCCATTTCTTTCGGCGCGGTCCGCATGTACACAATCAAGGTATCGGCATGCGGGCCGTTGGTGATCCACATCTTGTTGCCATTGGCGATCCAGCGGTCGCCTTTCTTTTCAGCACGGCAAGCCATCGAGCCGACCACGTCCGACCCGGCACCTGGCTCCGACATCGCCAGCGCGCCGACGTGTTCGCCGGAACAAAGCTTGGGCAGGTACTTGGTCCGCTGCGCGTCGTTGCCGTTCAAGTACAAGTTGTTCACGCAAAGATTTGAATGCGCGCCGTAGGCGAGGCCAACCGAACCGGATGCACGGGAAATTTCTTCCATCGCCACGGTATGCGCCACATAGCCCATACCGGTGCCGCCGAACTCCTCGGGAACGGAAACACCAAGCAGCCCCATGTCGCCAAACTTCTTCCACATGTCCATTGGGAAGGTATTGTCATGGTCGATCTGTGCGGCGCGCGGTGCGAGCTCATCGTCGCAAAGGCGCTTGATGGTGTCGCGCAGGGCGTCGGTATCGTCGTTGATGTGTGTGTCAAAAATCATTGTTATTCCTCAAATCCGGTCCTCAAGCTCCGTCATTCCCGCGAAGGCGGGAATCCAAGTTTGCACGCAAAGTCGCTTTGGCTTTCTTCAAAAACTACCCCCTCTCCCTCGGTCCCTCTCCCGCAAGGGGAGAGGGAAGCGAAACTAGGGGCGCGACCGTTTTTCAGCCCCTCTCCCACGAGGGGAGAGGGAAGAGAGGCTAGGGCGCGTCCGTTTTTAGCCCCTCCCCCTCGACGGGGGAGGGGTTGGGGAGAGGGTGCGTCATTTCGCCCCCATCCGAATCGCACCATCCAACCGAATGACCGTTCCATTCAACACTTCATTCTCAACAATATGCTTCGCCAGCGCCGCGTATTCCTCCGGCGTGCCGAGCCGCGGCGGGAAGGGCACTTGCGCGCCGAGCGAGGCGCGTACTTCTTCAGACATGCCTTGCAGCATCGGCGTATCAAAAATTCCCGGTGCAATGGTGACCACGCGAATGCCGAACTTGGCGAGTTCACGCGCAATCGGCAGCGTCATACCATTCACCCCAGCCTTGGAAGCCGCATAGCCAGCCTGGCCGATTTGCCCTTCGAACGACGCCACCGACGACGTATTGATAATCACGCCACGCGTGCCGGCCGTGTCCATTCCTTGCAGGCTCATGGCGTGCGCAGCGAGGCGGATAACATTGAAGGTGCCGACCAGATTGATATTGATGGTGCGCGCAAAATTGGCCAGTACGTGTGGGCCAGTCTTGCCGACGACGCGTTCACCCGGCGCCACACCGGCACAATTGACCACGCCGTGAATACCGCCAAAGGCGGATTTGCACAGATCCACCGCCGCTTGCACGCTAGCTTCATCTGTCACATCGGTGCGGATGGCGCTTGCTCTGGGGCCGATGCTTTTAGCGACCGCGTTAGCGCTGTCTTCATTCACATCCGCCAGCACAACATTCGCGCCTTGGGCCGCGAAAAGGCGGGCCGTTGCCGCGCCGAGGCCGGAACCACCGCCGGCGATGAGAAACGTGTGAGCGTTGAATTGCATGGGCTGGGGCTCTGCGGTTGGATGTCGGGAGGGGCGGGAAGACAAAAATTATAGTCTTTCGCCCAGGCTCAGTCAGATTTGCGGCAAGCCTCGCGTTTGCCTACGATTCCTCGTCCAGCACCACGCCTTC
>JAYTUX010000558.1:0-10423 GCA_043744315.1 Betaproteobacteria bacterium | reverse complement strand
CCGCCCAAAATCGAAATACCGAGCGGCTTTCTTAATTCCGAACCATCGCCGAATCCAATCGCCAATGGCACCGCGCCGAGCAGTGCCGCCATGGTGGTCATCATAATCGGGCGAAAGCGCAACATGCACGCCTCAAAAATCGCGTCGCGCGCCGCGAGCCCGCGACTTCGTTCCGCGTCGATCGCAAAATCAATCATCAGGATCGCGTTTTTCTTGACGATGCCGATCAGCAAAATAATGCCGATGAGAGCGATGATTGACAGCTCGGTATTGAAAATCCACAACGCCAGCAATGCACCGACACCGGCCGATGGCAGCGTGGACAGGATCGTCAGCGGATGAATATAGCTTTCATAAAGGATGCCGAGCACGACATACACCGTGATGAGCGCGGCGAGAATCAGCCAGGGTTGATTCTCCAATCCCTGCTGAAATATTTTCGCCGTACCCTGATTGGTGCCGGTCACGGAATTCGGCACATTGATGCGCGCCATGGTGTCGCGGATTTTTTGAATCGCGGTGGAAAGTGCAACGCCCTCCGCCAGGTTGAACGACAATGTTGTCGCCGCGAACTGGCCCTGATGATTCACGGCGAGCGCTGCGGTGGTCGGTTCATAGCGCGCGAGTGCGGAGAGCGGTACTTGTCCGCGCGTATTCGAAAGTACATGGATGCCGTTCAACGATTCCGGGCTTTGCAGATATTGGGGTGCCGCTTCCATCACGACGCGATATTGATTGTTGGCCGAATAAATGGTCGAGACCTGCGATTGGCCGAACGCGCCATACAACGCGCTGTCGATGTTGGCAATGGATACGCCCAGACGCGACGCCGTGGCGCGATCGATCACCAAACTCATTTGCAAGCCTTTTATCTGCTGATCGGTATTCACGTCCGTCATCTCGGGCGCATCCTGCAAGGCGTTTTGCAGTAACGGGGCCCACTTGCGCAGTTCATTCACATCGTCGCCCTGCAAGGTGAATTGATAACTCGCGTTCGAAGCTCTGCCGCCGGCACGGAAATCCTGCGCCGGTTGCAAAAACAAATTCGCTCCCGCGACTTTCGCGAGTTTCAAGCGCAGGCGTGTGGCAATCTGTTCGGCAGAGGCATCGCGTTCTTTCAGCGGCTTCAGCGACATGAACATGCGGCCGGTATTGCGCTGGCCGCCGCCGGTAAATGCGGCCACGTTGACCACGTCGGGATCTGCCTGCACGATGTCGAGAAATTCAATCATCTTGCCGCGCATCGCCTGAAATGAAATGCTTTGATCGGCCTGCACGAAACCAAAAATACGCCCGGTATCCTGCTGCGGCAGAAAGCCTTTCGGCACCGTCGCATACAAATAAAAATTCAGCGCAATCGCACCGACCAGCGTGAGAAAAACCAAAAATGGAAAGCGTAGCGCCCATCCGAGGCTCTTCTCGTATCCACGATGGATGCCCGCGCCGGCAGCCGAATACCAACGCGACCAACGGCCGGGTGGTTTTGACTCAGTGGGCTTGACGGGATTTTTCAACAACCGCGCACACATCATCGGTGTGGTGGTCAGCGACACCGCCAGCGAAACCAGAATCGTGATTGACAGCGTGACCGCAAACTCGCGGAAGAAACGGCCGATGATGCCGCCCATCAGCAGGATCGGAATGAATACCGCGATCAGCGAAAGACTCATCGACACCACCGTGAAACTCACTTCGCGTGCGCCGCGCATTGCCGCTTCAAATGGCGGCACGCCTTTTTCCAGATGGCGCGAGACGTTTTCCAGCACCACGATCGCATCGTCCACCACGAATCCCGTCGCAATCGTCAACGCCATCAGCGATAAATTATCGAGGCTGTAGCCGACCAGATACATGAATGAAAACGTGCCAATCAAACTCACCGGTACCGCGACCGCCGGAATCAACGCCGCCCGCCAATTGCGCAGGAACATGAACACCACCATGATCACCAGCGCGACCGCGATCAGCATGGTGCGTTCGGCCTCTCTGAGACTCGCGCGAATGGTGGTGGTACGTTCCAGCACCAAACTCAGGTCAATCGAGGCAGGAATCGATGCCTGCAATTGCGGCACCATGGCCAACACCCGATCCACGGTCTCAATAATATTTGCATTCGGTTGCGCCGTGACGACCACCACCACCGACGGTTTGCCATTGGCGAATCCGGCGTTGCGGATATCCTGCACCGAATCCGTGACCTCGGCGACATCACCCAATCTCACCGGCGCATTGTTGCGATAGGCGATGATGATCGGAAAATAATCAGACGCTTTTTTCGCCTGATCGTTGGCATAGATCTGCCAGCTTTTTTCGCCATCTTCGACGATCCCTTTCGGTCGGTTGACGTTGTTGGCTTGAATCGCAGTGCGCACTTCGTTGAAACCGATTGCGTATTTATTCAACGTGGTTGGATTCAATTCCACCCGCACCGCCGGCGACGAACTGCCGCCCACCGAAACCTGCCCGACGCCACTTACTTGCGCGATTTTTTGCGCAATGACGGTGTTGGCGATGTCATACACCTGGCCGGGTGAGAGCACATCCGAGGTCAACGCGAAAATCATCGCGGGTGCGTCGGCGGGATTGACTTTGCGGTAGGTCGGGTTGTTGGGCAGGCTGGTCGGCAATTCGGTGCGCGCCGCCTGAATCGCCGCCTGCACATCGCGCGCGGCACCGTCGATGGAGCGGTTCAACTCGAATTGCATGGTGATGTTGGTGCTGCCCAGCGACGAGGACGAGGTGATTTCGGTGATGCCCGCAATGCGGCCCATTGCACGTTCCAGTGGTGTGGCAACGGTGGCGGCCATCACTTCCGGACTGGCACCGGGCAGTGAAGCCGAGACTGAAATAGTCGGGATATCGACTTGCGGCAGCGGTGCGACCGGCAGCAGCTTGAACGCAAGCGCACCGGCCAGTGTGACGCCCAGGGTCAGTAACGTGGTTGCGACCGGGCGGCGGATGAAGGGTTCGGTGATGTTCATTTACTCGCCCTCACTCACTAAAGCAGCCTGCGTCGCATCCGGAGCCTTGTCAAACCGCCGCGCCAGGCGATCAAACGCCAGATAAATTACCGGCGTCGTAAACAACGTCAATACCTGCGACACAATCAAGCCACCGACCATCGTAATACCCAGCGGATAACGCAACTCCGAACCCACGCCCGAGCCCAGCATCAACGGCAAGGCCGCGAGCAATGCCGCCATGGTCGTCATCAATATCGGCCGGAAGCGCAACAGGCAGGCTTCAAAAATCGCCTCGTGCGCGGGCTTTCCCTGCGTGCGTTCGGCATCGAGGGCAAAGTCAATCATCATGATCGCGTTCTTTTTCACGATGCCAATCAACAAAATAATGCCGATGATGGCGATGATGCCCAGCTCAGTACCCGACACCATCAATGCGAGCAGCGCGCCGACGCCGGCCGAGGGCAGCGTCGACAGAATGGTGATGGGGTGGATGTAACTTTCGTACAGAACACCGAGCACGATGTACATCGTGACAATGGCGGCAAGGATCAGCAACAAGGTATTGGTCAGCGAGGCGCGAAACGCCAATGCCGCGCCCTGAAAACCGGTGCGAATACTGGCCGGCATGCCCATTTCCCGCTCGGCCGCTTCAATGGCTTTTACGGCATCACCCAATGCGATACCGGGCTTTAGATTGAAAGAAATCGTCGTCGCCGGAAATTGGCCGATGTGATTGATCGACAGTGAGGCAAACTTTTCCTGCACGGTGGCGATTGCCGAAATCGGCACTTGCTGGCCCGAGGCGGAGGTCACATAGATATCGTTTAATGCGGCGGGTCCACGTTTGTATTCGGGCTTCACTTCCAGCACCACGCGGTATTGGCTCGCTTGCGTGAATATTGTCGAAATCAATCGCTGGCCAAACGCGTTGTAGAGCGCGTTGTCGATGGCGGCCGTGGTAACGCCGAGGCGCGCGGCGGTATCCCGGTCGATATTCAAATACGCCTGCAAACCCTGATCCTGCAAGTCCGATGCGACATCGGTCAATTGCGCTAAGGTGCCGAGTTTCTCCACCAGCTGGTGTGTCCAATTCGCAAGCTCTTCCGCATTGGCGCTCTCCAATGTGAACTGGTATTGCGTACGGCTGATGCGATCCTCGATCGTCAAATCCTGCACCGGTTGCATATAGAGCGCGATGCCGTCGAGTTTTTTCAAGCGCGGCTTCAATCGTTCGATCACGCCGGTCGCGTTCAAATCGCGTTTGGCATGAGGCTTCAGATTGATCAGCACGCGACCACTGTTCAACGTGGTGTTGGTGCCATCCACGCCAATGAAAGACGAGACGCTCTCCACCGCCGCGTCCTCCAGAATGGTTTGTGCGAGTGCGCGTTGGCGCTCCGCCATGCCCGCAAACGAGACCGATTGCGGCGCCTCGGAAATACCCTGAATGACGCCGGTATCCTGTACCGGAAAAAATCCCTTCGGCACAAAGATGTAAAGAACGACGGTGAGTACCAGTGTGCCGATCGTCACCCACAACGTGGCAGTCTGGCGATCCAATACCCACGTCAGCATTCGCCCGTAGCGCGTGATGATCGTATCGAACCATTCGCCGGTCACACGAAAAAAGCGGCTCTGATCGTCAGGCGGTGTGTGCTTCAACAAGCGCGCGCACATCATCGGCGTCAAGGTCAGCGAAACCAACGCGGAAATCAGAATTGCGACTGCCAATGTGATCGCGAATTCGCGAAACAGGCGGCCGACCACGTCGCCCATGAACAACAGCGGGATCAATACGGCAATCAACGAAAACGTCAGCGAGATGATGGTGAAGCCAATCTGCTCGGAACCTTTCAGCGCGGCGTCCATCGGCGAATCACCTTCTTCGATATAGCGCGAAATATTTTCGATCATCACGATCGCATCGTCGACCACGAAGCCGGTGGCAATGGTGAGGGCCATCAACGATAAATTGTTGATTGAAAAATCGGCCAGATACATGACTGCAAAGGTTCCGACCAACGACAGCGGTACCGCCACGCTGGGAATAATCGTCGCCGGGATATTGCGCAAAAACAGAAATATCACCATTACCACCAGCGCCACCGCCAGCATCAATTCGATCTGCACGTCTTTCACGGATGCGCGAATGGTGACAGTGCGGTCGGTCAAGACCATCACATCGATTGATGCGGGCAGCGCCGCTGTTACCGTTGGCAACAGTTGCTTGACGCGATCCACCACTTCAATCACGTTGGCACCTGGCTGGCGCTGGATGTTCAAAATGATCGCGGGCGTATCGTTCATCCACGCGGCGAGCTTGACGTTTTCGGCGTCCTCGATGACGTCGGCCACATCGGTCAAATAAATCGGCGCGCCATTCTTGTAGGCGATAACGATGGCGCGGTAATCAGCCACCGAGCGCAACTGATCGTTGGCGTCGATCGTGTACGCGCGCGCGGGGCCATCGAAACTGCCTTTGGCCTGATTGACGTTTGACGCCGCAATGGCGGTGCGCACATCGTCGAGATTGATGCCGGTCGCGGCCAGCGCTTTCGGATTCGCCTGAATACGCACCGCGGGCCGCTGGCCACCCGATAACGTGACCAATCCAACGCCCTGCAACTGCGAAATTTTTTGTGCAATACGCGTATCGACCAGATTTTGTACGGCCGGCATCTGCATCGTTTTTGAGGTGATCCCAAGCGTCAATATCGGCGCATCGGCCGGATTCACTTTGCTGTAAATCGGCGGTGCCGGCAGATCGGTCGGCAACAAATTACTGCCGGCATTGATGGCGGCCTGCACTTGTTGCTCGGCAACATCGAGCGATAACGTCAACTCGAATTGCAGCGTGATAACCGATGCGCCGCCCGAGCTGGTGGACGACATTTGTTTTAATCCCGGCATCTGCCCGAATTGGCGCTCGAGCGGCGCGGTGATGCCAGAGGTCACCACGTCGGGACTCGCCCCTGGATAGAGCGTGACGACCTGGATCGTGGGGTAATCAACTTCCGGCAACGCGGACAGCGGCAGTTGCCGATAGGAGAGAAAGCCCGCGAGCAAGATCGCGACCATTAAAAGCGAGGTCGCGACGGGGCGGAGGATGAAGAGTCTCGAAGGATTCATGTCGGGTTTATCAAAGATTCTGGCAATTCCGCGTCACCTAAATCGCCCACTGGAATAACCTTGTCATCCTAAGCGTAGCGAAGAATCCCGATGCGAAAAGATCCTTCGCTGCGGTCAGGATGACAACTATTTATGAAAAATTTCTATTGGTTTTGCTGGCGCTGTTCCTGCCGCTTCTTCCTGAATTCCGCTTTTTGTTCATCCGTCATACCTTCAAAACGTTTGCGCATTTCAGCTTTTTGCTCGTCGGTCATGTCGCGAAATCCACCGCCACCTTCGCCACGCTTAGGCCCATCCGGCGGGCCTTTTGGTGTTGCACCCGGAGGCCGGGATTCGACGATCGCGGTGGCAGGCGCCTTGGTCTCCGATTTTGGTTCACTTGATTTTGCGTCCGCAGGTTTTGCATTCGGCGAAGGTGTTGGCGTCGGCGCGCCTTCGCCCGATTTGCCACCGGCAACACCCGGTCCGGCTTTATTAGCGCCACTGCCACCTTTTCCGCCCCATTGGCCGCGCTTGCTCGGGTCACCACCCGGCACACGTTGGCGCGGCACAAACGGTGCCGTCACTTCCACTTTCGCGCCTTCGCGCAAACGGTCGATTCCGTCCGTTACCACCAATTCGCCCGGTGCTATGCCGGACTCAATCGCGACATTGTCATTTTCGGTCGGCCCCATTTTGACCACACGCACCGATGTGGTTTTGTCTTCCTTGACCACGTAAACAATCGTGCCCTGCGCACCGCGCTGAATGGCCGCGAGCGGAATGACGGTCGCATCTTTGCGCGTATCAACAATCATTTTTACGTTGACGAATTGATTCGGAAACAGCAGGCCATCGGCGTTGGGAAACTGCGCTTTCATTTTGATGGTGCCGGTGGCAGTGTCGATCTGGTTATCGGTGCTGATGAGAAAGCCGGTCGCGAGTTTGTTTTTCTGTTCCCGATCCCATGCATCCACCGCGAGCTTTTCGCCGGCTTTCAGTTGCTTCAACACGCGCTGCAAATTGTCTTGCGGAATCGTGAACACCACCGTGATCGGGTCGATCTGCGTGATCACCACCAGGCCTGCCGCATCGCTTGAACGGACGATATTGCCGCTATCGACCTGACGCAACCCAAGGCGCCCAGGAATCGGCGCGGTGACTTTGGTGTAGCCCAATTGCAGGCGAGCGTTATCCACCTGCGCCTGATCGACTTTCACCGTGCCCTCGAATTGTCGTACCAGCGATTCCTGCTGATCGAGTTGCTGCTTCGCGATCGAGTCCTGCGCGAGCAGTGTTTTGTAGCGCTCCAGATCAAGGCGCGCGTTGTTGAGTTGTGCCTGATCGCGCGCGAATTGACCTTCGACCTGACTGAGTGCCGCTTGCAACGGTTTCGGATCGATCTGCGCCAACACATCTCCCGCTTTGACAATCTGGCCCTCGCGAAACAGCACGTCCTGCAAGAGGCCGTCAACGCGCGCTTTCACGGTTGCCACTTTCAACGCAGCGACGGTGCCCAATGCGGTCTGCACCACGTTGATATCCGCCACGCGTGCGGGTACCGCCGTGACGGGCTGCACACGATTCGGATCGAAACCGCCGCGCCTGCCACCGGGGCCGCCTGGGCCGCCCGGGGTGGTGCCCGCGTTGCCCCCCTTCGCTGCTGCCGCTTTCGCAGCGTCATCGACAGCGGGGTGCGAATAATAGTTCACGTAAAGGTAATATCCGCCGCCGCCAATTAGCGCAATGAAAATTGCGGGAATCAACGCAAGCCGTACCCATCCAGGCAAGCGCTGCCATTTCGCATTGGAGAAAAATCGTTGTGTGTTTTGCATGTTGTCGGGTGCGTGTGAAATTTTCTATGTGTCCGCTGTGCGGGGAAGGCGGCGAATTCAAAGACAAATACGATAATGAAAACCAATATGTCACCGTGTTGCGCTTGGAAGATCGGCACATTTGCGGCATCGGCTGGCGTTAATATTTTTCGACCATCTATCTTAGCGCCGAACAGGACTCGCACGCACTCGCGAACGAACTATCGTCAGTTTGCGGACTTACATTCCAATTGACTCGTTGAGCGAGCGGAAGTTTGTAAGCGATTGTAAGTTTGACTTTGCAAACGGTTCACCAATGGTTGCGCGCGAATTTGACGGTTTGTAACGGAGCAATTATGAAAACTCAGGTGATGTACCATCACAGCGAGTGAAACTCATCCTGTATTTCAGTAGCCTCGGCGGACGTAATGCCTGGTTAGAGTCAATTCAAGCGCGATTCAGATAAGAGGGAGCAAAATGAAAATCGCCACAAAAATGGCAATTGCGATTGCGTCATTGGTTGCATTGATGGTTGTCACTATGTTGATTGGTTTCTGGCAGTTGGGCGACATGGCAGGCCGTGTTGAACAAATCATCAACGACGACGCGAAAGAAGAACGCATCGTTTGGGACTGGTACTCCGAAACCAAAGCGAACGCAGTGCGGGCACTGGTGCTGGCGCGGTCCGGCGATGAAGATGTCAAGAAGCTGTTGGCACCTACGCTTGAAGAAACCACCAAGCGCATCTCGATTTTGCAAAAACAGGTCGAGACGTTGATCTCCACCCCTGAAGCGAAAGCGATCTTCGCCGAAGTTGGCGAAAAGCGTCAGTTGTACGTTGCCGCGCGCACGGCAGCCTTGAACGCGCGCAAGGCGGGCAATAATGACGAGGCCAACAAGCTGGTAGACACACGCATGGTACCCGCCATCAGCGACTATGTCGGCACGCTCAACAAGATGGTCGCCTACCAGAAAAGCGCGCTCGAAGGCAGTGGCACCGCGATCGTCGCCAGCACTTCCAGCGGGCGCGTGATCTACCTTATTGCGATGCTCATTTCATTTGCGATCGGCACTGCAATAATGTGGTGGCTGCGCCGCGCGATTCTCGGCCCGCTAACCGGCGCCGTACGAGTCGCACAGACGGTTGCCGACGGCGATCTCACGGCACAGATCGACACGCGATCCGATGATGAAGCCGGCCAGCTCATGCGCGCGCTCGACACCATGAACAAAAATCTCACCGGTATCGTTCGTGAAGTACGTAATGGAACGGTAAAAATCATGCTTGCTTCGCGGGAAATCGCGACCAGCAATAGCGATCTCTCAGGTCGCACTGAAGCGCAGGCATCCAGTCTTGAGGAGACCGCTTCCGCCATTGAAGAACTCACGTCAACGGTAAAAGCGAATGCCAACAGCGCGCGCGAGGCGGCAAATTATGTCGCCGGCGCATCGACCGTCGCCCAGAAGGGCGGGACGATGGTGGCGGAAGTGGTGGACACGATGGCAGATATTACGGAAAGTGCGCGGAAAATCTCCGCCATCATTGGCGTCATCGATGGCATTGCGTTTCAAACCAATATTCTTGCGCTCAATGCCGCCGTGGAGGCCGCGCGCGCCGGCGAACAAGGGCGTGGATTTGCGGTGGTGGCGGCAGAAGTGCGGTCTCTTGCGCAACGTACCGCGACCTCCGCCAAGGAAATCAAAGCACTGATTGGTGAATCGGGCGATCGCGTCGAAACCGGCGCGCGCCTGGTCGAAGAAACTGGCCGCACCATGCAGGAAATTGTCGATTCCGTGGCGCGCGTCAACGAGATCATTTCGCAAATCGCGTTGTCTTCGCAGGAACAGAGTTCGGGTATCGAGCAGGTCAATAAAGCCATCACCCAAATGGAAAACACCACGCAACAAAATGCAGCGCTGGTCGAAGAGGCAGCGGCCACCGCAGAACAACTCGCGGCACAGGCTGAGGAACTTGAACGGGTTGTTGGAAACTTCAAATTGACTGCAGAAAGTGCGCACGATACACCGGATCGCGAGTTCAAACCCCTTTCACCGATCGCGCCGACAGGCAAAACTGCGGCACGAAAAGCCGAGGTGCGAGGAGCATTGATGGTGCGTCCAGGCCGCGCGCCGCAATTGCGTGAACCGCGCTTCAGCGGCGACGCCGATGAAAAGGACTGGAAGGAATTCTGAGCCGCAAAAAATCGACCGCCGCTAATTGCCAAACCGGCGGTACGCGCCGCTCATTTCTTTCAGGCTATTGGTGACGCGGGCAATGCCTGGCACCGTCACTGTAACCTCTGCCGCGTGTTTAAGATCGTTTTCAGTTTCGACAATGCCGCTCAAAGTGGCGTGATCATCTGAGACATCCACAGCGATATTCAATTTACGCGTGCGCGGATCGGCACGCAGCATGCCGCGAATATGCGCGACTTTCGCCAGATCGCGGATTTTTTTCCGCGACTCGGCGGACTCGGCGAATTGGGCGCTACTTGCCAGCTTCATCACTTGTGCTGCGCAGTTTTCCACCGACACCCG